>CAZTAS010000198.1:0-11958 GCA_964611635.1 uncultured Thermodesulfobacteriota bacterium
GTACCGATCACAACTCGCATCAAAAATCCGGGGTTTCCGGATGGACACTAATTATATTAGAGATACTTTGTTGGTTCGTTTTAAACAAAAGGCTATCTATTTGAAAATTATGTCAGCGGTCATCAATATTTATACAGTTAAAATAACTCAATAATATTTTAGTATGGCAACTCACCTCCTTTTATCTGATATATGAGGAGGTGAGCTTTGTCATAAAAGTTAAAGAGAGAAAAAAAATGAAAAAGTCTTTAAAGAATAAGGAACAAAAAAAAGGGACCGAGTTACACTCTTTGCGGCCATTGATAAAGAACAATATGAAGCTATCCGATTTATTGCATATAAAGAGAACATATCTCTTGCTGAAATTACTCGAGAATCTTTGAATGCCTACATAGAGAAAAAATCGAAATCTTATCCTATTGTTATAGCAGTGGAGAGCAGCTTAAAGCTTCAAGAAGTGACTAGCGAGTGATTCGGAAAATTTCTTCTGATTATCATCTTCTGATCATCAAATAATATCAGAGTGTACAGAGGTTCAGGTCTTGAATTTTGATATATCCAACTCCATTTAGTAAAGTACTTCACACTTTTTACAAAAAAGAATAGCAGATTACATTGCAAATAGCAAGACCTGACCCCAAAGCAATAAAGCAAATACCGCAATGGATCATCTTTTCGCTTTTTCCAGGGCTTTTTCCGCTTTCTTGATCAGGTCCGGATTGATGGCTGATACAAGGGGTTTGCCTTCCACCCGGCAGTAGACCAGTCCTTTCTTACCCGGGATTTCGTCTCCCACCACCAGAGTCCCCGGGCTTTGTTCATTTTTCTGGATCAGCTTCACTTTCAGCCTGGTTTTTTCAAAGGCCCCGGGGGGAATGTTCTTCCCGTCCTCAGATACCACCTCTTTGAACCTCAGGTCTCTAAGCGCCCACAGTAAAGACAAGACCCGCCCGCTGTCCAGATCCTTTTTCTCGGGCCGCCTCATTTTCCAATTTTCCCCATCACGGCGAATCTCAATCTCTTTGCCGGCCAGAGTCATTTGAATGACCTTGATATCTTTGTTCTCGAACTCCAGAAGCTTGTTGTAACGTATGTCAGAAACAGTTTTGGGGAGTCTTTCCAGGTTTTTCACGTCCACCACGTCCGCCCGGCCATGCCGAATCTGTCGGGCGTAGACGCCTTTTCCATCCTCAGTCTTTCGCCCAAATTCCACCCCGACGGGCTCTTTTTCTCCCTTGAGGTAGAACTCTATCCGCACAGCCGGTGAGTCCAGGCCGCTCACCTCAGGGGATGGCTGATCTGCATCGATGAATTTCGTGATTTTCATGTCATCCACATCCCACAGGATGTTGCTGACCTTGTATATGTCGGCACGCGCTTGGATGGGTTCCTCTATAACCCACTGATTCTCACCTTCTTTTGCCAGAAGGATCTGATGCTGGGGATAGGTTAGGCGAATTTTCTCAACCTTTTCCCGCTCCAGGCTGATAAAGTCATCTTCCCGCAGTTCGAATACCCCTTTGGGCAGATCCTCCATGAGCTTGGCGTCCAGCATCACCACATTTGTGGCCCCTTTCATGTGAGCAAATACGCCATTTTTTGCCTCATCCTTTTCCCCAAGCAAAAGGACCTGCTGTGCGGGCGCTTTTCCCACTTTCAAGTTAATAGTGTAGGAGGGGTTATCCAGACCGTAAGTTGCAAGATCGTCAGCTTTCTCGCTGATAAACTCCTTAACCTTCCACTGTGTCAGCTTTCTCAGAAGAAGAGTGATCTTGGTGGACTGAGCGGGCGCGTCGAGGGGAACTACCATTGCCCACTTTTCCTTATCAACACGGTGTGCCACAGCGCGCCAGGAATCGGTGGCAACCTCCACACCATCCACATCCTCCGGTTTGAAGTCAAAGAGCCGCTTGTTACGCAGGTCGAAAACTTTTTTATCCAGATCATCCAGCATTTTGCCGGACAACAGGAAAATGTTTTTTCCCTGATCCAGGCGAGCATAAACATACTTCTCGGTGGGGCTTTTAACCCCCAGAGCCAGTTTCGGACTCGTTGTGCCGTCCTTCATTGTAACCCATATCTGTAAGGATGGGTCTTCCAGACCAAAAGACTTCCATTCAGGTTTCTCTTCCTCCAGCTTTTTTTCGAACTTCGCTTCGACCAGTAGATTGGCCATCTTTTCCAATGCGGCATTATCGCCACCGCTCTTGAGAGGCTTTAGCATTTGCCAGTTGCCGTTATCCCGGGCACAGAGAATTTCTTTGTCTTTGCGCTTTAAGGTGATTTGCTTAATTTCATCCGCTTTGAGGGCGAGGATTTTTTTTGCTTCTTCTTGAGCTTTCTTTTGCTGGGGGAAAAATTTCATCTCGAAGTAAGCATAATACCCGCCCAGCAAGGCCAGAACCAGAGCCAATATGGCGGTAAGTCTCCAGTTCATCCTTTCAACCTCCTGCGGATTAATACGGTCGAGCCCACGCTGATAATCACCAGGGGGAGTACGACGATGGGCAGCCAGAAGAGGAACCGCCCCTGTTTGGCTGTGAGCATCATCGGTCTTCCAGTGGGCTCCTTGGCGCGAATGGAAATCAGGTTCTCTTCCTCTGCCAGCCAACTGATGGTGTTAAGGAACAGATCCCTGTTGCCAGAAAGGCCCAGGTGGGTGTTATTGACGAAGTCCGAGTCGCCAAAAACCACAATGCGCGCCCTGCGCTTGTCGCCGGCGATTGTCCCGGGCTTTTCCTCCTCTTTTTCCCCCTGCTCTTCGCTGAGCTTCACTGTGGCCACCGCAGCCACGGAAAGAGAGCCTTTTCGCTCCTGAGGACTCTGTGAAGCTTTGCCCTCCATCGCTTCCTTGATCTCCTTTTCGGCCCATGCGTCGGGGCCGGTCATTGCCAGTCTCTGGGCCGTTACACCTTCAGGGGGATCTTTCTCAACGTCCACAGTCCGGGCCAGCGGGAAAAATGAGACTACTTTAAATCCCTCTGTAATGGGATGGTGCTGATATTTTGAAATGACCGGGATTCGGGCGTCAGCGCCGAAAAGTCGGCTCATCCGATCGATTATAATATCATCACCAAGGACGATCCCGTATTGTTTGAGGAACGCCTCCATGCCAGAGGCTTCCAGGGGGTCGATCATAAAGAAAACTTTTCCACCCTTTGCGATATATCGCTGGATACTCTCCAGCTCGGGATCGAAGAGGGCTTTTTGAGGGCCCGCCACCACCAGAATGGAAGCGTCTTCGGGCACATCTTTTTCCTTCATGAGGAGCAGCGTCTTGACCTGATACCCTTTATCTTCAACAGCTTTTTTGGCCGAGGCATACTCGTTTTTGGCAAGACCGTCAATATCGGGCTCGCCGTGCCCCGTTAAAAAATATATGACTTTCTTTGTCTTTCGCGTCACCTTGAGTATGGCATTGGTGATTTTTTCCTCGCTGGATTCGTAGATTTTCTCAGTATTTTCTCCACTCTGAATAACGATCGTTCCATATTTCGTCACGTTCAAAGATTTGGCCAGTCCCGGTTGGCGATCCGGGTCCACAAACTCGAACGAGAATTTCTTGGAGTGATATGCGTATTGCTCCAGAAGGTCTTGAAGCCGCAGGCTAACCGGATTGAACTTCAGAAAGAAAGCCGTTACCTTGACTTCCGAATCAAGTGCGGCTGCAACTTTCCGCGACTCATCGGAAAGGGTATAACGTTGATTCTCAGTCAGGTCATATCGCTTGGGATGTTTCGTCGTTATGGCGCCAATCAGAGCCAGAATCGCTGTCATGATAAGGATCATGAGTGCTGTATTGGTTCCATATCGAGCCTTACGACCCCTGAAAAAGGTTTGCAACCCTAAAAGCCCTTTCATGCTTATCCCCTCCAACGCTTGGTTTCAAGTACCCGCAGCGTGCAAAAAAGGAAAAAAACAATGAAGATCAGGTAAAAAGCCAGATCCGCAGTATCGATGACTCCCTTTCGGAAATTATTGAAGTGGTGAGTGATTGAGAGATATAAAAGCAAATCCCTGAGAACCCCTTGGGCGAAAGTTGACGCCCATCCTATAATCCAGAACAAAAGACATCCCGCGATCCCCACCACGAAAGCGACAATCTGGTTCTCGGTCAGGGAGGAGGTGAAAAGGCCGAGAGCCAGGAAACTGGCTCCCATGAGCACAAGGCCCAGGTACGCGCTGACCAGCGGACCCCACTCAGGCTGGCTGAGCCAGAACATCATTAATGGATAAAGCCCCGTCAAGATTAACATAGCGATAAAAACCCCCAGGCTGGACAGATACTTTCCCAACATGACCTCGAAATCGGTGACAGGGTACGTTAATAACAGTTCTATGGTGCCCGACTTTTTCTCCTCTGCAAAAAGCCTCATGCTGACTGCGGGTAGAAGGATAGCCAGCAAAATGGTCAGGTTCCCGCCGAACAGCGGACGAACCACCATCTCAGTGATATTCAACTGAGATCGTAGATAAGGGTTTTGAATGGCCCGGAAGCTGATCATGTTGAAAAAAGCCATAGATGTGTAGAAAAACCAACCCGAGATGATGAGAAACGCCGCGATAACCACGTATGCTATAGGGGAATTGAAATACGATCTCAACTCTTTTTTCATGATTGGATATAAATTCAACATCACGCTGTCACCTCCGAGCTATCAGTCTCATGGCTTTCCGCAGCTTCTGCAGGGAGTTCGGGATGTACTTCTTCGGTAACCAACTGAATGAAGATATCCTCCAGAGAAAGTCCTATCGGGCGAAGCTCCAGCAATCCCCAGCCGTTGCTAGCCACACTGGCCGCGATCTGCCGACGCACATCTTTGTCGCGCATGGATTCCACCACATAATTATTGATATTGATATGTCCGCCGAGCTGATCTCGCTTGACAATGGAAAGAACTCCATCCAAATTTTTCATGGAGCTGATTACTTCCGATGGTGGACCATCGACCTGCAGGAAGACCTTGTTGGAGTGCTTTAGGCTTGCATCGAGCTCTTCCGGCGTGCTTTTCTCTGCCACCAGGCAACCATCGTTGATGATAATCACGCTGTTGCAAATCTGACTAACCTCCGGCAGGATATGGCTGGAAATAATTATGGTGCGTTCCCCTCCGAGGTTTTTTATTAGCCGGCGAATCTCGATGATCTGCCGGGGATCCAGGCCAAGGGTGGGCTCATCCAGAATCAGCACCTCGGGATCATGAATGAGCGCCTGTGCCAACCCCACCCGCTGGCGATATCCCTTGGAGAGCTTTCCGATATAGCGGCCATTAACGCCTTGAAGGCCACACTCTTCAATCACGCGATCCACCGCAGTCCGCCGCTGCACTCCTTTAATCCCTTTCAAATCGGAGACGAAGGAAAGATACGCCCGAACAGACATATCCGTGTATAACGGAACATTCTCGGGCATATATCCCACTCTGCGTCGTACCTCCAGAGAATCTTTAAACACGTCAAAGCCCTTAATCCGTGCAGTTCCGCTGGTGGGAGGCATGAAACAGGTCAAGATGCGCATTGTTGTTGTCTTGCCCGCGCCGTTGGGACCCAGAAAGCCCAGAATCTCTCCTTTCTCCACATAGAATGTAACGTCCTTGATCCCCAGAACGTGACCATAATATTTGGTCAAGCCCTCAACCTCGATCATAATCTGTCCTCCATTTGCCGCTTCGGTTGACCTTTACGGCCACCGGGGTCATCCAGGAAAATTAATTTAGATCCCAACGTTTTTATTTCTTCTTTGTATAAAAAGCTCGGATCTGATCGGAATGACCAGGAAGTGAAGCCAGGAATTATGGGCACATCCAGTGGATTATTATTCCATCAAATATATATACCACACGATCTGCCCATTTATTATTAGTTTTTATAAATTTAACCATGTAATTTGTAAAATGTTTCATTTTTCCCTTCATTAGTTTTTTTCAAATCGATTGCGTCAAGCATAAAGGCCAGTTGAAAATGGAATATATAGTTTTCTGTTGCATTATAATCCTCACCGGGCATTTGTCAACCTTTCATCCTTCTTACTTAACAACCGGCTTTATACCCATCGGTGAATAATTTTAATTATCAGCATGTTCAGCTTTTTCTTCAGAATTTCTTTACATTTTTTCATCGGCATGTTAAAGACATTGTAATTATCAATGTTCTATTATATGAGGAGGACACTCAAATGGCCCTGGTAGAGAGAGCTGACCGGATTCGAACATTGCCACCCTATCCGTTTGCCGAACTGGACCGCAAAAAGGCGGAGTTAATCGAGCGTGGGATGGATGTGATAAGCCTCGGCATCGGAGACCCGGATCTTCCCACCCCCGATCATATTATTGAATCGCTTTCGATTGAGGCACGCAACCCCGCCCACCACCAATATCCGAGCTACGAAGGGATGCTCCGGTTTCGGGAGGCGGCTGCTGCCTGGTACCAACGACGATTTGGGGTAAAGCTGAACCCGCAGCGGGAGGTTCTCTCCCTGATCGGCTCCAAGGAGGGTCTGGCTCACTTGCCCTTAGCCTTTGTCAACCCGGGGGAGGGAGTTCTCGTTCCCTCGCCTGGATACCCGGTATACAGGGTGGCTTCCTTGTTTGCCGGGGGCATCCCATACACACTTCCATTGCGGAGGGAGAATGGTTTTCTCCCCGACCTGAGCGCCGTTCCACCGGATGTGCTGTCAAAAAGCAAACTCCTTTTCATCAATTATCCCAATAATCCCACATCGGCTGTGGCCGGGCTAGATTTTTTCGAACACGCTGTGGAATTTGCCCGCCAGCATGCCCTTCTTATCTGCCACGATGCAGCCTACACAGAGATTTACTTTGATTCTGATCCTCCCCACAGCATCCTTGAGGTGGAGGGCTCAAAAGAGGTGGCCATCGAGTTTCATTCCCTCTCGAAAACTTACAACATGACGGGATGGCGGATCGGTTTTGCCGTGGGAAACGCGGATGCCCTCGCTGCGCTTGGACAAGTTAAAACAAATGTGGACTCAGGCGTCTTCGAGGCCATCCAATGCGCAGGGATCACCGCCCTTGAGGGCGACCAATCGTGCGTGGAGCAGATGCGCCGTACCTACTCTGAAAGACGCAACATTCTGATCCTTGGTCTCGAAAATGCAGGGTTGAGGGTGTGTCCGTGCAGCGCCACTTTCTATTTGTGGGTGGAAATACCACGGGGAAGAACCGTCGAGGAATTCGTCGGTCAACTGCTGGAGGTTGGAATCGTCACCACGCCAGGAACCGGCTTCGGTAAAGAGAGTGAAGGCTACATTCGAATCGCCATGACTGTCAGCGCAGATAAATGCCGTGAAGTCGTGCGCCGAATCAAGAAAATCGGATTCTAAAGGATTGCTCCTCGCTTTCCATAGCTCATGAAAAGTCTGGCTTACATCGGTTTCGGAGCGAATCTTGGAGACCGGGAATCCAATTGCAGGAGGGCACTGGTGCTGCTAGACGCGGCAAAGGGAGTCCGCGTTGTGGCCTGCTCCCGCCTCTACTGGACAGAGCCCGTGGGAGTGGAGAGCACTGTGTGGTTCATCAATGGTGCGGCGTCTCTGGAGACCAATTTGAGCCCCAAGGATCTGCTGGGTTCACTGCTGCGAATTGAGGCTGAAATGGGCAGGGAGCGATCGCTACCAGGAGCTCCACGTACCATAGACCTGGACCTGTTATTTTACAACGACAAGGTTATAAAAAGCCCAGGGCTGAGCGTTCCTCATCCTCGGATACAGGAGAGAAAATTTGTGCTGGTCCCACTTTACGACATTGCTCCGAACTATGTGCACCCCGTACTCCGTCAAACGGTGGCCCAATTGCTTGAGCAGTGTCCAGACCGCAATACTGTCCAATTGTTGAAGTACTGAAAATGGCTCAAATTAACGGGCAATCCATACCTACTAGCACGTTTTACTATTCCAGCGGCGTATGGGTTTGTCCATTTGAATTTCCACCAAGGTTAAGCGATACAAAATGCTCCGTTTTATCATCACACTGCTGTTGATGTATCTCTTCTACCGGCTGGTGAAAGCAATCCTTTCTCCTAAAGGAAAGAGCACCCGCTTCCCTAGACATAAGCCTTCCGGGAACAAAGTCATAGACGAGATGGTCAAGGATCCCGTGTGCGGCGTATATGTGCCCAAACGGGAAGCATTGTCGGTGTCGTACAGGGGTGAAACGATATATTTTTGCAGCCCTCAATGCCAGCAACGTTATCTTGAAGCTAAAAAAGAGCAAGAGCCGTGATATTGCTTTGATCTAGAAAAAAATAAGGAAACTCTTGGCTCATTGAAATTCACGTCCGTTGTGGTACGTGGCCCGGGCGTCCTGGCCATGAAAAATCATGGCCGAGATGGCCATACTACGAAAAAATGGGGAAAGTACTTGGCCTGAGTGAGACTTGACAATATAGGAAATTTTCTTATACATAATATTTGCAGAATCTCTTCAACTAAGCGGATATGATGTGAATACCTCCAGGCAGAGGCGGATAATGATCCAGCGATTCATCGTCGTCCTCTTGAGCATACTGTTGACATTGATTGTAAATGCAAAATCGAAAGCCCAGGTCTATACTTATACCGATAGAAATGGCGTGCTGCATTTCACCAATGTGCCAACAGACAAAAAGTTCAGATTGTATCGGCCAAGTGGGTTTCAATATATAGCAGACCCCCATAGGCATCGGCGATATGACTCCATCATCAAATGGGCGGCCAAGAAACACGAATTGAATTGGGCCCTTATAAAGGCCATTATACATGTCGAGTCGAATTTCAATCCCAGGGCGGTTTCCCGCAAAGGGGCAAAGGGTCTGATGCAGCTCATGCCCAAGACGGTGAGGCGTATGGCGGTTTACAACCCCTTCGATCCTAGGGAGAATATAGAGGCTGGAGTCCGTTTTTTTCGTCATCTTCTGTCGCAACTCAACGGAGACATGATTCTGGCTCTTGCTGCATACAACGCTGGGTTAGACAATGTTCGGAAATACAAGCGCGTTCCACCTTTCAAGGAGACTACCCGCTTCGTGAAAAAGGTTCTTTATTATTTCCAATATTATCAATAACAGTACTTTGAACAGACTGGCCCATGGGTGAGGAACCATGCTACATTTACTTTTCGGCCGAATTGCCACTGCCGGGCGCGGGGAGTAAAGTGCAGATCAACCGTTTACTGAATGATGAGCGTCTGCCGAACTTCTTGACGTGTTTTCGTATCCTAGTGGTACCTGGGGTGGTAATATGCCTGTTGGTACCGAGCAGGATGACCAGCTTGCTGGCGGCCGTTCTTTTTATGCTGGCAGGTATTACCGACTTCTTGGACGGTGTTCTGGCCCGACGTTACGGAAATATAACCAACCTGGGGAAATTACTTGATCCTCTGGCTGACAAACTGCTTGTGGTATCCGCACTGATAATGCTTGCAGGGATGGGAAGGGTTCCGGCCTGGATGGTAGTGGTCATCGTGGCAAGGGAGCTCCTTATCACAGGGCTGCGAGCAGTTGCCATGGACAGGAGCCGGACAGTCATAACATCCAGTTGGCCGGCAAAGTACAAGATGGTATTTCAGATGGTTGCGGTTTCAAGCCTCTTAATTCACTACCCTTTCCTGTGGTTTGATTTCCACGCGGTGGGGATCTATTTTTTGTGGGCTGCTCTGGTGCTGACCGTCTGGTCCGCAGCTGACTATCTTTACAAGTTCATGGCTGCGGAGGAAGGATTGTCATCATCGGGGTGAGTGCGCTTATTTTTTCGTTGACAAAAAAATTTCTCGGGTTAGAATTTTAGATGTGCGGGAATAACTCAGAGGTAGAGTGCAACCTTGCCAAGGTTGAAGTCGCGGGTTCAAATCCCGTTTCCCGCTCCAATCAAAAATACGCGGGCGATGATAGTTTCCAGCCCGAGATTATTATAATGAGGCGGCATCGCCAAGGGGTAAGGCAGAGGTCTGCAAAACCTCCATCCCGGGTTCGACTCCCGGTGCCGCCTCCAGATTTAAGACCGGAGGAAGCCTGGCGAAAATTCCTCAGGGCTGCCCCATTATTATCATCACGCCACGCTGCATTGCCCCTCACCATGACCTTCTTCTCTGGCTGCCATCCGAAGTATGCCTATTCGAGTTTTGTAGCTATTCATCTTAGAATATGCTTTCTCCGCCTGGGAATTATTTGAGGTTTTGACTTTTCATTCAACATCCTGGTAATTGTGAGGCGGGATGCCCAGCATAAAATTCTGTGAACTCCTTTCAAGGGGCGAGGGAAATATAATAAACGCCATCAAGAAATACGATAGTATGGCAGCCATCCTGGACCAGGCAGACAGCGGCTCGTGGATCAGCTTGGAGGTTGAATTTGAAAGTGGCCTGAACGACCTGTCATTAGGGTCTCAGGGTGACAAGATGATTGATTTAACACCTTAGCATTTTTATTTGCCAGGAATGCCTATAAGAGTTATAGAATGAAAATATTTCTTGCTGCTGCGCAGCATAAACAAATCAATTGTCTGGGCCACCAGCCTTATTTCTTCAATTTATTTTTGAATTGAGGGACTGTGAGCAGAATTGACATTTGCTTCTACATTTTTTAAACCTCAACCAAGGCCTGAAAAAAGATTTGAATTAAGCTTAATGGTTTGTATAATATAAAATAAAGGAGGGTCACAATGAAAAAGGCATATTTAATTACGACGATTTTGATATTTGCATTTTGTTTTAATCCATTTATACCCAATAGCTTTGCAGCCTCTCCATCGCTATTTCTCCGATGTGAAGGCAACATGGAGAGTGAGAATGGACTTTCTCCGCAGGCTAATCGGGGTGTTCTGTATGGGCCGGGCCTTATGGGAACGGGCGCACAGTTTACCCGACTTGCATTTGTTGTGTTTGAGAACTCCGACATCTGGGTGCGGGATAGAGGAGCCTTCTGCGCCTGGATTAAGCCAAGTACAGATTACAGCACTGATACAGAACGGCACGAAATCTTCGCCGCAGGGATCGGGATAAACTTCTTCCTGAGCTGGAACGGCGGCGCTATGGCACACCTACCCCATCTTGGGAGTTTCGGCGGAATGCTGAATTTCGCCACCAATCCTATCGAAGGAGACAACTGGGTCAACACCGCGACCCCCATCGCCTCCATCTTCAATGATAACGAGTGGCATCACGTGGCCTGCACATGGGGCTCTGCAGGTAAGAAGCTGTATGTGGATGGGGAGCTAAAAGCCACTGAATCCATTTATTCCCAGCTCAGCGAAAGAGTTGACCAGATCATCATTGGAGCAAATAACCACTATGGGGAAGGTTACCTCTTCAATGCGAACTGCTGGATGGACGAGGTCCGGTTTTACACAACCCAGCTCGGTGACAGCGATATTCTGGAGATATTTACAGCGGAAAGTACGGGAACGACTGACGGCGGAACCGGAGATACCGGTGACACCGGCGATACAGGCGGGACCGGCGCAGACAGTCAATGTGCCACATTCGAGATTAGTACCAATGTGTTACATATTCCTTGCTTTAGCAGCGGCACCGATTTCTACTGGATCGATATGAGCCTTTTTTCTTCTAATCCAGTACAATTTCAGCTGACAGACTATGGCCAGGGCAGCAGTGGCAGCCAATGTTCGACATTTGACCTTTTCTCGAATATTTTGCATATTCCTTGCTTTAGCAGCGGCACCAATTCTTATTGGATCGATATGGGCCTTTTTTCTTTAGACCCAATAATTTTTGAATTGAGAGATTTCGGACAGAATTGACATCTTCTTATGCATGCCAGACGGCTTTTGTCCTGAAAATTTCCATATATGATTGGATGCCACCGGCAAAGCCAAAGGCTGCTGAGTGAGTTCAAACACGGGCATGCCTGAAGTTTCGCCCGCGGCGCTTGCGTGATTTCAGGAAAACATATTAGGTTCATCCGACTAAAGCGTACTTTGTCTCATGAATAGCCATGATTTTGAGT
>CAZTAS010000199.1:0-11949 GCA_964611635.1 uncultured Thermodesulfobacteriota bacterium
TCTATTGGTGAGCCTTTGAAGAGCTTGAGAAATAGCTTAACCGGACACTACTGAAGACAATTAATAAAAGTTACTGCGAAACTTTAATTATTAAATCAAGAGCATGATTTAAGAAGATTGCTTATCCTGATACATGGATCATAAAGGAGTGCTCTGTATGAAGGAGCAATTTCTTGCAAGCGTGGTCAGGAAGGGGACCTTATCAGGCGCTCTGCCTGGAATGGGTCTTCCTTGGAGAAGTCCGGAAGGAAAACGTCGCTGCTGTCCAATGCCTGTACCCAATAATTCTCTAAGCCCAATATCTCCGCTAGGCTCAGCACCCGCTCATATTCTTTTGCTGTTATCCGCCGACCCAGAACAGGATGGCCCGCTGCCTTGTGGCATGGATGATACTGGGCCATTATACTGACCCAGGTGTCGGCGCCCAGCCGGCGGGCCAAGAAAGTAAAGACGCGCCCACTTCCTGCCAGAGCTCCGGGCAATACCAGGTGACGAACCACTAGGCCCCGAACCGCCCTCTCCCCGTCTATTTTCAGCCCCCCCACCTGCCGGTGCATCTCCAGCACAGCCCTGCGGTTGACACGGGGATAGTCGGGAGCAGCAGAGCAGAGGGCCGCTCCCTTGGATTCCCCATATTTCATGTCAGGCAGGTATATGTCCACCACTCCATCGAGTAAGGAAAGAACCTCTGGAAGTTCATAGCCATGGGTATTGTAAACCAGGGGTAGGCGAAGGCCCTGCTCAGCGGCAAGGTCGAGAGCCTCCAGGATGGCCGGAAGGAAATGGGTGGGTGAGACAAGGTCAATATTCTCGCAGCCCTGAGCCTGGAGAGCCAGAAACGATTGAGCCAGTTCCCACGGCTCCATCTCGCTGCCGCTGCCTTCCTGGCTGATGGTATGGTTTTGGCAAAACAGGCATCGCAGGGAGCATCGGTAGAAAAAGACGGTGCCTGCTCCTCCGTTTCCCACCAGCGGGGGTTCTTCTCCAAAGTGAGGGATGGCGCGCGCAACTTCGGCCCGCACGCCCGCTCCGCACACACCACGCTTTCCGCGCATCCTGTCCCTGCCGCATCGCCTCGGGCAGAGGCGGCAAGGCGACATCATGCGGGCAGCATCGCGGGCTCGTTGGGAAATGATCCCACTTCGATGCAGATCTAGGTAATGGGGTTCAATCATTCCCTGCGCCTTCTCCTTAATTGGGCCATTTTATTGTATTGAAATATGCGCCGCCCTAAAAGTATTGAGGGCAGAAGAAGCTCGAAGGTCTGCAATATCTCTAAGTGAGAGGCTAATCCACAACTATGGCATGCTACTGGCCCGCTATGACGGACATAGCATCTCGCGTTCAAATGGCCGTTGGGGTCAACATTGGCCAGCATCCGGTCGTGGCATCGCCAGTCCATATCCCTGAGAGCATGAAGTGCGCGGAAAGAATCAGCAACTGGCGCTCCCTGGCGCTTTAACTGAACCCCGCTAGGATGTGCTTGCTCTGCTTTTGCATCCGCGCCCGGAGGTAGTAATACAGCAGTGTGGAGGGCCACGGGGCCCCTCATGAAACCTCCACCGCGTTGCGTGTCAGGGCAAATCCTGAGAGGGGCTCGGTATAGTTGTGATTGCTTACGGAAAATGGGAACCATTCCAGGCGTGGTTCGTAAAGCTCCAGCTTTCCCCTTCCCAGCACAGACTGTGCTTGGCGATTGCCCGGAGGGATCAATGAAAAAAGCACGACCCGGGCCATCTGGCGGGCCTCCCCTTCGGGTAGATACACGCCCATCAATTTCTCTTCCTCCAGGCGGTGCCGGGGAATGTAACTGCGCGATGGAGGGTTCAGCAGCAGCATATGGGCCATGCGATTCAGTTGCGATAGGCCGCGGCTTTTAAACGCCGGGATGAAGAAGCAGATGGGATTCTGCGCTTCGGCCTCGAAGTCCACCACTCTGGGGGGCGGTGCTATTCGCAGTAACTGAGCCATGTTCTCCACCCGATGGTCTCCATGCACAATGGCTCCCTTAAAAATCCAAAAAGGCAAAAAAACCCAGCTCCCTCGGGAAGAACTCGCAGCATCCACTACTGAATGGTCAACCTCCACCATTCTGCCCCTCTTCTCGCTCCAGGCACGGCGGCAGTTGCGGCAAATGTGGATGGTGTTATAAGGGTGGAAAGGCAAATCCCAGCCGCATTCGGGGCACCGGAAGGGAAGAAATTGAACCTGCCCGAGGCCAGCGTCCTTACCCAACTCCACACCGGTTTGCACCTGCACTTTTTCGACATCCCCCCACCAAGCTTTCAGCACATCACCCGCAAGAGCATCGATGACCAGTGTTGCTTTTCCCTGGGGGTATGCACAGCTAATCAGCCACAGGGGAAAGTAGATCAGGCTGGCACGCTCTCCGATGAGCTCAATCCGCTCCAGTTCGGGATGCGACACTTTTGAAGGGGCCAGCCCCAGGCGCATGGCGCGAAGCCCCCGGAGAAAGGCCTGTTTAATGGGTACTTCCGCTTTGATGAATTCCGCTCTCTGATCCTGGTTGGAGAGGCTGAAATACCGGAGCCGAATAACAGATGCCCTGACGCCGAGTGAATACAAACCTACGTCAGGCTTTCGAAAGGCAGGGAAGGTGAAATCCAGCCACCGTGTCTTCAGTTCTTTAGCATATGGCTGAGCGGCTGTATCCCAAATGATTCCGGGGTCCGAGCTTTTGCGTCTACCGAGAATCCATCGAAATACATTGCCCCGGATGCGCCAGAAGGGTGTATAGAGAGGGCGCTGCTCAAGAATACGGGTAATGCTCCTTCTCACTTGCTTGTAAACAATGCGGGTGATAAGGCGTTTTAGATCTTCTGCCCGTACTATGGGTTCCACTGAATATCGAACAACACCTTCGCGATTGCCGAGCAGGAGCGCTGAGCCGCAATAGCTGCATCGGATGACGCTTGCTTCTTCCTCGAACTCAATGCTTCCACCGCATTGGGGACAATCGGCTGCCACATGAAATTGCTTGGTTTTACTCATTGTTCAGATCGTCAATGTCAATCAGTTGGCATTATATATAATTAAATCAGCTAATGAAGGTTTTCAGGAACCAGATCGCTCGTTTGGACAAGATATCAATCCTGTTTGCCTTGATACAAAATTGTGGCCCGGGCGTCTCGTACGTGAGAATTCATGGCCGGCACGACCATGCAACAGGCTCCTTAAAAGGAAGCGTTGTTATTTTGGACTTTTAAAAAGCCTCTCCAGCTCTTGGGCGCTGCCCTGGTCCAGGCCGCGGGCTCGGGCCACCTTGAGGGTCTGAAAACCCATGACCCTGTATAGTTCCAGCACCTCAGGGCAGAGGCGGTCGAGAATATTCATGTGCTGGCGCACAGTGTGGACGTCCCCTCGGGCAATGGGGCCCGTGAGGGCATTGGGCATGCCCTGCGTTGCGAGGTTCCCTACCGTACCCTGGATGAGGGGCAAAAGAGCCCGCAGCGCTTCATCCCGCGCCACAGGTATTCGTTCCGCTGCATCCAGAGCCGCCCCCACCAAGCCGACAAAGTAATTACAGGCCATAGCTGCCACCGCGTGATAGAGCGGCTTTGAGGCTGTGGGAATGGTAAGGAGGCGCCCTTCCATCTCAGCCACAAGCCGGGAGAGAAGCTCCACGGCGGGGGAATCGCCTTCAACGCAAAAATATGATCCCGGAAGGTTCTGAATACCTGAAGACGTATTTGCCACACTCTGCAGCGGATGCATGGAGCCCACAAAGCATCCGAGCAGCTTACATTCTGACAGGAGGGAGGAGGCATGCGCGCCGCTGCAATGCGCCACCACGGTACCTGGACGCAATGCCCCGCAACAGGCGATTTCCGCATCGGCCGCTGCGATCCGGTCGTCCTGGGTAGCCAGGAAAACCATGTCGGCCTCCCGTACTGCCTCTCGCACATCTTTCACCGCGAGTGCTCCACGGGCTCGACGGGCTGTTTTCCTGGCTTTCTCGAATGTATGGTCACATAAAACAATTTTGTGGCCTTTGCGGCTGAGCAGAATCCCCACAGAAGAGCCCACGCGTCCACTGCCCACAATCCCGATGTGTATTGATCTGAGCTGCATTTTATACTGGAAGAGCTTATATTTATTTCGTATCGAGAAATGAATCTTTTACGTGTTTGTAATTTAAAATGTGTGTTCCGGCCCGGGAAACTTCTCTTCCAGCACGTCCTGGCGGTAACATGCCACCGCACGCGCAATGTCCTTCCCCACCTCCGCGTAGCGCTTGACGAACTTCGGGGTGAAGCGCTCGAAAAGGCCGACTACATCATGTAATACCAGCACCTGGCCGTCACAGTGAACACCGGCGCCTATGCCGATGGTTGGGATATGGAGTGCCCGGGTTATCTTCTCCGCAATTAAGCCGGGGATCCCTTCCAGTATGACTGAAAATGCGCCGGCCTCCTCAACTACCCGGGCATCGTTGATGAGGCGCTCCTCGTCCCGCTGGATCTTAAAGCCGCCCATCCTGTGGATGGCCTGTGGCGTCAGTCCGATGTGCGCCATGACGGGTATCTCAGCGCCGGTGAGCGCTTCGATGGTTTTCGCCACCCCGGCACCGCCCTCCAGCTTGACGGCATGGGCCCCGCCCTCCTTGAGGAATCTCCCCGCGTTAAGTATGGCCTGATTGATGGAAGCCTGGTACGACATGAAAGGCATGTCTCCTACCACCATGGCGCGCCGGACTCCCCGCGCCACAATGCGGGTGTGATATACCATCTCGTCCATTGTAACAGGAAGGCTGTTCTCGTTGCCCTGGACAACCATTGAGAGCGAATCCCCCACCAGGATTATTTCGATCCCCTCCTCATCAAGGATGCGGGCTGTGGGATAATCGTAGGCGGTCAACATGGTGATCTTCTTTCCCTCTTGTTTCATTCGGGCCAGATCCGTAACAGTAATGCGCTTGGAATTCATGATATCCTCCCTGCATTGGAAATGCCTCTTTAACACCGTGTGGGAAGTAGTAGTGATGCGTTTAAAATTTTATAATTTTCTCCTCCCTCACGAAAACTCGTAATCTATCTTCAAGTATTTGTATATCTTTTTTGCTCGCTCAAATGCAAGTAAATCTTCCGTGAATGAGTTCTTGAAAGAGATCTATTCTTTTGAGTATGATAACGATTACCGTTTGGGGATGCGAAAGGCAGCTAACATATTTGAATTAATTTAAATGAAGTATAATCAACATTCGCAGAGGCAGGCGGAGATCCTGATCCGCCTTGCGAGGAGTTAGGTCCATGAAGCATAATTCAGTGGTTGCATTGGTCCAATATAATGGGAGCGCTCGGTCGGTGGAAAGGGCTATGGAGTTGGCTGGCGGCCTGGAGGGAGCAGGAGCTGCCTCAAGAATCCTGGTCAAACCCAACTTGATGGGAATTGATGATAGTTACCCTTATCCATTGTATGGAATCATCACCACAGTCCGGGTGATGGAGCCTCTGATACGCTACCTGGCGGAAGCCGGCCATACCCACATAATCATTGGAGAGGGATCTGTGACGGGTCGAGCCACAGGCATCGGCCTTGATACGGCGGAGATTTTCGAACGCCTAGGCTATTCGAAGCTCAAAAACCGCTATGGCTTGGATCTGGTAGACTTTAACAAGGGGCCTTTCGAAAGCGTAGTTTTGGATGGGCACCGTGTAAGAGTGGCGGCGGCGGCTCTGGAGGCCGACTTGATATTGACGGTGCCGGTCCTTAAGACCCATGGGCAGACAAAGGTATCACTGGGGCTGAAGAACCTCAAAGGTTGCCTAAAGCGCGCCTCCAAGTCCCGGTTCCATGAGCCGGGCGTGTCGCTGGAGGGCCTTATCGCTCGATTAGCCCTTAAGCTCAGCCCTGCATTCTGCCTAATAGACGGGATCTATGCCCTGGAGCGTGGGCCCCAGATTACGGGAAAGGCCTGGAGGACCGATCTTATTATCGCATCGCGCGATGCCTTGTCAGCTGATTGGGTGGGAGCGAAATTGCTGGGATTTGAGCCCCGCCAGGTAGAGCACCTCCGGGCATACGCGGAGCTGACCGGCCGTGCGGAGCCCACATGGGAGCCCTTAGTGCGGGGCCTGTCGGTAGATGAGTACTGTCGGCCCTTTAACTGGGATTGGCAGTGGCGCGAGGACAACAGCGGCCCGGCGGGATGGGACCGCCTGGGGATACGAGGGATTCGGTTTCCCAACTATGACGGGACATTGTGCACGGGATGTTCCCTTATTTTCGGGGGGCTTTTAAGCCTGGTCACCGGTGCATATCAGCGAGAGGCTTTTTGCGGCGATCAGTTTCTTACGGGCAAAGCCATGTCAGCCGCTCCCGAATACAGAAGGGCATTTTTATTCGGCGATTGCATGGTCCGGGCCCACCGCAACAATGCGGCCCTTGCGGAGGCCATCCCCATCCCGGGTTGCCCGCCTGCGCTGGATAAAGTTGTGCGTATTATGAGGGCACACGGGCTGAAGGCCTCCATGGAAGATTATGCGCGGTTTCGTAATCATCTTGCATCCCGCTATGAGGGCAAGCCTGAGTTTCAGCAGGAAGATTTTATCCCAGATTTTGCATTTGGGAATGAGAATAGTGTTGAAGAAAGGGGATGAATATATAAAAATGCTCCTTAGTTTTGAGCCATAAAATCTTTCAACAAGGAGCACAAAAAAATGAAACAAAAAAAGACTGCTCCGGCCCGAAGCGTAAATCAAGTAAAAATTGAATTCACCTATGCTGATACAAAACATGGGTAACACCCCGAGGATATGTTAAAGAGTCCATAACTTTATTGAATCCCAAGGAGGATGGCATGAGTTTGGAATTTATTGATATTCACTTCCCATCCCGGGAGGCTGTGATCGCAAACCCGGATACGTGCGCCGGATGCAGGACGTGCGAAGTAGTGTGCTCGCTTCACCACGAGGGAGCCATCGACCTTGAAAAAGCCCGGATTCGAGTAGACCGTGAGCCATTTGAAGGGTCATTCACGCCTCGGGTGTGTCACCAGTGCTCGCATCCCTATTGCATGACGGCGTGCCCGGTGGGCGCAATCAGCCTCAGAAACCCGGATGGAGTCGTGATTGTGGATGAAGAAACGTGCACGGGCTGTGGAAGCTGTGAGGAGGCCTGACTCTTCAAAATGATTGTGGTGGACTTCTCTTGGCGAGTAGTCGCCAAATGCCACCTTTGAAATGGTTAGCCACGATATATGAAATGGTTTCCCTTGTGGGGACCGCCGAATTCGAAGGAGTAATTTCGAAATGAAAACAGAATATGGCTGGACCGGAAAATTATTGAGAGTGGATTTAACGGAGAGGAAATGGTCCATTGAACCTACTGAAAAATACACTGAACGATTTATCGGGGGAATCGGGATAGGTTTGAAGATTTTCTGGGATGAAGTAAAAAAAGATGTTGGGGCTTTAGATCCTGAAAACAAATTGATCTTTGCTCCGGGTCCTCTTGGTGGGACATTGGCACCTGCTTCTGGGAGGTTTGAGTTAATATCGAAGAGTCCACGAAGTTATCCCAGAGAGACTGTCACACGTTCTGGAATGGGTGGTTTTTGGGGGGCGGAGTTAAAATTTGCCGGCTATGATGCTTTAGTTGTCCAGGGGAGGGCCGACAGCTTGATCTATCTCTGGATTCACAACGACAAAGTTGAATTCAGGCAGGCGAATGAATTTCTTGGTGAGGACACTTACTCAACCCAGCTAAGGCTCCGAAAAGAACTGGACCCCAAGGCGAAGATTGTGTGTATTGGACCTGCGGGTGAAAATTTGAGTCGATTGGCAGTGATCCTTTCAGAGACAGGTTTTGCTTCTGGCAAGTCGGGGTTTGGCGCGATTATGGGCTCGAAAAATCTTAAGGCGATAGCTGTGAGGGGAACGAGGCCTCTAAAAGTTATTGATGCTGCTCGTCTGATCGAGATTTCGAAAAAAGTTAAAAAACTATGGCCAAAAAGTACGATGCAGGAATGGACTTCATTAGCACTTACTTTAAAAGATCAAAAGGAATTTTTAAATAAACACCGTAAAAAAAATACGGGCTGTTTTGGCTGCCTAACACCTTGTTTTGCTTATCTAAATGTGCCGGATGCTGGAGTATCACAAGCTCATTGCACTAATTATTTTTATTATCCTGCTGCTACTGAATACTACGGCAACACTCTGGAAAGAGCTCAGGCTGTTGCTGATGGGTACGTTTTGGCCAACCGCCTCGGCCTTGATACGTTCGAGTTTAAAAGCATGATTCTATTTTTAAAAGATTTATATAAAGCAGGAGTCATAAAAGATGAACCGGAGCTTCCAATTGAAAAAATTGGCAGCCGGGAGTTCATTCAAAAACTTCTCCGCAGTATAGCTACACGAAAGGGAATGGGTGATTTATTGGCTGAAGGGTCTGCCAGGGCAGCTGATCAAATCAAAGACGGCTGGAATTACTGCTCAAGATATTTTCCAGCCTATGGCCAATCGCAACATGAGTCGGTGCGCCAATATCCTGGGGTTGCTCTCTTATGGGCACTTGACAGCCGGGATCCGATTATCGATCAGCATCCATACTATCGTCTCGCCGTATCATTCCAAAAACGACCACAACCCTATACAGTCTCACTAGAGCAATCTAAGATAATTTCCAATAAAATATTTGGTTCAGAATCAGCAATTAATCATTCAACCTTTGAATATAAACCGGAAGCTGTCATTTATGCACAGAACAGATCCGCGGTGATTAACATCCTGGTCCTGTGTGATTGGGTATACCCTATTATCTTCAGCTATGAAACAGAAGATAGGGTTGGGGATACCTCATTAGAAAGTCAACTTCTTGCAGCAGCCACCGGTTATACACTGACCGAAAAAGAATTAAATCGAGTAGGGGAGAGGGTGTGGAATCTCACAAGGGCTTTCATGGTACGAGAAGGCAGAACCAGAGACGAAGACACCTTTCACGAATCATATTTTATGGAGAATGATGGCGAAAAAGCTATTCCTAAATCAGATTTTGAAAAGGCTAAGACCAGATATTATGAATTACGTGGATGGGATAAAAAAACGGGATGGCCAACTCGTGGAAAACTTTACCAACTCAATCTCTATGATATTGCCGATGATTTACACAAGGAAAGTTTATTGAAATGAGCCAAGAAAATCATGCTACCCGAAGTGAGAGATTTTACTCTAACTCTTTTTCGATAGTTTGAAAAATAAAGTTCTTTGATATTAACGTGATATAAGCAAGAAATTGATTTATGACATTACACTGTTGCAGGAAATTTACACAGTGGTAACCCTTCTGGGAGGACGAACACCCGCAGCTTTGAGTGCTTGGTAGGCAACTCCTTCGAAATCAGTGCGGATCAGATATGAGTTGCCATCGAGATTTATCCTCACTGCTTGAAGCTGTTTAAGGTCGCGCATCAGATCAGACCAGGAGGTTTTAATGCCCTTTTCGTTCAAGCGGCCCTTTAAATCTACCTCTAATCGGAGGGCCAGGAAACTGGCTACGATGTGACCGATGGTGGAGTCATCACGGTGATGGTAGATAGGCCGCACTTCCAAGGTGGACTTCTTCTTACGAAATGTGCGCTCCACCCGCCATAATCCCTTGCAGGTTTTTGCCACTTCGGCGGCGGGCAGCCTGGTGTTGGTGAAAAGGACGAACTTCCCATTCAGACGTTTATCAGCTTCCACAGCCTCATGATCGATGCTGACACCATCCCTGACCACCTTGAGAAACCGAGCAAAGCTTTTGTTGTCCACAACTGCCTTAGGCTCCTTCTGGCTCAGAGTCTCTTGGAGCTTGGGCAGGATCGCCTCGCGTTCCGGCTCATCTTTTTTGGCTTCCTTGGGATTGAGACATATTACATCGGATGTTCACCCCATAGGAAGCATCATGAGATAAGTCTAACTTACTGTGTTTCAACGATATTTTCGTCGTCCGGGCAGTTTTTTCCGCGTGTCTACACGAGTGTTAGTGTGGGGGAGGACTTGAGGGAGGCTGATGTCAAGGGCTTGGAGCAGCGCGCGTGATTGAGCCCGGGGCGTGGGGATGCGCAAGCAGGAGCCAATCCCATCTACACTCATTTCCATGGAACAGACTGTCTTGAGGTGCTCGAGCCTTCTTTCACGGTTACGTCAAGGGAAACCCACGCCCTGCTCAGCGCCCGCCTCACCAGGTAGGCCAGCATCACCACAAGAACGTTGCCCCGCGTATGCGCCTCGGTGCGGACGTGTACAGGGCGTACCTCAAGATGAGCCGTCATGAACGTCCGGAAGGCTTGCTCAACCTGGGGCAGATCCTTGTGACGATCGTGGACCACCTCCTTTTCGGCCACCTTCTGAGGCACGTCGGTTTTGATGACGTAACAGCCGTCAAGCCGCGAGGCCCTCTCGAGCGCTCCCTCATCCACCTCCAGGCTCAGCATGAGTCCCTCGGCCTTGAGGCTGAGCCAAGCCTCGATCTGCAGCTTCGCAATCTTATCTTGTATCGATTTGAGCGCCATAGAGACCCGCGCCCGGGGGTGTTCGGCAAGGTAGGCATTTTGCTTCCTGACGAACCGCTTAAGGCTGGCCAACTTGTCCTCTCGCACAGCAGCCAGCTCCTCGGCCCGCAGCGGGTTGCGCCGTAGAATGTAGCGCACCCCTTCATGCTCCACCTCACATACCACGGTGTCGAACAGCTCCATTTGCAGGATGCCCGTGAGCAGCAGCGTCATGATCTCCGGCTTGGTAATGGCGGTGATGTAATGAAAACCCGCGCGGGAGAGATCCTCAATCCCTCCTCTCTTGATCATCCCCCGATCGCCCACAAACGTCACCCTTTCGTACCCAAACCGCTGGGCCACTTTTTTGAGCTGCGAACAAAACGTGGCCGAGTCTTGAGTATTTCCTCTGAACACCTCCATCGATACAGGATCACCTCTCAAGTCGCACAAAAGCCCGATGATAATCTGCTTCTTCCCCCTCTTGCCGTCCCGTGAATATCCGTAGGCCCCCAGAGCGTTCTTTTGCCCTTCCAGATAGCTGCTGGTTACGTCGTAGAGAAACAGCTCGGGCTTTCTCCCGCCCTGGCACGCTGAAAACAAGGGGCGCCCATCCACTTTTTCCCCCTCAAGTAGTGGTAGAAGTAAAAGCTCTTGCATGTGAGCTTCCTTACCGGCATGAATCCCTTTATCCCGCTTCAGCATTCACGAAATCCACCGCGAGGTCATTGCCCAAGGAATTGTCGCTCACATCAGCGGAACCACCCTGCGGCGATGGTTGCATTCTGATGCCATTCGGCCATGGCAATATCGCAGTTGGATCTTCCCCCGAGACCCATCCTTTTTGGAAAAGGCAGCTCGTGTCTTGGAGCTCTATGAAGGCCTCTGGAAAGGGATGCCCCTGGGGCCGAGTGATTATGTCTTGTCAGCCGATGAAAAAACCAGCATCCAAGCACGAATCCTTAAGCATCCGACTTTAGGGACAACATCTCAGAAGCTCATGAAAGAGGAGCATGAATATAAACGCGGCGGTTCTCTGACCTATATGGCTGTGTGGGATGTCCACAGGACAAAAATATTCGGCCCCGTGGAGACCAAAAGCGGCATCGAGTCATTTGGCCGCCTTGTGACTCAGGTGATGAACCAAGAGCCATATCGTTCTGCATCAAGGGTCTTTTGGATCGTCGACAATGGTTCCTCCCATCGCGGACAACCAGCGATCAAGAGGCTTGAAAAACGATGGCCAAATACTGTTATGGTCCACCTCCCAATTCACGCAAGCTGGCTAAACCAAATAGAGATATATTTTTCCATCGTTCAACGAAAAGTGTTAACTCCTAATGATTTTGATTCACTACTAGAGGTTTGACAGCGTTTACTCAACTTCCAACACCGCTATCCTAAGTTTACCACAATTTTTATGATAATCGGTAAAAAGAAGATGATTTTGCTCC
>CAZTAS010000200.1:0-11694 GCA_964611635.1 uncultured Thermodesulfobacteriota bacterium
TAAGAAGTTTTAGGAGGATACCGCCCGTATACGTGACACAATTTATGAAATAAAGTGCTTAGGAAGGGATTTATTTCACACCTTCATACATAGCCCATAAATGGGGGGAAATTGTTTCTGCCCTGAAAAAATTACCGTTCAGGAGCCTGACATGTGGAAAATACTATTAGTAGCATCAGCGTTCGCGAAGGCATCTCATGAACCCGTGGAGAAACTGATTGCCGAGGGATTCGAGGTGGAGGAATATGACTTCGGGCTGGGAAAGCTGAACGAAGATACAGAAAAATTCTGCCGGTTAATGAAAGGGGTGGACGTGCTGATCTGCACGGCTGTCGAAATAGTAAACTCGAGGATCATGGATGCCTCTGACCAGCTGAAAATGATCGCTCTTCGCAGTGCGGGATTCGAGGGTGTAGACCTGGACGCAGCTACCGAACGGGGAATCCTGGTGACACACAATTCTGGCGCCAATGCCAACGGAGTGGCCGAGATGACCATATGCCTGATGCTAGCCGTGGCGCGTAAAATAGTGTGGGAGGACGCACGGATGCGCCTGGGCGAGTTCTACAGCATCCGCGAGATGGGTATGGAAATCTCTAATAAAACGCTTGGCATCATAGGCCTGGGGAACATCGGCAAGATTGTGGCTCGCCGCGTGCAGGGGTTCGATATGAAGGTGATCTATCACGACATCGTGGAGTATCGCGAATTTGCAAGCCAATACAATATCGAGAAAGTGTCCATGGATGAGCTGTTGCAGCGCTCCGACATTGTGACCCTTCACGTACCCCTGGACGACTCGACCCGGGGAATGATCGGGAGGAGAGAAATCTTGCTTATGAAGCCCACTGCCATCCTTATCAACACATGCCGCGGCCCGGTGGTGGACGAAAAGGCTCTTTACAGGGCTTTGTCAAAGGGGCATCTCTATGGTGCCGGGCTGGACGTCCACAACGAAGAGCCTCCCACCTTCCTCGACCTCCTTCGACTTGACAACGTTACTTCCACCCCTCATACGGCTGGCGTCAGCTACGACAGCGTTCTAAACATGGCATGGCAGACGGTGAATAAGGTAATGGAATTCCGTGACGGCAAGATGCCCGATAACGTGTTAAACCCCGAAGTACTGGAGAAGATAAGGCTGCACGCCGGGTAGGTCCCCAAACAATCGATGCACTGATCTGTTATTGGGAGGATAAGTTAATGGGTTGTTCTGTGATAGAATCGGACGTTCTGGTTATCGGCGGGGGTGCCGCCGGCCTTCGGGCCGCCACAGAGGCAGCCCGAAAGGGGGCCCGGACTCTGCTGGTGGCCAAGACCGCCGTGAGCCGTGCTGCGGCCACCACCCTCGCGGGAGCCGGCTTTGCCGGGGCAGTGGGCGGAATAACAAAGGAGAAACATCTGGCCAACACCAAACATGATGGCCGGGGCCTCAATGACGAGCGCCTGCTTGGGGTGATGGTGGAACGAGCGCCGGAGTTCCTTCATGAACTGGCCGGTGCCAGCGAGGTGGCGATGGTTGGGCGAGGCCGTATTCGTTTTGCCGGTCCCATGCGCGTTTGGGGGTTATCCATTACCTTGGCTCTTGAAAAGATGGCGAAAGAAGCCGGCGCAGAAACCCGCGGCCACGTGGTTGTTCTGGATTTACTGGTTCGCGATGGGAGAATTGCAGGAGCATTAGGATACGACCGGAAGGCGGACGAGTTTATCCTCTTCAGAGCCGGGGCTGTGGTTCTGGCCACAGGCGGGGGCGGGGCTGCCTATCTACGCACGGATAACCCGGCCCGGATGGTGGGAGACGGCTATGCCCTGGCAAGCCGGACAGGTGTCCCCCTGAGGGACATGGAGTTTGTCCAGTTCTTTCCTTTAGGAGCGGCGGAACCCGACCGAAAGGCTTACTTGCTGCCCCCCGCGCTGGCTGACGTGGCCCTCATTGTTAATCGCCATGGAGAAAATATCGTAGCAAAATACGGAATCAACGTGAAGCCCGTGGCCGTCAGGTGCCGCGACAAGCTCTCCATCGCCATGGTCAGGGAGGCCCTCATGGGAAACGACGTTGACGGGGCCATGCTGCTGGATGCGCGGGAGGTGACCGATGAGCAATGGAGCTCGAACCCGATCTCATCATCCATGAGGGGATTTTTGGAATCACGCTACGGGTGTCGTGAGCGGCCCCTTCGAACCTTCCCCACCTGCCACTTCTGGATGGGAGGCGTGGTGATTGATGAGAGCGGGGCGACTGAGGTGCCGGGACTGTGCGCCGCCGGAGAGGTGACCGGAGGAGTCCACGGCGCCAATCGCATGGGGGGAAATGCCCTCACGGAGACCGTAGTCTTCGGCGCGCTGGCGGGCGCCTCTGCCGCAGCCTACGCCGACGGTTCATCCCCTCCGCCCCTGGAAGGCCCTGAACTGGATGCTCGCCAACAATGGCTGAAAAAGCTGAGCTCACGGTCTCTGTCTTCCGAAATCACGCCCTCCAGCATTCGCCGCGAGGTAAGCCGCATCTTGTGGGATCATGTGGGCATTGTTCGAAGCGAAAAAGGATTGAATAATGCCTTGGAGGCTTTGGAAAAGTTGTGCCGAGACGCTCTGCCCCGTATGGCTGTACGCCGGCATTATGAGGTCATGGAGGCCTCTGAGGTGGAGAACCTGCTGGAGGTGGCCCGGATTGTGGCCACGGTTGCGCTCCACCGGCGGGAAAGCCGGGGCGCTCACTACAGGGAAGACTTCCCTTCCCCAGATGACGAGCGCTGGCTCTGCAGTCTCTTCCTGCGTCGGCGAGGGGAATCGATGGAGATACAGGAAATATATCCTAACCCCTGAGATAAACCAAAGTGCTGTATACTCCTTACTGAAGGAGATTTTTTTGCTCCCTCAAGTTCATATCGCAGTTTCAGCTGGTCTCAGCATAGTCCTGTACGGGGTCTTCCGCTCGGCATGGGCCGCCTGGAGCAACCTTCTTGTTGGAGTGTTGCTTGACTTAGACCATTTAGTGGAGTATTACCGCACAAAGGGCTTCACGCTTAATCCGCTGAAAATATATCGATTCTGCGGCTTTGCACTTCAAAGAGACTGGCCCCCGCGGGTTTTCTTCTGGCTCCACGCATACGAATATGTGCTGCTGCTGGCACTGATAACCCACGCGGTGCAATTCCACCCCGCTGCCGTGGGGGCTCTCATTGGAATGACCCAACACCTTCTTCTTGACCAGATAGGAAACAATGTGGGCCCTTTTTCCTACTTTCTTAGTTACCGTCTTCTCTATAGATTCCGCTGCGATCGCATCCTTACGGATGATCGGCCGTGGGACCGCAGGCGGTAAGCTTGTGAATCGGCGGGAAATCGGAGATGGGCCATTTATTACGCGCTTGTAACGCTAAGACGTGCTTCTCTTCGGCCCTGGCGGCTTACATGCCAGGATAAACGGGATGCACACCATCGTGGCAATGGCGAAAATCATATAAACGATCCGGTAATCACCGGTTACGTCATAAAACCTTCCGGCCAACACCGGACCAAGCATTGTGCCTGCTGTCCAGATCCCATATAGGACTCCCTGGATGGTGCCGAAAGCCACGGTTCCAAAATACTCGCTCTGGATGGCTGGCCGCAGCGGGTTAATCCCGCCAGCTATGCCGAAAAACACCATAAAGGGAATAATCTGCCACAGTTCGCGAATGTTGGCAAAGATCAGAACGCCAGTACACTGGCTCGCCATTGCAATAGCTAAAAGGTAACGCTTGGTGAACCTGTCGGACAGAAAGCCGAATCCTACTCTTCCCACCCCGCTGAGGAGGACAGTCCCCGTAACCGCTAAGGCGGCCGTTTCCAACGGTATTCCGGCTTTCAACAGAAAAGGGATCTCGTGGACGAACACGGCCGCATTGGACATGAATGGTATGATCAGCGCAAAGGATAAAAACCAGAAACAGCGAGTGCCTAAGGCTTCCCGGAGGGCATATTCCCCCTCCCCCCTCACGAGGTGCAGTGCCGGTGTTTCATTGGAATGGGCCTTTGGATTTTTTCCCGGAGCTTCTCCATCGGGAAGGAGCCCGTATTGCTCGGGCCGATTCCGGATCAACAGGGTCAACGGCATGCCCACGATCCACATCCCCACACCAGCCGCCACGGTGGCCGTCCGCCATCCCCAGGTGGAGATGATCCACGTCAAAACGGGCACCAGGAGACCACAGAGGCTGATTCCTCCCGATAAAATGCCCAGCGCGATCCCGCGCTTTTTGTTGAACCAGTTTGCCACGGCGAAGTTGCTCACTGGCATGAACCCCAGGCTGTTGGCAAAGGCTATGAATAGAAAGACGGTGTAAAAGCTCCCCAGGGAATTGATCCGGCTCAATAGGATGAATCCCAGCCCCATCATTGTTACGGCGGCCATCATCATCTTTCTCGGCCCTAGCCGGTCAATGAAAAATCCCATCAGTGGTGCCGCAAGCCCGCCTTCCAATCGGTATAGCCCGAAGGCCAGCGATGTGGCCGCTCTTGACCAGCCGAACTCCTGGACTAAAGGTGTGAAGAAAGCTGTGAAGCCGTAATATAATATTCCGGCATTGTAAGTTGTAATAGTAGAACAGGCAAGTACGATCCACCACCCGTAATAAATCAATGCTGTTTTTCCTCTCTACCTATCGCAATTCAGGAATATGATATCCTACTGCGTTCTCCAAATTGGCAAGCCCGCCTCCATGAAAAGCCCAAATGGCAGGAGGAACAACCTGCCTCTCCCGTATATCAGAGCTTTGCGTCAGGGTAAACTTTGGTCAATTTATCATTGGCCTGTCCAGAGCAATGAGAATACTGCACTCAGCTATAATAAGGCTGGGAGTCCTGTTTTATTTGCAAGCAAAGTACCTGTTCCGTCTTTAAAAAGCATATTATACCCAAAGAAGCATTTTAATCAACCCATTTTCCAGAGTCAGCTCCACAGGCGCCCGCGGTAAGATTCGGCTGATCTCGGGGCTGATCTCGAAAAATTTGATTTTGAGAGTCAAATCTGGTATTTTAAAAAAAATTGTTAAATTTTTTGTTTGCTGAATGCTCTTTTCGACTTATTAGCGGAGCGAAAGACATTCAGGATTGTTATCAGCTTGGAGCCAGTCAGGCTGGCGCATAATCCAGGATATGAATCTACGTTTTATCATTATAACTCTGGTTCTGGGGGGTCTTATTGCCGTCAGCGGGTTTTTTCTATACTTCAGGCTGGAAGGAGAATCCCCCTCCCTGAGCATCTCCCCGAAGCCGGAAATTGTGGGGAAAGAAGCCTCTTTTACCCTTCTGTCCGAGGATCACGGTGCCGGCCTCAGGGAAATCCGCGTGGAAATCCTCCAGGAGGACGGGAGATTCCCGCTGTTCACAAAGATCTACCCTTCGGGGACCCATCGGGCTAAAAGGAGCTTCGAAATAAATCCACGCTCTTTAAGGCTACAGGAAGGAGAGGCCCTCCTGCGAGTTGAGGCCAGGGATCGCTCATGGAGACGCGGCGGTAACCCGAAAATTTTTGAAGCTCGCTTCACAATAGACACTCGGCCCCCTTCTGTGGGAGTGCGGAGTCGATTGCACTACATAAACCAAGGCGGTGCAGGGCTGGTGGTGTACCAGGCCTCGGAGAAACTTGCAAGAAGCGGGGTTGAAGTAGGCGAGCTTTGGTTCCCAGGTTTCCCGACGGGCGACAGTGGATACTTGGCTTTCTTCGCTGTCCCTCATGATGCCTCACCACAGATCCCCATTGCCTTGGTGGCGGAAGATAGGGCAGGAAACCACTCCCGCACCCAATTCCATTACCGCATTAAAACCAAGAAATTCCGCAACGATACTATTCGGTTGAGCGAGGGTTTCCTTCGGCGCGTCCTACCGTACTTCATGGAGAGGGATCCAGCGTTGAAGGGGGATTTGCTGGAGGTTTTCCTCCGGGTAAACAGGGAAATCCGCAAGGCGGACGAACAAAAGATTAAAGAGTTGTGCCGGGATACGGCCCCCCGGCCACTGTGGTCCGGTCCTTTTCTCCGCATGGCTAACGCCAAGCCCATGGCCCGGTTTGCGGACCGCCGGGTCTACTTCAACGGGGGCAAGGAGATCGATCGCCAGGTTCACCTGGGTGAGGATCTGGCCTCCCTTGCCATGAGCGTGGTGAAGGCGGCCAACAATGGAAGGGTGGTTTTTGCCGGGGAAATCGGGATTTATGGCAACACGATTTTGGTGGACCACGGCTGCGGGCTCTTCAGCATGTACTCGCATCTGAGCAGAATGGATCTGGAGCCCGGCCAGGCGGTGAATAAGGGACAGCCCCTGGGGCTCACAGGCTCAACGGGCCTGGCTGGCGGAGACCACCTTCACTTCAGCATCCTCGTATCCGGGGTATACGTGAACCCAGTTGAGTGGTGGGATCCTCACTGGGTAAAGGACAATGTGGAGGATAAGCTGGCCCTCCTGGAACCTGGCCAGAGGAGCAATTTTTCTGGAGTGGAGTCTCAATGAAAATTAAGTTGAGCTGGATGCGATAATACTCGTGCATGCATTTTAAATTTCAATTGAATTATCCTGTTAGGTTTTTAAATTTAGTTACCCGCATAAGTATAAAACCCAAAATCTCAAACAAAAATTTATAATACAAGGGGATGGACGATGAAAGCTGTGGTAAAGTATGCACCGGGGCCGGGAAACGTGGAGCTGAGGGAAGTTGAAGAGCCGCGCCCGAAACCGGGATACGTGGTGGCAGAGGTGAAGGCAGCGGGGGTATGCGGGACGGAGCTTCATCTATATCACGACACACTCCAGTTTCACCTCAGAACCCCGGTCATCATGGGCCACGAGTTTTGCGGTGTAATCTCGGCCGTGGGGGATGGAGTAGAGGAGTGGAAGGTGGGAGATCGCGTTACATGCGAGACCACCAGTTACAACTGCGGCAAGTGCATCCCTTGCCGGCAAGGATGTTACAACCATTGCAAGGACCGGAAGGTCATCGGAATTTACGATAATGGATGTTTTACAAGCTACATCCTCATCCATGAAAGCCGTGTCCACCGGCTGCCGGACAACATCGACTTTCAAGCGGGGGCGTTGACTGAACCTCTGGCATGCTGCGTCATCTCGGTGATGGAGATCACCAGGGTTCTTCCTGGCGATCTGGTTGTGATTTCCGGGCCTGGAACCATAGGGCAGCTTTCCCTCCAGCTGGCAAAAGCCTCGGGCGCTTATACCGTGATTTATGGCATGGCCCAGGATCGGCACAGACTGGAGTTGGCGCAGCGGCTGGGGGCCGATGAAGCCCTGATAATTGATGAGACGGATATTGTTGAACACATTCTCCGGCTGTCGGGCGGCCATGGGGCCGATATCTTCCTGGAGTGCAGCGGTGCCCCGGACGCAGCAAGGCAGGGGTTCCAGATTGTCCGCCGTATGGGCAAGTACACTCAGATTGGTCTTGCTGACAGGCCCTTTGAGATCGATCTGGCGCAAATCGCGTACAAAGGGCTTAAGGTCAGAGGTGCAGCGGGCCAGAAAGGAGCTGCCTGGAAGCGAGCTCTAAGACTCATGGAGCAGGGCAAGGTTGATACCCGTCCCCTGGCAAGCCACGTCATGCCCGTATCTCAGTGGGAAGAGGCCTTCCGCCTCTTCGAGAACAAGGAAGGAATCAAGATGCTGCTGGAGCCGGAGAAATGACGACAATTCCCTCCAGATAGATGTTATAAAACTATTTGCTGCATAGCCTTCCCTGGATTCAGTTATTTCCGTTCATGGTGCATCTAGATGGCTGAGGAGTTGCTTGGCTTCTCATTTCTTTATCTTCAACACCTCTTCCGCCTCCTCAACTATGTCTTTGGGCGTCAGATGGTAGCGCGAATACAGGTCTTCCGCCTTGTGAGCCGAATAGATGAACTGGTCCCGGATGCCGATCCTCCTTATGGGCACCGGGGCGCGCTCGGAAAGCACTTCGCTGACGGCACTCCCCAGGCCTCCGATGATGCCGTGGTTTTCCACGGTGACCAGCGCCCCGGTTTCATTAGCCACCCGGACGAGGGACTCTGCGTCGATGGGCTTGATGGTGGGCATGTGCAGAATTCCAGCATCGATCCCTTTTTTCTGTAGCATGTTTGCGGCCTCCACAGCCCGCGAGACCATGGTCCCGGTACTCACCAAGCATACATCCGATCCCTCACGGAGAAATATCCCCTTTCCTAGTCGAAACTGATAATTGTCATCAAAGACCACCGGATGTGCCGATCGCGCATATCGAAAGTATACGGGACCTTCAACATCCTCCACGGCGGCATGAAGGGCGTGTTTGAGCTCAATGGCATCGCCCGGCACTATCACCGTGACATTGGGAATGGCGCGCATTACGGCAAGATCCCAACCCGGCTGATGGGATGCTCCCGTGACGTACATGTCGATGCCTCCGCACGATCCGGCCATTATTCCATGCATCTTGTCGTGGGCCACCTGAACTATCCATGGGTCTAGGGCTCGGGAGCCGGCCAGAAAGGAAAAAATACAGAGGACGGGTATGTCTCCCTGGGTTATCATACCTGCGAGAATTCCGGTGGCATTCTGCTCAGCAATCCCTATCTGGTAAAACCGCTGTGGTATTTGGTCCCGAAAGGCTGCGGAACCTGTTGAGGTTGACACATCGCAGTCCAGGACCACAAGCTTCTCGTTTTCCCTTCCTATCTCCACAAGGGTCTCACCGAAGATTCGTCGATGCTCGGTTGACGCTAATTGGTTCTGCCTTGTCTCATCCATCTATTAAGCCCTCTTTATCAATTCCAGGCGCGCCTGCTTCAACTCCTCCAGAGCCTGTTCTTTTTCCTCGTTGTTGGGTGCGCGGTGGTGCCACAGATAGTTGCCTTGCATGAAGGATATGCCTTGCCCCTTCACTGTATTGGCCACGATGAGTATGGGTTTCTCACGGGGCTTCAGGCTGGCCTCCAGGGCACCCACAACCTGTTGAATGTCATGTCCATCAATCTCCGTGGTATCCCACCCGAAAGCTTCCCAGACCTTTCTCGCTGGCCTGATGCTGAGAACCTCGTCTGTTTTGCCTACGAGCTGAAGTTTGTTGTTATCAATTACGGCCACCAGCCCTTCTACCTTGTGGAAGCCGGCATACATCACGGCCTCCAGGATCATCCCTTCCTGGCACTCGCCATCCCCCAGGATCACCACGACTCTGCCGGGACGATTTTTTCTGATCATGCTCAACCGTATCCCGATGCCAGCGGAAAGCCCCTGTCCCAGGGAACCGGTGGAGATTCGGGCGAAGGGATAAAAATGGCCCCGATCAATGTGACCCTGAAGCCTGCTGTCCAAATGCTCAAAGCTCAAGAGCTCATCAACGCTGATGTATCCCTGTTGGGCCAGGACTGCATACCATCCCAGGCAGCCATGGCCCTTGGAGAGCACAAGCCAATCGCTGTCTTCCATTTCTGGGTTATTTGGATTGAATTTCATGGCAGCCAGGCATCCCCGGAAGATCTCAATGGCCGATAACGAGCCACCGGCATGCCCGGCACCGGATTGATGGCCGCCCCGGATGACAAGCTCCCTGGCCTCAATGCAATCAAGTTTCCATTGCAATAATTGTTCAGAATTCATAGCTCCCTTTTCCTCATACAAATTATCAATTTTAGACTCATACAAAAATATGACTGGAAATCATGGTTATAGCGGCTTCCTCATTACATTTTCCACTTGCTCCGCCCGGCTCATCATGCGCGGATTCCTTCATACTCATCGGGCAAAGCCCCTGTCCGTCAATATCAATGCATCAGTGCCGCCAGCCTTTCCACCCTCATAGCCCATTTCCTCAGCCACGCCAGCTCTAAATTTAATGAAATAGTTCAGCGAGAACTCAAAAATGCTTTCCGGAGGTAGCATTAAGGACTTCCTTCCCGTAATGACACCAATCCAGATACTTCCTTTGGTGGCCTGCCTCCGCAAATCACGAAAAACTCCCGCCGCAAATGAGTCCGTGAGATTTTTAACACTTCCTGTTGATCTTTATAGCATAGAATAATAAAAATGTCAGATTAAAATTGCCTGTATGCACAGCCGACTTGATCAGACAGCAGGCCATGGGTATAATATTTACTACTTTTAGTTTTTAAGGGAAAGAGCTCTTTAGAGAAAGGAAAACATGATGACCCATAGAGATGCTGGACATTATGCTGAGAAGCACGGGCCGGGCGGACCGCCGGAACCCCGAATTGTGAAAGCGATAAGGGCTCAGGCTTCGGAGGGACAATTGCCGTGTGAATCGGCATTTCGGATTGTTGAAGAACTCGGGGTTGCGCCAGCCGAAGTTGGGCGGGCAGTGGATCTGTTGGAGATCAAAATATCCAATTGCCAGTTGGGCCTTTTCGGGCATGTTGAAGGGAAACGCTTGATTGTCAAATCCGCAGAATCTGTTTCAGCCGAACTGGAGGATGCCCTTCGAAAGGGGCTGGTCAATGGCAAGCTGCCGTGTTCTACCGCCTGGGAAATTGTGCGGCGGTTCTGGATGCCAAAGATGGGCATCACGGCGGCATGCGAAAAATTGGGCATCCGAATTAAACCTTGCCAGCTGGGTTCGTTTTAACCCGGATTTTGCAGTATAAGATCAAAAAAACACGGAAAACACTTTATTCCTTGCTATAGACGAGGAATATGGGCACACACTTTTTCATTGCGTGGCACGGGCTTGCAGCCCGTGGCTGGAGTTTTTGCCCGCCAATCTGTGGGCGTGGTTAAAAGTTTTTGCGCTAGTTATAGGCCAGCACCCCTATGCCAAAGTAGATGGCATTGCCACCAAAGCCCCACTGGGAAGCTTCTCCATCCCAAATACGTACTTTATCTCTTTGATGTTATTCTCGATATGAGCTCTTTCATTATATGCCCAGGCCCGCTCTTGGGGGCTTTCTTCCACCATGTTGGTGGTGATGCAGTGGTAATGACAGCTGTTTTTGAACAACTCCAACTGCCTGTCCTGCCATCTCAGGATGATAAGCCGAGAGGCAATATTCCATTTGTTCATCGCGTGCAACGTCCCGGCTATTACTTTGTCGGTACTTATACCATCCTTTGTCACAAAAGGCTTCCACTCATTGTCAGGGATGGCCTTGATATCTTTTACGCTTTTATCCTTGTCCGCGGCAATGGACCACCATAGCTTTTCGCCATAAAGATGTTCGATGAGCTCATTGCTGTAATATTCAGTATCTAAAACGACTTCCTTTATTTTCTTGCCTTTTGGAATTTCACTCAAGGCGCTCTCAAAGAAACTTTATGTAGCGGATGGCCTCAAAGCCAATTCCTGATCAGGGCTTGCACATATAGCTCTCAACCACCTCCTCAAAGCTCATGGCTTTGAAAAATTCAGCAAACAGAGTAAGCCCTCTTCCGTCCTTTTGAGATTGAAAGCAAAAACGGTTTGTTGTACTATATAGACGGCCCTCCTTGAATTTCTTGGTTTCACCCACGCGGTGAGGATTATACCTCATCTAAGTCCTTAATCCAAGAAGCCTTTTTCGTTCTCTGAGATGACAATATCTATTTTTAGGTAAGGAAAATATGCTTGACATTCGTTTTTATGCGATATATAAAAAAATGTTGGGCTCATAAATGGAAAAACTTGATAACTTCTCTATTTCTTTTCAGTAATGTCCGGTTTACTTTACAATAAAATCAAGTAGTTGCAAACACGGA
>CAZTAS010000201.1:0-11684 GCA_964611635.1 uncultured Thermodesulfobacteriota bacterium
ATAACTTGCCGTTGCCAGATACTTCCCATCCAGACTGAAGGCGACGGAAGATACACTACCCTCATGAGTCATGTAAGCAACCAGATAGGGAAGTAAGGACAAGCCTTTGCGTAGAGCTTGATCTCCCTCCAAAGAAGGCAAACATTTTATGGATTCCACAGCGAGTAGGACACTGCGGGGCAGCAAATTTGCGCGCTGATTTCTCGTCAATTCAGCATAGGCTGCTAACCGGCGGGCGTCGGCTATCTCGGCTTGTTCTTGAGCCTTTTGTCGTTGGAGAAAAGCAAGCACAGCAAACCCTACTGCCACTAGAGACACCACCACCAGCATTGCACTCATCCTGAGAAGAAGTTTGACTCTCTTGGCTTTCTCCTCGGCCCGCGCACGCTGCTCTTCTGCCAAGGCTTTAGCCTGTTCCAACTCGCGCTGGCGTGCGGCTTCCCTCTCCTTCCTCGCCTCCTCGATAACCACATAGCTTTTCTTCACTAACGCTGACACATCTTCACTATAGCTGAGGTTTGCGTCATCAAGAATGTTCAACCAGTGTTTCGCCTCCACCAGTTCGACTTCGCCCAGCGGAGCGTCTCTGCCTCGACCCAGGCGTACCCACTCCGCTGCTTTGGCTTCCAGCCGACGGCGCATTTGCTCTGCCTCCCATCGCTCAGGCAGCCATTGCTCGTTGGATTCTTGAATAGGCTCAATAAACCGGTCATGGGTCAGTTCATACCATCGGGCGCCGCCTCGCCACTCCCCTCTGATGATATGTAAGCTCTCAAGCACATCCACTGCCGCATTCGGCATCCCGACGGTTTCCTCCTGTCCTCTATAAACCGTTCCCCGTGTTCCTGCCGGTGTAATAAACCTTTGCTCAAACCATGTGCGCAGGTCCCCCTCTTTTACGCCGCTCTCTCGGGCTGATCTCTCGATGGATCCCTCATAAAACCCTGAAAGAGCCTGGTTCACATCACCGAAAGCTTGAAGGTGGTCCTGTGTGATCACCGTAACCTCAGACGGCAAATCCTGCCACAAGCTCTGGCAGACTATCTGAAGTTGCACGGGTTCTATGAACTCCCCCGTTACCTCGACCGTCTCTCCAGTGGCGCTTTCGACCCGAATATTGAGCAGTTGTTGGACCAAGTTTGATGCAACCCCCTCCGCGAATGAGCGACCTGTGTCTCGTAGTGGCCCCTCAACAGCTAAGCACGCAGCTTCACGGCGCAGACGCTCCAACCGATAACGCGTGCGCAGCCGCTCGGACAGGAAGTCGACATAGGAATCCAAGTTGGCTAAATAGTCCTCCCGGATGGCGAACAGCACCCGCAACAGACGATCTGCTGCAAGGGCTTCAGCTACCTGACGAAAGAGCCCTTCTCTTTCCTTCCAGCGCTCTGGATAGGAGGTAAACAACTCCTCGAACTGATCGAAGATAACAACACGAAATAAAGGCATCCCTTCTTCATCCGTAGGACGCTCTCGCTCTTTCAGAAAGCTGACAAGGGACATCTGTGCCAGTTCTCCTGAATCGAGTTCGTCTTCTGTCCAACCCGTGAGGGCGTTAAAAACGTAGATATTCGGTATCTGCTCGATCTGGATACCTTCGGGAATCATGCCTCGAACTCGCGCCAGAGGGAGAACTTCAAATCTCCCCTTTTCCAGCGTGGGAATGAGCCCTGCATTGAGTAGTGAGGTCTTGCCAGCGCCTGATTGAGCGTAGAAGAGAACCGCTTGGTGGGCAGTGACCAGGGACCTGAGATCACGTATTTCACGATTACGTCCGAAGAAAAGACCATGATCTTTTCGCTCAAAAGGTCGTGGTCCCACATAAGGTTGGAATTCATCAGTCATTACTAAAAGCCTCCCATCGCTCTCTCAGATCAGCGGCAAACTCCCGACATGGTCCCCAGTAAACATGGATCTCTTGCTTTTGAAAATAACGATCAAAATACTTCCGAGTTTGCTCTTTTTCCTCGTCTGAGACAGTATTTCCCACCGGCAAAAGCTGCACTGACACGTGAGACCGGGCGCCGCTTATATTCAGATAACTGACAAGACTTCGGAAGAGTACCCGAAAATCCCAATCGGCAAGTCGGTAGCCCAGGAAGAGGAGTGATGTTTTAGCCAACGCTTCCTGAATTGGTAGTGGAAGGACATTATCAGGATTCTGCGATATAGATATGAGGAAATCCAGATAATCATCCTCCGTCAGAACCACAGAGTCCAACACTTCGGTGTGCCCATGAAGGTGAAATACGACAGGATCCGCTACACTAGGTGTGAAGTCAGAGTCGAAGATAGATGGTTGGTTCTGGACACGATCATTCCAACGACACAGTTCCCGCTTCGCATTCCTGTTCCGGCTTCTAAGAGCCTGCACCATCAAGTCATCGTAGTTTGTGGTAATGTATATAGGTAACGGAAGGTCCGCTAAAATACCGTGAGGCTCATCAGGCTCATTGAAGTCTGGTGGTGTAACGTTTTCAAGCCGCGTTTGAATTTCCTCCTTCGGAAATATACCGTCACCATATTGCACGGCAATAAACTGAGCTACTCGAGCTAAGTCATCAGCCCCCTCCAGCGGATATCTATACTTCTTTGCCAATTCATGCGCGAGGTCGCGTCCGAGAGGAATCGCTCTGAAACAAGCTCCGGCTCCCAGGAAGGGGGTACAGTTCTTTTTCTTAATTCTCTTAAGAAGAAGCTCCCAGTCTTGTTCTTCTAGAGTGTTTGGCATCCTCCTCCTCCTTTACGCCTTAGAATCGTAGCTATAGTGCCCCTTAGTATTTCCTTCTTTCTAACGCATCGAGGGTCAAATGAAGCAATTCATCAGGTCTGTTTGTGATCCCGAAGGCTTGCGCAGGAACACCTCTTTCAGGCTCAAACACACCAACATAGAAGATCACAGGAGTAGTCTTGGTCTCCTTCCGAAATTGCTCCAAGAACCTGAGACCAGCCGTAGCCTCGTCACCACGGGCCATATCAGAGACTACAAGGTCGTACAAGTGATTCCTTAACATATCTAGGGCTTCCCCGGTACTCCTGGCAATGTCCATTTCAGCCTTTAGTCCACGGAACATTCTCTGCTCGTTAATATTGTTTTCTGGATGATCATCCACCCAGAGGATCTGAGCATCTCTGAAGATCTTCCGATGCTGTTTGGCACGGTTCAGAACCCGCTCTTTGTCCCTTGGGGGAACTTTGATCTTCCATTGCGGAGATTTTCCAGCCAATTCTAAGGCGGCATCGATGGAATCTTTGATAAAAGAAAATTCTACCCCCATGAGCTTAAAGCCAATTAGATTTGGCAACAACTCATCTCGTATAGGTCGATAAAATAGTACAAAGAGGACCACAACAAGAAAGAACCAGAGAATCGAAGGAATTAACTTTACAAGTTCGGTGGCCATGCTACCCCCTTTTCAAAGTCAAGTTATCAGCCGCTGTGGCTTGAGGTCGGCCGTATGATTATGCGAAAACTGTTAAAAAAGTCCATTTTTGCCGACATTGAGCAGGTAGATTGGCCATTTTTAGCAATAATTCTTGTTCTCAGCAAGTTTTCACTCCAAATGGTCTTTTTAAAAGCCTAAATTATCCCCTTTTTATCCTCCTGTGCATAGCGAAGTTCACAAGGAGGGAAATCGGTTGGCCGAATGGAAAGAATTCAAACCTTTCGGAGTTTGTGTATAACTCTCTGTTTCATATTAAATAAAGAATTAAACCCCAAAAATCAAAATTGAACCTGCTCAATGTCAGTTTTTGAATATTTCAACTATCCTTAAGTTACTGCTGAATTGTACCTTCCCACAATGACTGGTCACGGTCCAACCTATACACGACTATTCTGTTGCCTTGCCCTATGCTGGCTGCGGTAATTTCAATAGCGTTTTTAACTAAACCCAAACGCTTCCAAGTTCTATCACTACCACCATGCCTGTTTATCCAGAATGAGCCATCAGTGTTGAGGGCAAAAACTACCCCTCGTGCGGCTGCTATTTTTATCGCAGCATGGGGTCTACCCACCTTTTGCCATTTACCATCTGCGCCGCCCGATGTGTTAAACCAAAGCGTTTTATCAACGTTAAGCGCCCAAAGAAAAGGAAAATTAAGGGCATTATCCTCCGTTCCGGCAATTTCCGTAGCTGCCCCGGGAGTGCCTACAAGGTTAGGCGGTCCCTTAACATCAGCTCTGGCCACTCGCCAGAGTTCGCGATTTGTTTTTTGAAAGAAAAGGCTTCTCGATCCACATGTGATGGTATTTATGTCTCGGGGCAGATGATACAAATAAACCCAATGCTTGTCGTTACCTTGATTTCGATTAACCCAGAGACTTCCGTCATTATTGAGCGCATAGATGAAGCCATCGAAACGGATGGCGATTTTTCGGGCAGAAACCGGTCGTCCCACGTACCTCCACGAAACACTTTGGGCAGAAACATTTGGTGAGACCATGGCGACTAAAATGCTAATTATCAGACTCAAAGTTACTTTTTTCATAATGTCCCCCTCCTTACACAGGAAACTTTGTAAGAAGTCCTAATACATAACCATAAAAGTGAAACCATGCCGAGCCCCTACTTATAGAATTCCATCAAGGAACTTTAACTTCAATCGGGATCGATGGAACCTTTCAAACTTGATACTCTTTCGTGCTCCTTAATCCTTCTCAGCCTCCCCCTTTGGTCTTCCATCAGAAATGCCTCTGAATTTCTCCTCTACGATACTGTTATCAAAAAACCGCCGACTATAAGTGCAACCACAAACAGAAGTATTGCCAGATGACCCCTTACTATCCATCTCAATCCCAGAATGTAGATGTGAGTTTCCTCCGGTACTCCCTTGTTATATGTTATCTCAAATGCCACCATAAACACCAGAGCGTATCCCATTAGAAGGAGGATCATCATATACCAGGGCGATACCGCAAATGCCGTCATCATGAACATCAGGCCGAGGCAAAGCTGGGACAGAAACTTCACCAAGTGCCAGCTCTCTGATCCCAAAGTCCAGTCCTTCCAGATGTGACCGTCCCTGATTCCATCCAAAACCCCTGCGAGGATCGCAAACGAGAGTCCGATCAGCTTAAGCATGTTCTACCTCACTTATAGATAATGGGAAAGCAACTAAGTCTTTATATATTCCTTTTTGACCCATCCCTGGATTTGGACCCGAACCTCGCACCAGCCATTGCTCTCCTGCAGAATATCCAAAATGGTACCTTGCGATAATGGCGGTGCAACTGTAGCAGCACCGAACCTCGGAGAAGAGCGAATATTGAGTTTGTATGCAGTCACGATACCCACATTGCCTGAGAGTAGCATTTCCTCCTGGCCTTCATCCGCCCGATCACGATAGAGCACCCGTTCGCGCAGTTTATCCAGTGGAAATGCGGGCCCTGGATCAACTTTCCGCTGTGGCGAGACCTCTTCATGGCCGAGAATCGAGGAAATACCATAACTCTCAATCAATTCAGCACAGATATCCCGGACGATGGTAATCTGTTCCTCCGTGTAACGGTGCCAATATGACGGTGTGGACTCGTTCCGGTGCACGGCTTCTATCACTTCATCTTCCGGATAAGCCTTGCCAAACCACGCAGCATATCTGTCACCACTCTTCGTCAATCGTCCGGCATTGTCAATCTCAATGCCGATCGAATAATGATTGAATCCGACGCGGCCCTGGTATGAGCTTTTGCCTGCATGCCAGGCGATCGTGTCAAAAGGCACCAGCTGAGTAATCGATCCATCCCGGCCGACTACGAGGTGAGCTGAAGCCTTCATCTTCGGATCACAGAGCGCCTGGACTGAGGATTTCATAGAACTGCCTGCAGTATAGTGGATAATAATGGTATCCGGGAGACCGCTCTCAAATAAACCACCGTGGTTGTGCGACTCTTTATAGCCAATACCATCTCCTTCAAGGAGATGTTTCTCGTTGATTTTCATGATATCCTCTTGACTAATGTGAACATGAATATCTCGAAGGCTGCTGCATCATCAACATTCCCATTGAGCCATCACAATGTGTGCCGAAATGTAATGAGCTCAGATTACGCACTCCTCCAGCCTTTAGCCTCCTCACTCAGCAAGCGACTGGTGCCGCTTCCTGTGATGACGCTTGTCATACGGCCACGTGCTCCACGCTTCTCCACCGATCGACCAATAACCCATGTCGTCACAATCCCGGACCAGCCAACCCAGAACTCGATTGGCAACTCAAAAGGTTTCACGGTCACACCTGCAAGCGACTGAATAGCAGGGATGATACAGTAGTTAAGGAAAATGAATACCAACCCAGCATATACTACCGTTGGCCGTGCACGCTTGGTGTAGCTATCACCTTGCGTCAACTCGGCAACCAGAACCCTTTCCTTCGCCTGGATTTCTGCGCGGATGGTTTCCTCGATTTCCGAGTCTCGTTTCTGGAGCAGAGCCTCCAATTCCAGCTTAAATCTCTGTTTCTCCTCGCCACTAAGATGGAACTTATCTACAATGCCTCCAACCTGGCCTACCAGCGTACCAACGCTCCCACTGAGTATTTCTGTGACCCAACCCATAGGTCACTCACCTTATTAAGATTGAGACAGCTCAAAAAGAAAAACCGAGCTACCTCTACTGATCCTTCGGTAGCTCGGCTATCATAGCTCAGCCCAAATCTATGCTGTTACCCCTCTACAACTATCCCGTGAGCCTTAGACCCTCTGGCTTTGCGCGACGCCCTCTTTCGGAAGCTCCGCCTTTATCGGAATCTTAGATCACAAATCTCTTCAAAATAAAAAATCCCTGCTCTTCGTAAAATTCAAAAGCAGGGCTAATTCCGAACTAACATACAGTACCACCTCTTACTCAAGTTAAAGGTTCCACTGAGATCTAGACCCATGTTGAGATGTGTTTTGAGAACCTTCCCTGTATGTCTGAATTAATATAAGAATCTTGAGAATTTTGTCAAGTACTTTCTCGATTTTCCTGTCGGATACGCTATGATCATTGCCCCAAGTGCAAACCCCTACCCGTAAATAACCTCGCTTTATACCGCCCGACCCAGCCGAAATAGATCAAGGGATTTTTGAGGTAAATGGATAAAGTGATTGAATAACAATCACTTAAATCAGAAGTATTGGTTTTCGGTGATGATGCTGCTAAATCTTTCCACCTGGTTTGATCCCATGGACTTTTATACTCAAAACCGAGTCTGCGATTTCCTTTACTCTTTCAAGTGGTATGCTCAGATCACTGATGATCGCTTCTGCAGTCGGATCATTAACCATACACTCCATGGGAAAAGATGTTTCATCGACTACCCTGAGTTCCTCAAATCCTGCTGCCTCCATCGATTCCATGTATTCGTCCTTCATTATTGCTCCGGAGAGACAACCGACATATGCCTCTATAGAATTCTTTACGAAATCCGGAAGCTCTTTCAACAGAACTATATCCGATATCATCAGCCTACCACCCGGTTTTAGCACCCTGAACGCTTCCATGAAGACTCTTCTCTTGTCGGGCGAGAGGTTAATGACACAATTTGAGATGATCACATCAACAGAATTATCGGCAACCGGCAGGTTTTCGATCTCTCCAAGCCTAAACTCTACATTTTCATAGCCGCTTTTTTCGGCATTTTCCCTCGCCCTGTCAATCATTTCGGGCGTCATATCTACCCCTATAACTCTTCCACTTTCACCAACTTCCTTAGCTGCGAGAAAGCAATCGAATCCAGCACCCGAGCCAAGGTCAAGAACGGTCTCACCTTTTCTCAAAGATGCCAGAGCAGTAGGATTTCCACAGCCAAGTCCGAGATTTGCCCCCTCGGGAACGGACTTGAGTTCCTCATCAGTGTATCCCATGTTCCTGCTGATATCTCCCACCAAGTCACTACTTCCGCAGCAGCAACTGGCAGAGGCACAGCAAGAGCTTTCTCTTTTGGCTATCTTAGCGTAGCCCTTTCTCACAACCTCCTTTATTTCTTTATCTTTCATTGAGCACCTCCTCCGTTATTCCCATAGCAATTTGCGATCCGAAAACAGAGCCTTCTGGGGGTGTATCCAAAAGCACATACACCGCCGAAGAGCAAAGCTGTCAACAAAGCTGAGAGAGTTCTGCCGTCCGAAATTCTCACCCGCAATCACTTTTTCATTCTTTTAGCACATCTTTCATCACTGGCCCAAGTATGCCTTTCACCATCCCTGCGAGATCCTCAACTTTAATCAGAGAGATACAGCATACCTCGCCACCTTTTTCCCAGGCCACAACTGCCAGCTTATCCCCGGCACGAATTCCTGCTTTATCTCTTATGCTTTTAGGAAGCACCATCTGCCCCCTATCGTCTACGCTGATTACTGACTCAACCTTGCAGCAGCTCGCCTCACTACCCGTATCGCAGCAGGGTTCCTCCACATTCTTTTTGCCCATTTTCGTCACCTCCTTTGATGATATTATTCAGAATATTTAACTTTTTCTGAATTATAGTAATTTTCTGAAAAATATACAAAGGCAGACAGAGTCTGTCAAGTATTTTTTTCTGGTCTCTTGTAGAAAAGTCCGGCAGGTTTCTCACCCCCTATCCCAGCCATCTGTGAAACATCATAAGTGCTTTCCAGGAGGGAAGCGGATAGAAGAGACCCGTGAATGAGAGGGCGGCAAGGTGCGGATTTCTTGAGTTTAATGATTTGTCAAATATGGTTTTATTTATACTTAATGAGCGTGATTTCCTATAAGTATCCCCCAACCTTGTAACGCTCACTGACCTTATTCACACCAGGATCATCGAAGTACCGGTCGAGCGATTTCCCCGTTCATCGAAAAGGTTTTTTACGTCACATCCGGTTCTCTGCTCAACAATCATTCCACCAATTGCATAAACCGAAATTTGCAGTTCCCGCCATCAACTTCGGAAGCCAGTAAGAGGAAAGTAGGCGCCCCTTCCGTACTATTCCACTTTGCCGGAGAAAGCCACCTTCAGAACCCTTTCACAGTTGGCACATAACATGACCGCAAAGATAGAACCGAGAACCGCTGGTATAATGCATATGTGGTTGAAGGTCAAGAAGCCCCAATTGCCCGCAACAGGAGTACCTACCCACGCCCCCATCCAGGCGGCGATCACCTCAATCCAGTACCCTCCGCACGACCGAGTTTTGAGCACATAGTACCAGATCAAAGAGACAACAACAGCTATGATTGTCAACCATAACCAGGATAGAAAACCCATAAAGACCATTTGATTTTCAACAGCAGCGGTTTCCATTATTCATCTCTCCCTTTTAAGCTGGTGAATGGCTAAGGAAAGGGCGCCTGCTCTCCTCTTGAATTCTCTCAACCAGTATTACCTTAGCCTGAGTCCGGATATCCTGTCTGATCCTCTCCTTAAATTGACTCATGACCTTAAAAAGCATCGCTTGTTCTTCAGATAAAGGACGACCTGAAAAGAAAGAACCGAGTCACCCTTGTTGATCCTTCGGTAGCTCGGCTATCATTGGCTCAGTTCAAATTTACATTTCTTGAGCTTTAGATCCTGTGGCTTTGCGACACTCCTTTTCGGGAGCTTTGCCTTTATCGAGATCTTAAAGCACAAACCTCATTCAAGGTAGAACAGCCCGCTGACCATCCTCTGCAGAGAACAGTAGCAGGTTGTATTATTACCACCTCCCAAAAGGTTAAACGCGATTTTCAGAGGGCCAACCATCTACAGATCTATTATAAAATAATTATCCAATTCTATCGATCTTTTTCAAATAAATATGGATAGGATGCGGAAGCCTAATGCTGAGTTCCTGCCCTTCAATCTTCTTGAGAAGTTCCGCATCAAGCTCCTCAAAGGATCTTAGAAGATATTCAGATACAAGGAGTTGATTGACTCGAGTCTCTCCAAAAATGTAGGGCAAAAACACTTAGTTTAACGGTGACTTTACCTTCTAATCTCCAATACCTTACAGTAAAAAGTTATCCTGCGGATGTACTCCGAATCATCGTAAGAGAATTCCCGGTTTACTATCTTCAGGCCCTCCCAGTGCGGATCGACAGTAATCACGTCTCCTGTAGCTGGAATCGCCGAGGTATGCGGTACGGCAAACTCATGGATTAACTCACCATTGTCATCACAAAACGACAGAATGATACCCATATTTCTCCTACTTTCCTTGGCCATCAAGCCCCCCTTTTTCCCCATGTCAAAAACGAAACCCCTGTCCAAGTCTTACTGACCGACAAGGTCCCCCGAAATAATCCATGAGCCTCCCTCTGCTTGAGGTCAACTAAACATTGGCCCATATTGGATAAACAGTTGAAAACACCTTCCCTGAGATTTAGGAAAATAATATAAACATAGAAGGAAATATGTCAAGTTTTGATTTACTGAAATGGATCTGTAAGATGTATCTGTCAAAGCTCGAAAATCCGCCCGGCATTTTCATGGAGGATCATACGCCGCTCAGAGGCAGTGAGCCCGGCGTCCAGATACAGACCCATGGCAGCTCCGACGCTGAGCAGAGTCTGGTCACTGCCAAAAAGTAAGCGTCTGGGACCGAGCAGTCTCAGAACATCGCGAATGTCATAGCAACTGGGTCGGCTGAGGCAGAACTCGACATAGATATTGGGTACATCCGCCACAATCCTCGCCCAGTTGATGTCCATGCTGTGAGCGTGGATGATGATCAGGTTCGGGTTCTGAAGCCCAAGCTCCCTTTCAGCCAGTGCGTCATCTCGTTCCCGCCCGTCAGGTGTGAACAAAACCGGTTTGCCACGCCTGGCTATCTCTCCGATCAGGGCCTGTACGTCTTCACTGCCTGTGGTCTGCACTGTGTGACTCAACTCCAGTTCCGCTCCCACAAAATTGGGTAACCGATAGTAATTGTCCATCTCCTCACACGATCGCTTCAACTGATGAGGATTCACTTCCACGTAACCAAGCAGTTCCGGATGGTCAGCGATGGCCCCTGCCACCTCACGGTTGCCCGCCCCGATATCGTAACGCATGCCTTCGTAGGAAGACACCACGCTGCGAGAAATACCAAACCTCCTCATCCGCCCTATCATTTGGGTGGCGTCGTAGTTCTCATTTCGGATTGGAAAGCGCCAATATCCGAGATGAGAGTGCACATCGATGATCTCTTCTTGGAAACCCCTGGGTTCCATATTCGTCATCTGAGGACGATTCGCCAGCATCTGATGGGAGATACCAAGCAAGCGCATGGCATTGCCGCCCAGGATCGCAGCCTTGTCTTCATCCGATAAAGCGGTTTCCAGCACTTCATTCAGGGCCTTCTGCATCGGATGCATTGGTGCCGATGAACCATACAGGAGGCGGTTCACGCCAACCTCCTCAGCCATAATCCCGATGGCATCCGTGGTGGCCAGCAAGTTCGTCTCCGCATAAACATGCGGGTATTGCTGCATGACGGTGGTCACCTCTGCCATGTTGCTATAGTTAGTATCGGTCAGGATCACCGGAAGGCCATAATCAGCGGTTACACGGGCGATCTCTTCAGCATGTCCCCAATCGGAGATCAACGATTCCTTTGTGGAGAAGGCGAGGCAGACACCCGAGCCGCGAAGTCGTTCCTGAACTCTTCGAAACAACAATGAAGAGATAGACCACTCCTGCACCATTGGGAAGAAGCGAAAAACCCGGAAGCCCTGTTTGAGGCAGCGATCCAACTCCGCTTCCCAGCCAAGGTACTCCCTCAGGTC
>CAZTAS010000202.1:0-11666 GCA_964611635.1 uncultured Thermodesulfobacteriota bacterium
ACTAAAAGCTTTGCTATAGATTTTCTTATTTGAGCGCTTATGGGGATAAACCCCGTCCCTACATACCATATATATAATTTCACGAGTTATCTTTACTCATTTGACCGCAACCTTGTATAAAGTGCAAGCTCTTACCTATTCTTGAGAGTCTTTAACCGCCGGTCATGTGATTCTGCCGAGTTTCTGAAAATTTTCTAACACCTACATCCGCGATGAGAAGAAGCAGGGATGCCAGGGCCAGGTAAGGCCAGAGCTGGCCCCCATATTCTTTTATGTCAGAGTTTGAGGTAAACAGATCATCAAAGTTTTCTCCGGGTTTCAGCAGCCGTCCTTTGGTTATTACGGCCAGGCGCTTCAGTAAGGCATAATTTATGCCTTTATTCTCAAATTCATTCGTATAAGGAATTCCATATCCAAATATGTGAGATCGGAACAAATCTGTCCCCTCTGTGCCAAAGAGGCTTAAATAATATTCACCTGTTTCCACGGCGGTGAACGATCCGCTGTACCTTCCCGGCGCGACTTGATCTAAAGAGATTATTCGATCGGTTTTGGATGGAAACAGAACCTTGATTTTCAGGTCAAGATTATTGACAAAGCGGTTTTGATCGTCGGTCACGTCCACGGTGAATATCCCATTTCCCCCCCCTCTGGCGATATTTACGGAATAGTTTCTCGGAGCTTCCTTCCTCTGCGCCCATTTGACCATTTGAGAAACGAATTTCCCGTAATGATCCCATAGGAGCCAGTCCTTTCCCCATCGACCTGAAAGATCAGAGGTAAAGGCCACACTTCTGCCCAGCCCGTATGGCCAGGCTACCAAGAGCGGTCCCTCTTGGGTTTTGAGCAAGACGCGGGCACCCGGTTTGGGATAAGTGATGACAAGGCCGCGTACTAAAGGCAAATCATTGGTCGGAATGCCTAGGGTCATTTCACCCTGCATCGCCGCAAAGGGCTGCATCGCCTTTTCGGAGATGACCTTTTTTGTTGCAATTTTGGTTTCACCCACGAAGATTCGCGGGATGTTGCTGGCATTGTTTGTGTAGTAACTTCTGCCGCCGCCCCATTCAGCTATATCCCTCAACAGATTTACGTCAGAATCGCTTCCTACAGCTACCGTCGAGACTGTAATGTGCGCATGTCTCATTGAATGGACCAGGGGACGGAAATCCGCCTCATTGGTTAACCCGTCCGAGAGGACAATGACGTGTTTTTTCGCAGCCGGAATTTCCTTAAGGACCTTGAAGGCCTCCTGAAGAGCGGGATACAGGTCTGTACCTCCCGTTTCCGTTAAAGTTGAAAGATAGCGTGCGATCTTTCGCCGCTCTTTGGCTTGCGTTATGGGCACTATCCAATGGAATTCCGTGTCAAAGGCCAAGATCCCAACCTTGTCGATAGGGTTGAGCAACTCCACTGCGGAAAAGGCCGCAATCTTGGCCCCCTCAAGTTTGATTTTTCCAGAAAGGCTCCCGCCCATGCTGCTGGATTTATCAATGACCAGTACAAGACATAATCCCGGAAGCTCAAGGGTAGTCGGCACATCCATGAAGACAGGCAAAGCCTTTTCAACGGGTGTCTTCTGATAGAGACCGGCGCCAAAGCTCTTATCTCCGCCGATCATGATCAGGCCGCCGCCAATATCCTTGACATACTTTTCGAAATTTTCCATAGCGGCATAAGAGAGTGATTGACCGGAAACGTTGTCGAGGATGATGGCGCTGTAATCAAGGAGGCCATGAATGGAACGAGGCAAATCTTCAATTTTCTTTTGGATAATATTGAGTCCCTGACGGCGCAATGCACGTGCCAGGTGGCCTTCTTCTATCTCACCGCCCAGATACAAAACCTCTGATTTTCTTGCCCCCCGGGTGAAGGAAAGACCTTCATTGTTTTGAAAGACTGTGTCCTCAGGCGCATTAATCACCGCTTTATACAGATAAAGGCCCTGGTTCTTGAGGATATCAACGAAACGAAACACATTCTTTCCAGATCGAAGTTTCACACTTTGATTGGCCATAAGTTTGTCGTTTTTTAAGAGAATAAGCTCGCCTTCGCTCTCTTTTGTGCTCATGACATAGAGCCGAATATCAAAAGGCGTTTCCAGGGGGACAGTCGGGGGAGTTTCCAATTTTTCGATAAAAACCTCGCTCTTTTCGAACCAGGAAGTAAGCGGCACAGGATAGATCTCGATCCCCAGTGAACTGGCCAGGTAGGCCATTTCAATCGAGTCTTCCATGTTTTGATTTCCATCTGAAAGCAGGACGATTCTATTTTTGCCTTCCTGAGGCAGTTTTCCAATGGCCAACTGGAGCGCGCCATACATATTTGTAAAGTTTGTATTGACCTGAGACTTGAGAACGAGGGGATGAAAATCCCTTTTTAAATCGATCTCAAGAGAGGGCTGCTTTCCAAAGAGTATCAGCCCGGCCCGGTCTTCTTCTTTAATACCTGCGGCGGCCTTTTGTATTAATTTCATGGCTGCCTTTTCCCTGTCCTCCCCGACACTCTCGGAAACATCCAGACAAAAGAAAAGGTTGACGCGATCAGAACTTTTAATAAATCTCGGATCAGAAAGCGCCAGACCCAGGATTAAGAGGAGCAATGAGCGGAGACCTCCGATGAATATTCGGCTCAGGCGCGGTTTGCTCTTGCAAGATGACCGACTGATCGTGATCCAGATCATCGGAATAAAGAGCAAGAATAAGAGAAATATGGGCCTCATAAATGCAACGGGCATTTGGTTCGCCTCACCTGCTTTTCAGCCAGAAACACCATTCCAGGACCAGGATGGCGGATGCTGAGAATAGAAAGAAAATCCAGAGGGGCAACTCCGCTGTAGCCGGCTCTGGACCTGAATTTACGGCGGCTTCTTGGGCCGGAGATTCAACCGTGGGAACCCGGATATCCGATTCTGATTCATCTACAAGATTTACGGCGAAATATCGCCGCTTTTCACCTTCAACCACCATGTATATTCCCACTTCACCGGTATTTACATAGCTGAATGGATTGGATTCGACACTGTGCTTTTCCCACTTACCCGATGGAGTGTGGATTGAGAAATTTTTCGTTTGAGCCTCAAGGTGCATATCAAATGAATTTCCCGCTTTAATTTGCGCTGATGAAAAGCGAAGTTTATTGGGACGGAGCCACTGAAAAATGTTGCTCATCATCACCGGGAAGGCCACTCGAAGCGGCAGATCGGATTTGGTCAGATCAAAGCCAAGAAAAACTGAGCGAAGACCGCTTTTTTGATATGAATACATCAGACCGGTTTGCCGCGATTCAATTATTGGTTGCAGGGCTTTATCCGCCTTTACCAGAGTGGCACTTTCAATAGTAAGCCCGCTTAAATCCAGATTTGTCATAAGAGGATTCTTCCGATCCCAATCCAGTACTTCTGGATTATCGATTTGATCGATTCTTAAAAGTGGTATCGAAGGCGAGAAAGAATCAATCAAGAGGAAATTTCCTTTTTCAGTTGACGGAGGAGAGATCCGATCTAAAATGACGATGTCGTGCCGTGTAGTCTGATCCGTCCATGAGGAGGAAATTATTTCCTTGACCGAATTGATCATGAAATTGGGGTAGGCCTCTAAAAGTTTTTCTAAAAAATAATTACCTTTAGTGACCAACAGAATCCACATATCTTTTGATGGATTCAGCACGGAATAGGCCATGTTATCAACGGGGAAATCATCATTTAGTTCAAGAGCTACTTGAGCCGTTCCAGCAATAAGGCCAGAGTATGGAAAGATGAGCAGCTTTTTTCCAAGCGCTCTGAGTCCGATGGTCTTTTTGACAATACTCTTTTTGTCAAGAGTCAAGTGGATCGGGCAGAGAACCGGATTTGGGTTATAATTCTTCACCTCCACCATGATCTCGTAGCGATCTTCAAAATCCAATTCCGGCCGTACCTCAAACTTTGTGATGCCTATGTTCCTTTTTCCGCCAGGGATTAAAATAGGCCTGACTTTTTGATGAATCCGGGAGAGTTTTTCGAAATCACCACCTGCGCCATCGGTAATCAGGAAGATCCAATCATCCCGCTTCGGGTCCATAAAGGAAAGAGCAAGGTAAAGCGCTTTTTCTATCTTCCCCGGTGCGTCCGAAGGTTGGATGCCTTCAACTGTTCGTTTCAATTGTTTTTTATTATCCGAAAAGCCGGACTTAAGTATCGGTTTGTTCCCTGCTTGGATGATGAGTATTTTGCTGCCTTTCGGAAGTTCATTAATAAGTTTAAGCGCTTCTGCCCTGGCTTTGTCGAACCTTGTTCCCGAGGCCACTCGGGTTTTCATGCTTGCGCTTGAATCCAAAACCAGGATAGCATTTCCTTTTATTTGAGAAGTGTATAACCAAACAGGTTCGGCCAAGGCAAAAGCGGCCAGGATTACGGTAAAAATCTGGAGCAAAAGCGGCAGGTTTTTTATAATCCTTTGAATGCGGAGCCCACTTCTTTTTTCTTTCAAGACCTCTCGCCATAAAAAAAGGTTTGTGACCTCGACTTGCCTGGGCTTGGGTTTTAGGCTGTGGATAAGTATAAGTATTGGAATTAGTCCTAAAACCAGTAGTGCAATTGGATTGGTGAATTGCATCTAACGTATTAGCGATGAAAATGTAATTAGTGAAAAAGTGGTCCTTTTGTTAAATAATCAAGCAAGAAATCCTCAAAGGGAATGCTTGTATCAGATGGATAGTAGTTGATCCCTTTCTTAAGACACAGGGCCCTGATGTTTTCAAGAAAATTGCGAACCTTTTGGCGGTATAGCTGCAATAACGCCCCGTCCAGAGTAATCTTTTTTGTCTCTCCTGTCTCCACTTCTTTAAGCGTGAGGTATCCGCTTAAAGGCGGAAAAAGTTCATCATGATCGAGCACCTGGATAACGGTAATGTCGAACTTTCCATAACTCAGCGCCTCCAAACCTTTCTCGAAGCCATTGGGGTCTAAAAGGTCGCTGAGAATAATGGCAATGCCCGGTTGCTTGCAGGTCAAGGCGTAATCAGTGAGGCATGAGTTAAGATCTGTTTTGCCTTTCGGCTTAAGGGAAAGCAGATATTTAAGCATCGACGGGTAAACCTGCCTGCCTTTTTCCGGTAACTTAAAACCACCAAGTGAGTTAGTAAAAGAAGCAACGCCCACTCGATCCAGATTGGCCAGGCCGATATAGCACAGAGCGGCAGCGATCTTCTTGGCGTATATGTCTTTTGGTGGGTTCCCCCACCCCATGGATCGGCTCGTGTCCACGAGGATATGGATGGTCAAATCCTCTTCGGCGCGGAATAATTTAATAAAAAGTTTATCCAGCCGTCCATATACATTCCAATCGATGTAGCGGAAATCGTCTCCGACCTGATATTTTCGGTAATCCAGAAATTCAAGGCTGGCCCCGCTCTGCCAGGAATTGTGTTCCCCCCTGATCGGCCCTTTTTTCCCCTTCTGAGCCAGCATCTTGAGCTTCTCCAGTTCCCTTAAAAAATTTTCATCTAAAAAAGATTCAACGTCATTTTTCACGGCCATGAATCAGCTCCACTTTCAAAAAATTTCATCTTGGGGATCTCAATCTTTTTCTACGAAAAAAGAATTTTTTGACGGGATACCAGGATAGTCCTATTCTCATAATCCTGTTATCCTGTCGAAAATTCTTCCTTTTTTCATGTTTCGGTGTGCCCCATAGGGCGTGGTTGTTGTAAAGGTGCGGATGTGTTAGGAGTCAGTATACTCAAGGGCGAACTTTTTCGGGCACGCCTTTTAAAACATCCTCTATAATATCGTCCGCATCGATCCCTTCGGCTTCTCCTCTGAGATTGAGAATAATACGATGCCCCAGAGCCGGTTTTGCCACCTCCCTGATGTCTTCAAAGGAAACATTATAACGCCCTTGAAGCAGCGCCAATACTTTTCCGGCCTTAACCAGGCTTTGTACCCCCCTTGGGCTCGATCCAAAACGGACATACTTTTTGATCTTATCTAGAGAAGAATCAACGTTCGGGTGGCTGGCCAGAACGAGCCTGATGGCATAGTCTTTAACATGTGAGGCAATAGGTACCTGTTTGACCAATGTTTTCATCTGAAGGATCGAACTTGCATCCATTATCTTGCTTATGTTTGGCTGATAGTCCTCTGTGGTTTTGTCAATTATTTCGATCAGTTGATCGGGGCTTGGATACCTGACTTTAAGCTTGAAGAAAAAACGATCAATCTGGGCCTCTGGAAGAGGGTAGGTCCCTTCCATCTCCAGAGGGTTCTGCGTTGCCAGAACGATGAAAGGCGGCCTCAGGGGATATTCAACACCGAAGACCGTGACCTTTTCCTCCTGCATGGCCTCAAGAAGGGCTGACTGGGTCTTCGGTGTAGCCCTGTTGATTTCGTCGGCCAGAATAATCTGGCCAAATATGGGCCCTTTATAAAACTCAAAATAGCGATTTCCCTTCTCATCCTCATTGACGATATTCGTGCCCAGGATATCCGCGGGCATGAGATCGGGGGTAAACTGAATTCTGGAATACTTTAAGTCAAGGACCTGGCTCAAAGTCTTAACCGTCAAGGTTTTGCCCAATCCAGGCACACCTTCAATCAAAGCATGTCCCCCACACAAAAGACAAATGAAGATGTTTTGCATAAGTGTGGTCTGCCCGACAATTACCTTTGAGAGTTCATCGGTTATCAGGCCAAAATTTTTCTTTATAGTATCAACATGCTCAATTGATGCCGCCATTTCCATTTTCTTCCTTCTTCAATCCAATGGAGAGGAAATAATTTTTTATGTATTCTCGATAATTTAAAGGAATATCTTCCTTTTGCAGGACGTTTTCTATCTCCAGCCGGTAGGGCCTGATCACTTCTTCCTCTTTCAACGTAGCTTTGCCCATTATCGGCAAGGATCGGACATAGACACTGTACCGCTCTTCTTGGCCCGAAAAGCCCTTGTCTTTAAGGGCGGGGTGTTTTGAATGTTCTAATTCGTAAGGAGGTCTCTTTTCCCCGCCAGCTTTTTCTCGACCGGCGGTAAAGTGCAGATGTTCATCAGGATCTTGACCACTTTTTTCTGTATGCGTGGAACCAGCCTTGGGCTGCCTCTGGACGGGTGAGATTTGCCTGAAAGCAAGCGCCTCGCCGGACTTCTGAACAACCAACTCATGCCCCGGTAAAGTATTCCTATTGTCTTCAGAAGCTTTACCGACAAAGACATCTTTTACTTCCCGCGGCGAAGGCAACTCGTCGCCCACTGGCAGGGCCGACCTGACCTCATTCATAATCTTATCAAGAAACTGTTCAAGCCCGCAGTTCTGCTCGAGGCCGAATATGTCGCGTGATAGAGAGCCTGGGAGTTCGCCCTCGAACAACTCCTTTAGTTGTGTTTTTAATTGCTTTACTTCATTGGGAGTTACTTTCTCTTTTTGAAGGGGCTTAAGCATCGGCGCATTTGAAATGTCGCCAAGGCTGAGTTCAACTTCAAGTCGGCGGGCTAGCTGGGTCTGTCTTGCCTCCACCTCTCTTGTCAGCTTGCCCAGAGATTGGAGCAGCTTCTCTTTTGTCATTGTCTGGCCTTTGAGTTCCTCAGCAATTTTTTCCATTTGCCGAAATAAATCTTTTCGAGACTTTTTCTTTGTCTTTTTTATATCCTGAAGCTCCCGCTCGGAATATCTCTCCATCTTAATTCCGATCTTTTTGAGTCTTTCACCACCAGTCCGGTCTTGTTCGAGCACCCTTGGAGTTAAATCAACTGAAAAGAGAATAAGTATTACTACGGTTAAAAATGGAATTACTAAATAAGTTGGAGAAAAATTCCTGGGTAAGATTTGGTTAGACTTGAATGAGCCGAGAAGCTCGACCGCATCATTAATTAATAGGTCCACAAATATGGATTTGCGGCCAAGCTGATGACATTCATATGCCGTGCTAAGCCTTTCTTTCAGTCCAAGACGGGCATCAATTTCAATAAGTTCATCCATAATGCTTTTTCTTGTTCGATATGCATGTAGCAAAGAACCCGTAAAAGAGATTAAGACGAGTAGCGGATATACTGAACATCCTTCCCAGTGGAATAGTCTGACTTGTTGTAAGCCGAGGGCGATAGTGTTAAGGATTAAGGAGAGCAGTAATGTAGACATCAGGATGCGCTCGATCGATCGCCTGACCACGAGCATTCGAAGTTTTGCAATACGGATTAAGAATAGAGAGTTATCTCTCAAAATTAAGTTTCCTTATGCATCTTGCGCCTGACCATGGCTCCAATAGCCAGCGCCAGAAGCAGGATAGCTGCCATGACGGTCATCATATAAAGCGAATAGGCGTTGATTGAAGATAGTGAAAGGGTTTCATTCCCTTTATAAAGGGCTTGGATAAGGAGGATGGGATTGGCAAAAGCGGCGAAAGCTCCGGTGGCGAAAATAAAAAAAATGAAGAAGCCTCTGGCCGCAAGATACCCCATCAGGCTCCATTTTCCGTAAATAAGGTACATAAGGAACCCGAACATCCGGCAAAGAAGCGAAGAGGTGAAGAGGATGGAAAGGGCTTTGGCAAGTACCTGCGGGGATATCCCTGAAATGGACGCGGAAATTATGAGCATCGGAAGAACGAGCACGAGCAAAAAGAGTGTATGAAGTACGAATTCGACCATGCCGTATGAAAAAAAATCATGCTCCTCCTCAAAAGTGATTACCTCCTTACGTGTCATTCTGGATAAAAAATCGTTCAGAAACATCTCGCCGCGTCCGCAGCGAAAATTCACATATGAATTTATAAGGAGAGCGGCAGCAAAGATGACCAAAAAACTCATTGGAATATTATGCTGCTCAATGAAGTTGAAAAGATCCTCTTTCGGCCAAAATACCATCAGAAGTAAGCTAAGGAACCAGACGCAATTCAAGGAAACGGACAGCATTTTCGGTGAAAAAAATGGAGCCAGAGTTTTTTCAGTGTCGTTAGTTAAATAATCAAACCTCATGATAGATCCTTTAAAGGAATTATTCTGCTCCCGGAAAGCGCATTACAAGTTAGAGGAGAGTCAGGCATTACTTCTGCCTTAATGTTCTTTTGCCCGAAGCTTAGGGGGATTTCCCATTCTAACAGCGCCGCACCTTCACCGGACGCGCCGGGGCTCGCAATACTTGTCGGTACCACATCAGACCGAATCCATCCGAATAGGTGAAGGGCGTCCCGTCTTGAATTATATCGAGAATGAATAGAAAGCAATAAGCCCTTCATAAGATTCTTTTGCATCGTTTCAAGAAGGGAGGTGGGAGTCTTCGGCGCGATACTTTTTGCGATGAATCCTGCTGCCTGGGTTTGGAATAATTCTTTTTGGGCGATAACTGACCTGGCCAATCGCTTGACATGTTTCTTGCTCGGGACAATATTGCCGAAGAAGAAGAGGCGGTTGGCGAAATAAACCCAGCAATCTATGATCGTGTGGGGTGTCATGTTTTCAATCATGATGACCAAGTCTTGGTCATCCAAAAAAGCTCCCCCCCGAATTGGAAAGTACATCATGGAATTAACTTTAAAGAAGCGGGGCGACCATCTATCCAGGGAAATCAAGAAGGTCTGCCCGGCAATGTTTTCATGTAATGTTAAACAGTGCAGTGTTTCATCTTCAGCCTTGACCGGCAGGATAGGAGTGATGGGGCGGAATGTTGGGCCGAGACTTAACCGGTAATCTCCATTTTGTAATGAATATAGCCCCACAATATATTTGCTCGAGGCCATCATATTCTGTCCGGATATTTTCATCTGAATGAAACTGTTATGTGAGAGATCCTTCAGGGCATTTTTATAAAAGAAAAGCCAGTAACTCGCCACCGAAAATACGACAATAATCGTCATAAGGCAACTAATCTCTTTCCGTCTATGACCAATGTTTTTTTCAACACGTTTAATGAGAATGTGAACAAGAATAACGTAAACAGCAAGAAAGGGAAGAACTAATAGAAAGTTCGGGAAACGGGAAGGTATTCCGGATGTCATGGAGGAGAGAATCTCTTGCTCCTCGAGTTCGCTGCTGAAGGAATCACCCGGAGGCTTCAAGGCCAGTATCTTGCTCCAAAAAGAGCGTCTGCCGGTCCACTCCGAAAACGGGGGATTCTGGTAGTCAAAGGCCAAAAAAATGACCCTCCCCAACCCAATCCCCTTTCGAGTGATCAACGGAATATCGTCCTGCTTGAGCAACACTTCTGAATCCTCAATTTCAGCTTTCAAGATCAGAAAGGGATCGAGGCTGGTAAGTCTCTGGCCACAAAATCTTTCCAAAGAATTGAGTTCAAAAACCTGTTCAGTTCCAAATATGTTGACCGGCAGGAGCCGCCTTGTCCTTTGATCCAACAAAGATCCATAGTTGAGCCATCCGGCAATGATGAGGTATCCCCCCTTTTTTAGCCATTCAGTTAAAGCTGTAAACTGCCTTTCCCTCAGGTTCTTCAGGGCGCTGGCATGCAGGATGAGCATCTCCACCCCATCATACCCATACCAGCTTTCCGGAAGGAACCGGGCGCGTGAAATAATGGGCAGAACCCGCTCCGGCAACAGAGATGCAAAGTCCGAGGCAGTTTTGCCCCCTAAAAAGAGAACCAAACTCTTGGTGGTATAATTAGGTCTTAGGTTTAATAAATGAGAAAGAATAATCTTTTCACCATCTCTCAATCTAATGATTATCGGATGGGTAAATGAATCAAGCAGGATGGTAAAAGAAAACAATTTTTTTGAATTGGTGGGAAGTTCTGCATCCATCGAATAGGTTGTATCATGAACATTTCGGAGGTATTCATTCCCTGAAGTAACAATGACTTCTAAAGTACCGTTAATGGTTTTGCCTCTGTTCTCAAGCATTACATGTAAAGGGGCCCATTTGTTTAGCTGAAAGAAACCGTCGAACCCGAGGGAGTACTCCATTGTAATGGGGGCGGAAAACGCTGGAATAAGCGGGAGAAAGAGGACCAACAAAAGAGGGCCGAAAAGGTATATAAACAAATTGATAAGTGACTGATATTTGATCATCAGTTTGCCCCTGATTAGGTAACTTTCCACAAGCATTTCTTGTGACCGGGTCAAACCTTATACTATAAAATATCCTAGATTACAAATATCGTCAATGGGTTTTTCATTCAGGTTAAGCTCAAAGCGCCTCGTTCCCCCTCTGATAAAGCGATCAAGTCTCAGCCCACCGGACACTCATCAATCCCAGCACGATTAAGATGACAGGATGAACCGCCACCTCTTTCTCAATTTCCAATTAAGGATGGGACAACCTCGAAAAAACTTTAATAAGCGATTAGATTTCCGGCGGGAAACAAGGGATAGGTGATATCAGTCGGGCTGAAAGGAGGAAGACCTATGGGCCAATCAAGCTGAAGAGAGTCTCTGAAAAGGGTTTGAAAATTAGAAAATTTGTGGATGTGATTTTATGGCAAAACAAAATATTCCTTTCCCATCTTTAGACACACCTTCTATTCTAGTGGATATGGACAAGTTGGAGGCAAATATAAAAGAATTGTCTCAGCTAGCAGCCGAGGCAGGGGTGAGACTGAGGCAATATATTAAGTGGTTCCCATCCGGAAACTATAATTTATTGAATTGATTACAAATTAATTACAAATAACACCATTATTTTCTTGTATTGCTACGCTTTTTTTGATATCTTTCTCACGGTAACCTGTTGATATGCTTAAAC
>CAZTAS010000203.1:0-11651 GCA_964611635.1 uncultured Thermodesulfobacteriota bacterium
CAATGGGTTCTCTCTTTCTTGCTGAGATTGGAGATCATAAAGCCTTCAAATCATACAAGCATCTCATTGCTTTTGCCGGGCTGGATCCCTCGGTCCATCAGTCTGGCCGATTTCAAGGAACCAGCAAGATCTCTAAGAGAGGCAATTGCCACTTACGATATATCATCTATAATATGACGTTTTGCGTGATAAGATTGGACAATGCGTTTAGAGCCTATTTTCTTAAAAGAAAACAGGAAGGGCTCTCTTTTAAGAAAGCCCTTCTCGCTACTGCTCATAAAACTGATGAGAGTTATTTTTGCTATGCTCTCTAACAGATCCTATTTGCGCCAGGAGGTGATTAACAGGAGGATGCGGAGCAAATCTTGCCTGGAAGTTTACTCAGAAGCACTGCATTACAGAGCTATCTGGAATAGAAAAACAGATGAGCAAGTGAAATAAAAGGAATAGAATGCGCCGCCCTGAAAGGGCGGCAGCAGAGAAAGTCCACTTGCTCGTGGAAATGGAAGTTAGAGTTAATGACACGGCAATATCGCTGGAGCTTTTAACGTGCAAGGCTCTTCGAGCCGCGACATCCCTTTCGGGATGATGTATGCGCCCCTTCGGGGCTGGGGAAAATCCCCGCTCCCCACCCCGCCCCTGGCGGGTAAGAGGAGGAGTGAATTTTGGGGGAGTTGAAACAATGAGAAGGGGAAAAGGGATAATATGGCCAGAATCAGAATCAGAACGGAAATGTAATTATGCTCTATAACTACACTTTTTCAAGAAGGTAACATTTTTAAAATACAAGCCGATTGTAAGACAATAGATGAGCCTCAGAGATGAATGAGCGGTTAAATTTGGCGGGCTGAGCTCATCAGGATTGAAGGGGACCCTTTAGGTCCTCTTTTCTGGGCACGGCTATCGTGTACCAGGGATCAATCTTCCCCCTTATCGCCCAAAAGTAGCCTGCATACGCGGAATGCGGATCACGGTATCTCTCATCGTCAATGTTGTTGCCAACGGAATGACCGTAGAGGATATCCTCAGGGAATATCCGGACCTTGAGGCTGAGGATATTCGCCAGTTGCTCCAGTATGCGGCATCCCTGGCCGGCGAAGAGTCGGACTTTGTGAAAAGCAAAAATCACTGGGACCAATTTCATGCTCCCCTTGATATTTGTTGTGAGGCAACATGAAAATGATATGAATAGTTCTGTACAAAGAGATACCCAATATAACGAAGGAAGTAATTGCCCTTGCAATGGATATAAAAGAAGAGAAGGGGGGAATAACCCCCCTTCCCGAAACCACGGCTTTTGCCTTACTGCTCCTGGTGGGTCAGAATTATCTGATAACTGAACTTGAGAGGTATGGACGAAAGGATCTGTCGGTTAGCCTGGCTCAGATTCCTGGGCACGAGAATAAGGTGATACGCCGGCAGCGCGGCGTCGGCCTCTACGTTGTACGATTGCCGGCGGCTAACGTCATCTCTGAAGGAAAGTTGCCCAGAGTCCCGCCAGGTGAAAGAGGGCAGCATCTTGAAGGACAACGTTACCTGCCCACTCCTCTGTTCCGCCAATCCCGTTTCGTCGGCGGACACAAAGTAGGCTTCTCCGGCAGCCACCCTGTGACCCGCCTCGTTCAAGACGGCCAGAGCAAGGATCACCGGGAATTCCATTTGAAGATCCGTTGGCAGGTCGAGATACAGGTCCACGGTGACCTGAAGGTACTCATTGTCCTCAAAAAGGTTCTGGGCCTGGCAGTCAATAAGCTCACACGGATTCAGGTACGTCCCGAACATGGGACGGATAAAGGCCGGGTGCGCATGAGATAGGTGGCCCCAGTTGAAATGCATATTGACTTCAGCATCCGGAAGAAGCCGCCCCAGAGGACACCCGTACTCACGGCAGGCATAACCCGCAGGGGCTATGCATATATCGGTCATTGCGGTGTATTCATCGGGGCAATTGTCATCTTCATTGAGGATGCCGTCGCCGTCAATATCATCATCGCAGACGTCGCCAAGGCCATCCCCATCGATGTCTTCCTGGAGAGCGTTGGCCACCGCTATGCAGTTGTCACAAGAGTTTCCCACTCCGTCGCTATCGGTGTCGCTCTGGCTGATGTTTGCGACGGTGGGACAGTTGTCGCTGCTGTTTGCGATAGAATCTCCATCGATATCATCATCGCATTCATCGCCGATGCCGTCTCCGTCCTGGTCCGCCTGATTGCGGTTGCGGTCGTCCGGGCAATTATCCAGGCTGTCAGCGATCTGGTCTCCATCACTATCATCGCAAGCGTCCCCCACCCCGTTGTCATCCCAGTCGCTCTGGTCGTTGGCGGCATAGGGGCAGTTGTCATCCTCATTGTCATACCCGTCGTTATCGGCATCCGGGTCGCAGGCATCACCCAGGCCATCGCCGTCGGTATCTCTTTGGCTAGGGTTGGGGAGGAACAGACAGTTGTCAGTAGCGTCCGCAACGCCGTCGTCATCATCATCCCATTCCACGTCGTCGCTGACGCCATCACAGTCAGCATCCGATGTTTCAAGACCCACGGATGCAAGGGCATTGCGCACCTGGCAGCAGTCATTGTCGGTAATGCCGCGATACCCGATCAGCTCACGGCAGGCATCCTGAATGTGGTTTGCGAAAGTAGTGAAACTGGGATTGTCCCCCAGGTATGCCCTGACCAGCCAGTAATAGATCTGCCGTGCTTTGGCGTCGCCGATGCCACGCACAGTGATGCCGTTATGCGTATCTCCTGCTGTCATTAGATAACCCGCCTTGCTGAGAATGGTGCTGTTGGAATGCACCCACCCATAATCATGAGCCCTATCTCCCGGCCCAGGCGTATAATCAACAAAATGGTCCGGGTCTCCCAGCAGAGGAGGATCTGCCATATTCCTTGATGGTCCGCCTGGACGGCCTTCTCCCTGGAGCCAATTGGTATCCAAGGTTGACCAGTAACCTACGAAGTGGCCGAACATATCAGCTATATGCTCGGCAATCGCCCCGCTCTGATGGCTGTATTCATATCTCACCGCCGACCTGTGGAAGGAATGCCCGACTTCGTGTGCCATGACGTCAAGGGTGGCCCATCCATCTGAAAACTTGTGGATGTCGGCTATTAGGCAGTCAGTGGAAAAGGCATTGTCAGCTTCCGGCGCAAAGCTCACGTCGATGTACATATTCATGATGCGATCCTGGGTTTCGTGATAGGAGCGTTGGCGAAAGACGTCCCAGTAAAAATTGTAGATCAGCCAGGTATAATCAAAGGTGGAGTCACCCTCGGCATCGGGGTCGGCACAGATCGGTCCTGCCCACGGACCGCAGCGATTCCGATAGTCGCATCGGTGGCGCGATTCGCATACTCCATCTTCGTCGAACCATGCCTGAATCCCTTCCTCCCATGCCTCGCTGCCGCAGGTTTCAATCGTATGGTTGGTGGCGGTGTAGATCCTTATATCGGCTCCGTCGGTTCTCGCCTGATGGAAAAGCAGATCGCCGTTGACAGCGTCTACGTAAGCGTCGGCCAGTGCGCCGCCCTCTCGGGGGGAGTTGAAGACTACCCGCCACGCCAGCCGTGGGTTGTGAGCCACTTCGGAGCATCTCGGGCATTCAGGAGCAAAGAGGGCCTCGTCGAATATCCACAATTTCACCGGGACAGCCATTCTCAGCTCCCCCAGGGAATTCATATTGTACTCTTGCATGACGCTGAGCATCGCCTGCTGCGCTGAGATCTCGGGCTCCAGTTGTTCCACTTTGAGGTCGGGCGTGTATTTCCCGGACATGTCCCTCAGAATGAACGCATTTTCCTTCTCCTCGATGGTCATCTGAAACCAGGCCCCCAGCACTGGAACATCGCGGTAGTACTGGCGGAACGTCAGGGTGTGGACCGTGTCCCCCGCCCTTTTTATCAGGCGCAGGCTCTTCCGAGGTGTCTCCACCCGCAAGAGCTGCTCCGAGATGGAAAGAATGGCTTGTGCCACATCGTCCGAGGTGGAGCCCGCCGGAAAGAGAAACCTGGGAATAGAAAGATTCAGGTCCAGTCTTCTCACGACCCCCTTTCTGACCTCTGCCCGAAAAATATCGGGGCTTGCCAGCCTTTTGAGGGTTCTCAGGACGTTCGACTGGTTTCGGTCCTGCTCATTCTGGGTAGAGCCGATAAGTCTTGTCCTGGCCTCGGCGACGTTGGAAACGATGTTCTCTCCAATGGGCTCCGCCCCGGGCTCCACCAGGTACGCGGAAAGATCGATCGCGAGACCAAAGGGAAGGGAAGGTGTTACGCTCTGAAAGACCTCGTAACTTCCAGAGGCGATGGGGATATCACTCTGTACTGGCGTGGGCAGCTCGGAGAAGGGCATGTGGGAGTCCCCCGTGAAGTAGAGAACGTCCGGCAGTCCCGGTGTCCCCGCCGTGGCGTATAGATCTGCTCTGCCTTCCCCGGTAACGGGCTCCATGGAGACAGCGACAGTTATGTTGTCGCCCGCAAAATAGGACCTCCATAAACCATCGAAGGAGACCCGAGCGAGCTCTTGAGCTCTGTCCAGAATCACCGGCTCTTCAGGCCCTGGAAGAGTATAATCCTTTGCTCCAGACATAAGTTCTCTAAATATATCGGTATGAATCCCCTCATCGCCGGCTTTTACATACTCCAGCCGGCCTCCATTCTCCAGGAAGGCAATCAGTAACGGGTTAATTGTCTCTAAGTTCTCACCGGCATCCTTTCCTTTCGGAACCGGCCCCGATTCTGAAGGGCTTAAAGGCAATAGGGTGAGAAAAAACAGTAAAGCGATTGCAGGTATCTTCGTGTAATATCTCGATCTCATGGCCAGACGCTCCTTTCTCATAATACAATTTTCTTGTTATTATGATCTTAAGGTGCTTACATCCGGTGCGGCCTCAAAGTCTTATTACTCTTCCCATCTGGACAAAGAGGATGATTCTCCAGTGCTCATCCTCCGATTGTTGGACTATCTTCTCTTTAAACGGCCCGCCGCTTTCCGCACCCTCTCCGCGAAGGGCCTGGATTTATACGGGAAATAAGTATATAGTTTCCCCACAGGCACTTGCCCCCTGGAGGCCACATAGCAGCACTTTGTGGGAGCCTCTTTTCATAATTCCCTTAAGAAGGTAAGGAGCTATTTTGAGGTGCGAGTTTTCGTTTATTGGGGTATTAAATATAATAAATATTAAATAATTCTGTCAAGCAAATTCCAGACCCCAAAAATAGACATTGATTTTGGCACAGCTTCTTTTTGATGCCTTTTTGGCATTTTTGAAGCCTGAGGAGGGGGTAATTTACTTATGTCACCCTTATGAGCTGTTTAATGACATAGGATCATCCTCCAAAAGAGTCATAACCCTCATTTTGAGCGCACCTATCCCCTGAGCCCCTTAGCGCTTTGTTTTTATATTCTGTGTTGGTTCACCCAAGGAGCAGTTCATACGTTTTCCGTCTCATCTCCAGGTACAATCTGTACTTGTGCATGCTGGCGGCTATCTTCAGGGGCTCGCCATCTTTTTCACGCAAAGGGCGATAGAAGGTGTAATCAACTTCCAGCACCGCAAAACGTTGAAAATATTCCTCCACACTGTCCACGGGAAGAACCTCTTCGATAAACTTTTTGCCGGCTACCACGTTGTCGCGCTTGGTTATTCGATCTTCATAGCGTTCGGGAGAGTAAATCTGGCCAATCCATCCCGCATATCGATCGCTGGCAGTTCCCAGAAAAACATTCGGATGAAGGCCTCGAAAGTGGTATGTCTGTGGGCAGTATTCACTCTTAGACGACATGGCTTTTCTCTCCTCGAAAGGCGGAGCGTCTTCTATAGTTTATTTTAATCACTCAGCTTTAAATGGTAAATGAGAAAGAGGGGCAAGAGGCAGGAGTCCACTTGCTCATGGACGGGGGGACGTCTATCATCGATCAGCGTTGGTCTGCCGCTCCCTGATCATCCTCGTCAGAGTGAAAGCCTATTCTGTTGAGTTCTTTATTTATCTCGTCCAGCTTTCTTTCCAACTTCCTTTTGGCGCGCAGGTATTTTCTCAAAAGTCTCACATCGATCATGGGCGGAGGTAATCCTCACAAGTATAAAAAGCTTTCGCTCTGACACCACTTAAGAATGGTAAATACTTCTACAAGGTGCGTTTGCGATATTCTACTCAGGGCAGTAAATAGTTTGCAGATGGATTTTAGTCGAACTTTACGAGAAGCGAAGATCCCTTCGGCTACTCAAAAATAAATGCAAACAATTTCATGCTCCCCTTAATAACTACGCAAAACCCGCACAGATTTTCATCGTGGATTCCAATTAATGTGATATACTTAGATACAGTTAGGGATGCTACGGGCCGTTTCACAAATCCGTCCGCGAGCCTTATGACTTTTTGCTTCTTCGGGAAGTAAGATGTTTCTATTCTCCTAAAAATTTGCAATAGTTAATAGTGAGTTAGATGAAATAGAAATTGAGGTTTATATAATGGCGTATCAACGGTTCTTAACTCCAAAGTTTCAACCCTTCGATCCAATAAAGTTAGCGAAAGAAACGGAGAAGATAGCGACCAGGGATGGTCCTGAAGGGCTGGAGAGAAAGTATGCTGGAGTTTACTGTGCTCCGGTATATGGAGGAATTGCAACAGGGTATGCTGTGGGTTGTAGCTTGCGTTGCATATACTGTTGGAGCAATTGGTCAAGGGATTTTCCGGAGAGGTTTGGTGAGTTTTATTCACCAAGCAAACTGGCCCAAAAGCTGTTTGAGGCTGTAGAGAAGGGAATAACAGCCCCTGGTTGGGAGCGCTTTAGGCATCTGAAAATTGAGAAGCTGCGTCTCTCTGGCTGCGAACCAACCTTGGGAAGGGATCACCTTTTAGCTGTTCTGCGCCATGTGGCAAATTCTAAGTATCCACTTTTCATCCTTGAGACAAATGGGATGCTCCTTGGTCATGACCATAGATACGTGAAACATTTAGCTGAGTTTAAAGACAAGATCTACGTTCGAGTCTCATTTAAAGCGGCAACGCCGGAAGCCTTTACCCAAAGAACTGGAGCCATCGGAGAATCATATGAACTCCCCTTTAAAGCTTTGAGATACTTGCTTGATGAAAGAATTTATGCCCGAGCCGCAGCTATGACTGACCCAAAGGTTATGCCAAAGGAAGAGAGGAGGACCTTGATCAGGATGTTAGATGAAATCGATCCCTCTGCAAATTATTCCACGACGTTGGAGGAAGAGCAGATTGATGGCTACGATACCACTCTCAAGCGCATGAAAGCCTTTACCAACCAAAAATTTGCCGAGGCACTTGAAAAACAGGTAATCCAAGATTGAGAAATTACAAGGGAAGAAAAGTCTTGCGTGTTCTGATGGCCTGAAATGTTAACCATCCAGCTTGATAGACACATGGTTAATAGCTGTTGACGAAGTATCTTGCCACATTCCGAGTCAAATAAAAATATATCTGGAAGGGATTTCTGAGAAAGGTAATGTTTCTAAAACTGTTCCTCGCATTCACTCTTGTACCGGTTGCCGAAATTTACTTGCTTATAGAAGTGGGAAGATTTATAGGCTCGTTTAATACAGTGCTATTGGTCATTGTTACCGGATTTGTGGGTGCCTACCTCGCACGACTTCAGGGCATGCACACCTTGTCTCGGGTTAGATCCAGCATGCAGCATGGAATAGTGCCTAAAGAACATCTTCTGGATGCTCTGCTGATTTTCGTGGCCGGAATTGTTCTCCTCACCCCAGGATTTATTACCGATGGTCTCGGAATGCTCCTTCTTTTACCCATCACACGCCAATATTTCAAACAATTGCTGAAAAAGAAAATCAATCAATGGATCCAAAAGCAAAACATCCGTATTATTCGCTATCCATAAAGAACATTAGGAAAATATCTATTCTATCTTGCGATCCTCCTGCCGCTCGTAAATCACTACTATTCCGGCAGCGATTGCCAGGCAGATCAAGAGCGCTGTCTTCTTGAACTCCCACTCTGAGCGTGACATGCCCACTGTACCTTGCCAATCCGATGTCCATAAAGCTTCTCCGGATCGGGTGTCCACAATCATTGCAGTCAGGTGCAAACGGTGCGCAGCACCGGGCATTTCGTTCCGCTGGATTCTGCCGGTCAAAATAGCGTCAGACTTTGGTTGTGTGGCCGATATTTCTCTTGTTGTGTCTTTAAATTGTCTGATGAGCTTATTGATCGACCATTTCTCTCTTTCAAAAATTTCCCCGTCGACGACCATAAATTTTCCTCTTTTTCTGAGTTCGTGAATAAGGGCGAATTGCAGGGACTTTTTGTAATCATTCTCAAAAGGTGCCACGGTGATCGATCCCACTCCTGCCAATATAGGAATCGCTGCAATGATGTCCCTGGCAGCGGAAGAGAAAAGTTCCTGGCTTGAATCGGTCTTGAACAAATGCGGTACAAGATAAATCGGGGCCAGCACAAAAAACAGTATAAGCCCCACCACAAATGCCAATCTCATAACAATACCTCCCTTACCGCGATTTCACAGCGGCGTTAATGATAAGGATGACCACAGCCTCCACAATGATAAATGCAGCCAGAGGCCCAAAATCAAGCATCCTGTAATTGTGCTCGCCTGCCCACCAGATCAAGGAAATGGTGAGAAGAAATGCAAGGCCAATAATACCCGCTACCCTAAGGCCGGTATCCCTCTGCCAGAAGGCTATCCTGGCCACTCCGATGAATATGGCAAGGCAGACAAGGGTGTCGATGAAAGAGGAGTGAGTGAAATAGAAGTGATACAAAGAATGCATGGCAGATTCTCCTTTCGGTAGATTCAATAACATATATTAATATAAACGATCGTATACATAATTGTCAAGAAAAAATTTGCTATTGATAATGAAATAATGTACTATTGCTAACATTCAAAGGAGGATCGCATGGCTCTGAAGCAGAAGCTGAAATCGCTGAGGACAGCTAAAGGGTTAAGTGTGATTGAACTGGCCGAGGCCTCGGGCGTCTCCCCACCCTACATCTGGCAGATCGAGAAAGGAATGAAAAAGAACCCCTCTGGCGAGGTTCTCAAACGGCTCGCCGCAGGGCTGGGCACAACCGTGGCAGAGCTATTAGAGACCAGCCTTGCCATCCCAAAGGAGACATTGGCTGAGGTGCCCTCATCCCTCAGGAGGCTGGTGAGGAGGAAAGCCAGACAGCTCGATCTCCGAGAGGAGGACATCGAGATGCTCAAGGGCATCAACTTTAGAGGCAGGCAACCCGATAAAGAGGAAGATTGGGAACTCATCTTCCTCTTTATCAAGAGAATCTTGGGATAGACACGTATTTCAGGATATTCCAAGATTCTCTTGTCTTGGAAAGAAATAGGCGAAAGAGTCCTGTATCTATCATAATCTTGCCTCTATCGGCTGGTATCGGTGAAATCGCTGTGATTTGATGCACAGCGGCACCTTTACACAAATTCCTGGGCTTGAACAACGTGAATGTTTATTTTCTGTATTGTCTTTTTCACCCCTATGGAGATTTTTTCGAATGCCTCTCCATTGGTCGCAACGATAATCACAGTTGTGATCCCATTCTGTCTGTTTTTCTCAACATTGGCGCGCCAGTCAGATTTTCCGGTCTCAATCTCAACCGCGATCTTCTGCCCATCTTTTTCCGCCAGAATATCCGCGTAACCGTTCACAGGCTCCTCAAGAGCCACAGTCCAGCCATCGCTTTTGAGTTTCTCTGCAACTTTATGTTTCCAGTACTCGTGTTCGAGGCTTCCTTGCCGGAATTTTTCAGAGACATCGTACCCCAGTGCATGAAGGGCGCGTTTGCCTTCATCAGTAAGCTCCAATAGCACAGTCTTCCCGCTTCGCGTGGGGATATCAATGGGCACAATGAGGCCTTTTTTGATGCAGGATTCCCTGAGAGTATTGCCCTTGCGTCTGCTCAAGCACAGGCTTTTATAACGCTCCACAGAGCCGAAGAGGGGATGCTCCGCCACATCACGCAAGAACCGCTCCTCTCTCTCTGATAATGCTGCGCTCCCCTCCTCACGGTGATGGCCATTTTCATCTTTGCCTGCAGGCGGGTTCAACACATCTCTCTGAGCCATAAGCTGGACAAGAGCAGCGTCATCAACCGCCCCCTTCACGATGTTTCTGAGAGGAATGGTGATGAGAAACGGCTCCTGCCACCGTCCCTGGAGTTTTACCACCGCTGAGCCGATAGGCAGCCGCCCCAATATGTCTCTCTCGTCTTCTTCCATAAGCATAGCCGCGCCTACTGCATTGACGTCGGATTTGTGCTTGAGGTTCATGGCGATGGTAGTATAGGTGTTTCCCAGAGCAGGAATGGAAATAAGGCTCGGGTGCTGATCCACCAGCACAATCGCCTCCCCCAGTTCACGAATTTCCCTTATAATGGTGTCGGTGATGGCTTCTCCTCCCGAGCCTCCAGTGCGTTTCAGCAGGATGTGATGAGCTTCCTCGATTATGATTGCGTGCTTGAAGGTCTCTCTGTGAGGCTGAGACAGACGGTAATGGTGGATCCAGAGCAGCATGGACTCTATAATGAAGGTCTTATCCGCATTGGTCAGGCCATCCAGCTCCAGGATGACGTTTTTGTCAAGGAGGGCAGAGAGATTCGATTGCATGGCGGTATTCACCACGTTTCCCATGTGGCCGAAGCAGATGGATTTAACGCCTCTCATGGTTGAGTCCATCCAGAGCGCCTTCCTGCCCTTGACCGGATGATCCTCTAGCCATTGGAGCACGTCCCGAAATGTCGGGCATTTTTTTGGGCGATCATTGTAAACGCCAAAGTCTCTGTAAACTGCATGAAGAGCTTCTTGTAAAAGGAACATGACCCCCTCACCAAGGTAATAGGAATGGGCGATGATCTCAATGAGCTTCTTGAGCCACACTGAGGGGTCAGTCCCTTCTGGTGGTATTAAAGGATTGAATGTGAAAGGGACAGTCTGCCTGCCCACGGTGTAAACAAGGATCGCATCCTTTTTCATTGCCAGCAAGTCCCGGTAGTTTCGTTTCCAGTCGAATATCAGGAACGGTTTGTGGTGATTCAGGAAATCTTCTATGATGATAAAGACGGTGTTGGTTTTTCCAGCTCCCGAACGGCCGAAAATAGCTGTATGCTGTATCCACTCGTTTTCTCTTATCCCAAATAGGTGCATGGGCTTGTCGCAGTAAACAACATTCCCTATGGGATAATCGCCTCTTGCGATTTCCCTATGAGGCGCCGAGAGGTGAACATCATGACTTTCAATCCCCGTGCCAAGCAATTTTGCCCCCATCATCTGGATGGCTATCTCCAGTTCCTGTTTGCCTCTAAAATCCTCTGACAGGTACGCCAGCCAGTAACGTTCAGCCTTCTCACCGATGATGGGCTTCAGTTTTTTGCATATTTCCTGGACTTCCATTTCAGTTCACACCCGATATCAGGTTTTCTCTATTTTTCTCCCGCTCAAGCTCGCGTATGACCTCACGAAGATCGGACTTCAAGCGGCACACATCCCTCCAGCACGCCACCTCTTCCATTCGTTTTTCTCGCTCAAAAGCCAATAACTCCCGCTCAATGTTCGTTCGTATCCTGTCAATGCCGGGGTTGACTCCCATAAGCGCTCAAATAAAGATATTGACATTTCAGCTTAACTGTATTATATTC
>CAZTAS010000204.1:0-11609 GCA_964611635.1 uncultured Thermodesulfobacteriota bacterium
AGTATGCTATTGGCCCTGGGCCTAACGCAGTACGAACACCTACCCAGTTTGAGCCGGATTACGGCTATGCAGCGATGGAATTCAAAAAGAAGAATACCGGTGGTGCGCTAAAGATAATGGGAGTGGTTCATCTGCACGGCATAATCGGACTGAGCGCGGGAGATGAAATGACTTTAAAGAAATTATGTAAGGAATTTCCGGGCTTTCTGGCTATGACGGTGAAGAAAATGAAAAATAATTTCGATGTCAGGCTGTACACAGCGAAAAATGACGAAATCAGAAATTGCCCCTGGAAAAAGATCGACGATGGAGAGGCTGTGATGGATTTTTCAAGGACAGAAGGCTTGTTGGCGGCAAGCCACTTGAGAGACGAGGTTGTCCTGATAGTGGGCTTAGGGAGCGGTGGATCGGTTGCGGCTGTGTATCTTGCAAGAACCGGCATTGGAAAGGCGATCCTGGTGGATAACGAAACGTTGGAAAGAGTTAACCTCGTCCGGCACATCGGCCGGTACCATCAGCTTGGAATATCGAAAACGGATATCGCTGCCGAGGAGATTCGATCCATTAATCCGGCGATGGAAGTGCAGAAGGAAAACCTGAAACTCACCGCTGAAACTTCGCATATAGTGGAAAAGCTGGTGGAGGAAAGCACGCTTGTCCTTGCCTGCTCAGGCCATCCCCTTACTAACCAACTGCTTAACAGGATCTGCATCGAGAAGGAAAAGCTTGCCATCTATGCCGGAGTGTTTGCCCAGGCAGCGGGTGGATTCGTGCTCAGATATGACCCCAGCGGCGACGGCGCGTGTTTCGGCTGCCTCTATGACTATACAAGGTTTGTTCAACCTGAGAGCAATGAAGAGCTGCATGCTATAGCGCACCGGTATGGCATTCCAGAGGATCAGCTCAGCGCCCACCAGGGGCTCTTCATAGACATCAGTTTTATAGCTCTCATCCAGGCGAAAATGGGTTTATTGGCGCTTCTTGAAGGCAAAGACCATAGGCTGGGGAAAGCTCCGGGAAACTTTGTGCTCTGGAACAACAGGGAGATGTCCCCCACATGGACGAATATCAAAAAACGGAAGGATTGCGCAGTCTGCAACCCAGAGGGCTGGTTGAAGACAAAAATGGTGAGCGTCCTATAACGAGGTGTACCATGAATGGATATGTTTTGGCTCTTCTCATATTGCTGGGCATCATCGTGGCGCATATCTATGACCTGGAGCCCGCCATCCAGGAATTCGTCGGCGCCATTGCCGATGTCCCGAAATTCCGACACGCCAGTGGTCCCACCGCACTGTACATTCTGGCCGTTCGAATGATATACCTGATCACTTTAGTCGGGATTATTCGTCTGCTGATTTTGGGTGGAAGGAAAAATGGCGAATGAAAAGCAAATATATAAGAAAGACGTGAGCGACGCTGAGGTGGAGACCTTCATGGCCCCCGCATTCAAGTGGCTGGAGCAATTTGTGAAGCCGCGAGTAAAGATGGAGGAGGAAAAGAAGACCGAGCCACAGCAGAAAGAAAAGAAAGACCAGAAAGAAAGGCAGGAACCGAAGAAAGCAGAATTGAAGCTCGATGAGAAGGAAAAAGACTTGTTGATGAGCGTCTATGAAAATCCCAATTACGGCGTGAACCGGCATGCCAATGCCCTTTGGTTTTCCCAATACACAATGAATAAGGAGTAAAGCTCATTGGTTGATAAAGGTTTGATCGAGGAGATTCCCATTAACCTCGGTAAAGACTTCAAAGGCATTGTGAAATTTCTTGAACTCACAGATGTCGGGTACAAGGCTATTGGCAAGAGTCCCGCGGCAAAGCCTAAGCGCCAATGTACAAGGGAACACTGGTGGTGGCAGTGCAATATCGCGGCACAATATCGGAAAATGGGGTATCAGGTGAAAATTGAGATGCTTCGTGGCAGTAAACACGCTGATGTGGGTGTTGTCCATAATGGAAAGGTCATGGCGATTGAGGTGGAATTAACGTCCAAGAATGCTGTGGTGAACGTTAAAGAAGATCTCCAGAATGGATTCCACAGGGTTTGAGTGGCATGTCGGAACACTGCTGTGAAGAAGGATGTGGAGAAAGCCTTGCACGAATGGGAAGGGTTCTCCTCCACCCTTCAGCAACAGGTAGAAGTCTGCCTGCTCACAGACTTTAACTTCATCAAAGAACTCAAAAAGTCATGAAGGAGGTATGAAACATGGAAAACAAAGCCTTAGTGCAACAGCATCCTGGCTTTCCAGTCGAATTAGTGCTGGATGAATTTGAGGGCCACAGGTGGTTTGCACAGTTAAATTATGAGCAAGCCTTGGAACATGCTCAAGGGACATTTTATGCCCACGAGCTGGGGCTTCAGAGACAAGCAGCACTGCACATGGAGAGGCTGGGCAACATTTTGACATACGATAAATCTCTCAAAGTTGTGGAAATCGGAAAAAATATGAACTTTGACTGCAAGCTCTTCGGCGTGATTGAGGCTGTGAATGCGAACATGGTCAGAGTTGAATCCGAGCATTTCTCGTGGTGCGTCTTTCCATTGCATCAAGCTGAGGTGGCAGTGCCAGCAGAGCATCTCAAGCGGATCATGGAATTTGAGAGAAACGGTATCCGCTTCAACGGTTATGGTATCGCTGTCCCTGAGACAATCGAGCACGAGCCTTTCATTCAGGCTTTGAAGAGAGCCGCAAAGGACACATGGGAGCTGTTCATACAAGAGGTTGGAGTTGTTGTATGCCTCTCCGTCGTTGGAGGTGCGGCTGCAGGGATCGCTGCCATTGCTGCTGTGGGAACACCGGTTATGGCCACTGCTGCTTTGGCCGCGGCTGCAGCGCATGATCCTGTGCTGTTGGGCTTGTTCTGGTCAAGAATGCCTGGAACCAAAATATTCATGGTCGAGATAGGGCGATGGCTGTGAGAAACTCAAGAGATGTTCCGCCCCCGGATGAAATAAAAACAGGGGTGGAACTCAACAAAAATTTAAAACCTTTAGATCCAAATGATCTGAGGCGACAAAGGAAGTTTCTTACACGCCACTCGTATGCCACCATTATGTTCATAGGGCTTCTCATTGGATTGAGGTTTGAAAGGGAGTTGTTAACATCTCCTTTGATTCGATTTGTTGGGGCAATGGTCTCAGTGAGCTTCTATCTTCTTCTCATGCTTATCGGTTCTCTTATTTGGCTGGTATCAGGAGATGATTCCATTGTGAAGTTCGCATGGGACGCATTGCCCTGGGACATCCCGGTAATACAATCGGTTCAGGGGGTCTTGCCCTTCGCCTTGCTCCCAGCGCAATTCTGTTACAGCTACATGCGAGGTCAAGATGATTCGCTTTTTGTAAAAGAAGGTGAGCTTTTTATCAAAAGGACAATCGCATTTATTCTTGTCGTGATTTTAGCTTTGATTCTGGTGGCTTAATAAACTCCATCGTTAAGATGGTGAAAAAATTCATCGGAGAATCACAGATGATGAATTTTTCCAAAACAAAAATGAATCCACAAGACTCTTTCAGGAAAGGGGACATTATTGCTTCATATCGGTGGCTTGATCATCAGGACCATGGCTATACCGAGCTTCGGGCGTTTCATAAGGATTACAGGCCAGGCCCTGAAAATTTCGAGCATAACAGGCAAAAAAACTCATTTACAAAGATCTGGTACGTCAGAAGCGCGAGGGAAATACTCAAGTTTGTGGAAAGGTTCTACAAGGATCATACGTGCTGTTACGGCGTGGATCCTAGGCCAGCCATCCTGAGAAGCCAAAAAGGCCATCCCCGTGGTGCACGAGAGAGCGACATTACCACCGTTATGAACTTCTACCTGGACATTGATTTTGAAAAGGAGGCAGTGAATAGGGAAGATTTTCTCGAGTTGCGGGACATAATTGAAGACATCGATTTTTACCTTAAGAAGCTGAAGACCACTCCTCCAGTTCGGGCATTCACCGGCAATGGCTACCACTTGCTCTTCGCCTTGCCCCCGGTCTCTGTGAGTGAGTTCCCTGACATTAAGGAAAAACTCAACCTCTTCCGCCACGAAATTCAATACGAATTTTCCGATGCTATGAAGAGAATCGGCGCCAGGAAGGACAACACTATGGATCTATCCAAAGTCGCAAAGATATACGGCACCAAAAAGCCTCAGGGGAAGCACTGCAGCCGTTTTTTCGGTAAAGAGAGGGTGGAAGATAAGGTGTTGCTGGAGTACCTCAGGAGCCTTGAGCCTGAGGAGAGACCTGTTGGCACCATTCCGGTCCTCGATGAACTGCCAGAGAGCTTCAAGAAACTCTTGTCTTCTGATGAGACACTTCGAATGCTGTGGGAAGGTGTTGGAAAAACCGATGGAGATACAACCCGAAGCGGTTACGACTTCTCCCTGGTGAAAGAATGCATGCAGAAAAAGATCACCGATGTTATGGAGCTCACCACAATCTTAAAGCTTCGACCTGAGGGCGCTGTGCAGAAAGGCGGCAAGGGAGACTCCTATGTCAGATTAACCATCGCCAATGCCATCAAGTAGACCGAAAAATATTTATATTTCATTGTATTAAGCCTTTTTATGGCGCTGGATGATCTGGATCAGGAAGAAATTGAACAACACAAGGGGATGATAAAAGATTTGGAGAGATACATCGCTGTCTCAATAACCAATCAATACGTCATATCTCTGCAAAGCCTGGCGCAAAAGGCAAAGGATAAGCTCAAATACTCCAGAGAATACATCGCGCAAAGGCTTGATGAGATCAAACGGGATCTTTTCAACATGTACGCGCCGCAATTTGAAATTCTCAATCAGGAAACCATCTATGCAGGCATTAGCGGCAGCAAATTTTACGACTTCGTGGATTCTCTGGAAAAAAGAATGACTGCCCTGGAAAAAGTCTATGGATGCCGATAAACAGGCTAATTCTCAGAAGGAGTCCTGGCATGCATGACATGGAAGACCTGAAAAGCGAAGTTCTGGAAGTCCTCGACGAGGTTAAAGGAGAGCTCATCCTCACCATGCGCATCAGCCTTGAAGGCGAAAGGCTGAATGCTTTCAAGGAGAAAATTTCAAACCTTTTCGATGTGCAAGGAGCTGCGAGGAAGATAAACAGGTTGTTTGAAAAGTTTCAGAACATCAGTAATTGATGGAATGGTTTCAATTTTCTATCAACAGGTATCCGGCTTTTTTCTTTTAGATTGACAAATGACTGTAGTTTATTCCATAATCCCTTCCATGGGAACAATTGGAACATGGCAGAAATGCCTTAAGTGTAAAAAGCGATTTTCTGCCGAGAGCGGTTTTTTGTGTCATGGGTACAAGGCCGATAACTATTTCATTCAAGTTTACTGGAAAGGGCGCAAGCATCGGATTTATAGCCAGCGCGACGGAACTTCCATCGATAGCTTAGAGCGTGCCGTCCGGACTCTGGAACGCATTTCTGGGGAAATTGAGGCAGAGCGATTCGATCCCGCTAATTATAGCCGGAAGCGTAAGGCAGAACATTCGGCAACGCAATATTTTTTCCGATGGTTGAATCTTCTTGAAGCCAAGGTGCCTTCGGGCGATATTTCGCCTCGGTATCTTAAACAGCAAACATACATAGTCCAAACGTATCTTATATCAAGATTAGGTCATATGGATATCAGGGAAATCCGTACACGGCACGTGGCTAACTTTCGGCTCCAGCTTCCTTCAAGGCTTTCCCCCAAAACGCGTAAGGAAATAATGGATTGTTTGGCTCGAATTCTCCGGCGTGCTCACTATGAAGAAATCATTGATACGATTCCTCAGTTTGAACCAATACCCCAATCTATGAGCCATCCATTGTGGATCGACAGAGAGACACAGGACAAAATTCTCGAAGCCATTGAGCCATGGCACCGTCCCATTTTTCTTTTCATGTGTCGCCAAGGGGTCCGTCCCTCTGAAGCGAGGGCTTTACAGGTTCAGGACCTTAACCTTTATGAAGGAACCGTTACCATACGACGCTCATTTGGGTCAAAAGGAAGTGATATCATAAAAGAGACTAAAACGCGGCGGCAAAGAGAGATTCCTCTGGAGGATGCTGTATGGGAGATGCTTAAAGAGCATTGTAAAGACATATTGCCAAAGGCTTGGGTTTTTACTTGTCAGAATCGGAGACAAGGAAAACCTTATGGCACCTCACACCCTTACTCTCACACAGGCCTTCAGGAGATCTGGAATCGGGTTTGTAAGGCTGTCAATATTAGGATTAACATTTACCAAGCTACCCGCCATTCAGTGGCATCCCAGGCCATCAACGAAGGTATATCCGAGAGGCTTGTGGGAGATTTTCTCGGTCATTCCGATTCGAGGGTTACTCGAAAGTATGCCCACACCAATATTGAGACCCTGCGGTGTGTCCCCAATAGAAAAGCCAAAATCATCCCGTTTGTCACCCAAAAAAGAAGAGCCGGATAAGATCTAAGTATCCGACTCTATTGAATATTCCATGGTGGGCGGTACTGGATTCGAACCAGTGACTTCCACCGTGTGAGGATGGCACTCTCCCGCTGAGTTAACCGCCCATTCATTAAAATCCATATCGTACCCGGGGAAAAAATGCAAGTAAAAAATAATGCTCTAGCAACCCACTTCACGCCATGGGGTCGGTGCATCGTTCCCTCAGCGCGCATCCGGGGCAATAAAGGCCTACCCAGATATTGCGAATACCTCAGCCAGCGTCCGCACTAGGGAAGGATCGCTGGTGAGGATGCCCAGCTCGAAGTTGCGGGCCTCTTCCCGCTGCGCCCCCATTCCTTCACCGGAGAATTTAGCGCTGCCCATATAAGACGCGGTACCATCCATTATGATGTCTTTAAAGTGGACCCTCCCACACTGTTGCATCTCCAAGCCTCCAGATACCAGTTCTGGTTGCCGCTGAAAGTATTCTATATAAAACGTCTTTAATATTTGCGTATAATATTTCTTATTAGCCAGTGGCTGCACCAACACGAATGAATATCTTGGGTGCCACTGGCAGAGCCGAAGGCTTCTCGCCAATGAAGCATGAATGTATTGATCGCAAGACACGGGCAACCTTCGGTTTGCCCTAGGCACCCGGTTTAAGAATGTCAATATGAAATTAATCATGATGTTTAATATAAAAAGGCCCGTGAGGAACGTCCCGCTTGGAGCATGAGCATCCTGTGACACCTCGCCTCGCAACCTTGGCAAGCCGGTCGAGGGCGGATATGAAACCGCGGCGCAGCCCATACGGATGTCTTTTATGTTGGCTGAGGCTATCCAAATATTTCGGCTGGCATCCTAAAGGATCTCCACAAGAACCCTTTGATGCAGTTCTTCATTGACCATGATTTTCAATTCCGCTTTCATGGAGTTCACCCTTTCGAAGGAGGTGTATTGATCGCTTTGTTCCGTGTAATTAGCAATACATAACACAGATTGTTCTCTGGGAAACACTTGACTCAAAATCTAATGCTCGCTATGATTGATGCATGAAAGGGAAGGTTTTGAGGGAACGGCCGCTGCGCAATACCCTTTAAGCTGGGGAGGGTGTGTGAAGCCATGAGTTTTTGGAATCTATTCCGTTTTTGGCGTCCATCTCCAGGCCGGAAAGAAGACCCGCGACGATTTGGCCGATGGGGGGAAAAACAAGCCGTCAAGGCCCTTAAACGTCGGGGATACAGCATTATCCAGACCAATTACCGGTCTGCTCTGGGAGAGATCGACATCATTGCCAGGGATCATGATGTCCTTGTTTTCGTGGAGGTAAAAGCACGCCGATCCCCCAGCCATGGCCATCCCGCCGAGTCCGTGACACCACGAAAACGTCGTCAAATTTCCAATGTGGCAGCGGTATTCCTCAAAAAACATCGAATGACCCATGTTAATGTCCGCTTCGATGTGGTTTCTGTGGACCTGACGCCCGGAGGTCAGACGGAAATCATCCAGGACGCTTTCCCGGCAGCCATCTTTTAATCACCTGGCTATGGAGCAAACCGTCATTGATAGGGGGCGATTTTTCCTGACCTACCTTGTGTCTTTGCGTTTTTTCTGACGCCAAAATGGAGCGCGGGATCGCCTGAAACGTTTAATTTCCTGCTGGACGGTTTCGAGCCGAGTCTCCAAGTCGCGGCGGTACTCAAAAGGAATGACGGGAGTAACCTTCTGGAGGACTGACAATGCCCTGGGAACTATGAAGGAATTATGAATCAAAGGGCTTTGGCCTCTTATCAAGATTGTCATGATCCCGATGCCTGCCAGGAGCAAAACCACACCTTTCAACCCTCCAAAGATCGCCCCGGCCATCCGGTTAGCGCCGGACAATTCCGTCTTTACCACAGCCTGGTGCATCATCCCCCCCATGAGGATCAACGCCACAGAAACACCTGTGAATATTACTGCCCCCCCTATTATGTTGGCAAGCAAAGGTTCCGGGAGCAACCCCTTTAGAATCCTTCCCACCACGGGGTAAAACCTTCCCGCAAGAATAATCCCAGCTATTAGTGCCACTAAAGAGAAAATTTGTCGCACAAGGCCCCGGTAAGCGCCATGCACGATGAGCAGAATGAAGATGATGATGATCCCGATATCTAGGATGTTCATCCTTTTTCCCCGGCCTGACGGCTCACTTCGTCCTCATCCGTTGCAGTCCGCTATGTGTCAGGCCGCTTTTACCCGCGAATGTCGTGCGCGAACGATCTTCCGCTGAAATCCCGTGGGACTTCCAGGCCGAAAAGCTCCAGTAGAGTGGGTGTCACGTCAAGGATGTTGCGATGCATTCGTCTGCCGCCCGAATGGCGGGCCTGGCCCATGTCAGAAGCGCGGGCAAGCATGTAAAGGCCTTTTTGCGCATGATTGGCGTCGTCAGGCCCCGTATCGTTTTTATAATGATAAATTGCCTGCGATCCTATGCTGCCCACGGAGCGCCAGCTCAGATTGCCAAAATACACGATGAGGTCCGGGGGTATATTCCTGCATTCCCGGTAGATGGCCTGGGGCTTGAACACACGGGTGCCCAGCAGCCGCCCATGCTCATCGGTCATGGCTTCCAGTCGTTCTGTCAGCTCATCCCGAAGGAATTCATAATCTTTCGGGCTGACCACACCTTTGGGCTCTCGTCCCTCCACGTTCATGAAAATGCGGGAATAATATCCTCCCTCGCCCCAGGCACGCGTTCTTTCCCACTTGATCATCTGATACTTCAGGGGAGTCTGTTCCATTGGCTGCTCTTTGAGCTCCAGATATCCATTTTGCATGAGCCATTCATTAATGGCTATCCCCCCAACCATAGTTTTGGCGCCGTGGTCTGAGACAACCAACACCACCGTCTCGTTCGGCAATATATCCAGTAGACTGCCGATTTCCTCGTCCAGGTATGAATAGTAGTCCCGGATGACGTTTTCATATGGATTGCCAGGCTGGTATAGCCGATGGGCCGGGTCGTGGTAGCGCCAAAACCCATGGTGAATGCGATCCACTCCCATTTCCACAAACATGAACAGGTCCCATAGCTCCTTCACCAGCAGTTCCCGGATGACCCTGAAACGCCGCCTGGTCATAGTATAGATTGATTCCAGAAGCCATTGCTTGTCATCGGTACGAAAGTTCTTCACATCTATGATGTAATCACCGCCAGCCAGACGATCGATCTCGGCTGCCATTTCAGGGGGATATGTGAACCCATCTCCTTTATCGGGCGCCAAAAAGCTCGTCACCATGATCCCATTCAGCGGACGAGCCGGATAGGTCTGTGGAATACCGATCAGGATTGATCGCTTGCGCGCCATGGATAGATAATCCCAGATAGAAGGTTCACGTACATATCGCGCGTCGGCAAAGTAAAGCGCATCGTACGTATGGTCTTTTCTATTTCTGAAGCCATAAAGACCCAGTTGCCCCGGGTCATTGCCGGTCATCATGGATGTCCATGCTGGCACAGTAATAGGCGGTATGGTGCTCTCCAGTGTTCCCGACACGCCCGCTGCTGCCAGACGACTAAGGTTAGGAAGTTTTTCCCGCCATCGGCTAAAAATCAGATCCGGTTCAGCGCAGTCGAGCCCTATAACACAAACTTTGGTTGTGGCCTGATTCATTACAAATACCCCAGATTTTGGAGCTTCTTTTTTATAGCTTCAAGTTCCTCGCGGCTGAGGGTGGCATCCACTTTATTCCCGGTTCCCGATACGATGTCGCGCAGGACATAGACCACAAAGTCCGTCACTGAATTGAACCCAGAGCCCTCGATGACCAACCGTAGCCGATCGTATAATGGCTTGGGAATCTTGATGGTAACTTTAGGCTTGCTTTCAGACACGCAAACTCTTCCTTCCCCTGGATTAAAGCTTGATCCGCATGATGAATATTTTTTTACAGGGACACAATTGCTGATTCATACCTGATAATTAATTATTCTATGGGAGAGACCTAGTACCTGTCAAGATTATTGAAGAAAAGTGAAATAAAAAGCAGAACAATTGTTGGAAGGCAATTTTCTCATGAGCGAGCAGCCTTCAAGACATCTTTCACACGAAATGCAATGGGAACTGGCGAAGCCAACAGGAAAATCAGGCCCAATCCCACTATCACTGAGAACGTAAGAATATGGAGCAACAGTGCGTAGCTGAGGGCGGGCGCTTTTGCGATGCCAAAGAGTGAAAGGGCCATGATAGAGCCAAGATGAAAGTTGCCCACAAATGCCGGTGCAGCGGGGATCATAAGGGCAAGTCCCACGATGATCTCGAGGATCAATGCCTCACGAAAGCCCAGAGGGAATCTGAAAGAGAAGAACAGAATCCAAGCCATGACCGAGTATAAAAACCACAGAAGTATGGTATAGGCCATTAAACAGATTCCCTTACGCGCACTGGGTAAAATGTCTAGGCCATCCACAAAAGAATTCAGGAGGTTCATTATTCGAGCCCTAAGCCACGCGGGCATCCACCCGAGGAGCCACTGAATCCTTTCCAGTGTCCAATGTCGGTATAATGCCAGCATCAGCAGCACCCCAAAGGCCGAAATAAAAAGGATAGAGGCTAAAATCCCCAGTGGAGTCACCCAACCGGGCATAGGAGTGATGAGCAAAAAAGGCACCATGATCAGAACCAGCGCCATCCCGTCCATCACCCGCTCCAGCACGACGGTGGCCATTGCGGCGCTCATCCTGATGGGACGCACCCGCGAAAGCAAATACGGCCTGACGAACTCTCCCAGCCTGGCCGGAAAGATCAAGATCGCCATGAACCCTACGGATGTGATGGCAAAAAGAGGCCACCATTCCACCCTCTCGACCGGCTCCAGAATATATGCCCAGCGGAAGTTTCGAACAATTTGCACCAGAATACCGCACAGGATAAAGGGGATAAGGTACAATGTGTTAATTTCGTGAAGAACATGCCATACCAGTGCCCACTCAACATTCCGAAAAGCTAGATAAATAAAAATAGAACTTAAAATAAGCCCAACTATAGTATTTCTTTTGATCATTATATCCTTCGATTTTGTCTGTACTTAAGCAGCTCTAGGATGAAAAACAAGAGCATTTTTTAATCAGTCCTCAAAAATGCCACTGACATCAAACTGCCAAAAGCGCCTCGATCATTTTTTGGAGCCCTTCTGCGATTAAGGTCTTGGGGT
>CAZTAS010000205.1:0-11590 GCA_964611635.1 uncultured Thermodesulfobacteriota bacterium
AGTATGAGGAAATGCCCCTCTTTGAATTTACACAAAAAGATTGACATTACCTTGAGTTCAACCGAAAACCCATCACTCCTTTTGGCGGGATTGCCACCTTGGTGGCAAAATTTCTTGAGCTCATAAAGTTGGGTGGAGAGCGCTATTCCCATCAGGGAGAGCTCCAACAACAGCAAGGGGATATATGGGAAAGTGCTTGCCCGGTTTCTGAGCATTCTATCTGGTGGATTTCGTTTGCAAAATTTGGGTTAATTACGAAACCAATTTAAGGACCAATCTGTAAGGCCGTTGATAGTAGCACCGTGAAGACCGATTAATAACTAAGTTTGCATCAATGTCATCAGCTGGTTGATGCTCAGGCCTTCCAGATTGTTGATTATTCGGATGATCTCCTCAATCTTTTCGGATTGTATCGCATATTTGGAGCAATTTCTAAACTTCATCTCCACTTCCCTCGAGGTAATAGGATTTCTTTTGGAACCACGAGGATATTCAACGAATTCTATATATTCATTACCATTTTTCATCCTTACTTTAACAGATGTCGTTAATGGGCCATGCCCTTCTACATTTGAATCGGTTTCAATTCGTACCTTCTCTAACATCTGCTGTACTCGATTCTCTAAAACCTTCATATCGGTGAACTCGTCAAGTGTTGCTCTCTGTTCTAATAGCGCGATTGCTACACAAAATTCCATACTGAACTTGGCTTCCAATCCCGTCTTTGGCCTGGAGTAAATGAGGCTGCTCAAATCACTTTTAGATCTTACTTCCACAAAGGCCACTTGTTCTGGGTCTATGCTATGCTCTTCAAATATCTTAAGAGTGGCGTCGATAGCGCCATGGGTTACCATACACGAAGGGTAAAGCTTGATGTGGATTCCGGGTTCCAATATCTCCCAAGTATTTCCTAGGTTTCCTTTCAAATATCTTTCATCTATTCCCCGTCCGAAAAGTTGACCGAACCCGCGGTTCCTCTCCAGGATGTTCTTTGAACTTGTGAAGCCCTTCTTCGCTAATTGGGCTGCCATAACTCCATTCCTTGAAGCTTGTCCCGCATGGAGAGGTTTTGTCATCGTTCCGAAGTTGGCGATTAATCCTGCTGCCAGGGAGGAGGCTATACCCATCGCGAGCTCCATTTCTTCGACGCTGAGGTTCATCACTTTTCCGGCGGCTATGGTAGCCCCAAAGGTTCCGAAAGTTCCTGTTCCATGCCAACCTCTCTCAGGGTGTCCTCCCATTGCCCTATCCAGTTTACTTGCTACCTCAATACCGAGGATGAATGCAGTCAAAAGCTCTCGACCACACACTTCGAGTGCTTCGCTAACACTAAGTGCCGCAGGCAAGGTTGTAACTGTCTGATGGATGGCTGCGGGGAGTTCGATGCTGTTATCGTCGAAGTCCAAAGCATGGCCCAAGGCACCATTGGCCCATGCAGCATCTGGGCAAGGGGCCTTGAGGGGAGATCCTACGATTGTTGCTTGAGGTTTTCCCCCTACTTCGAGAAGATGCTCTTTCAAAATCTGTGCAATTGGGGAACTAGACCCCGCCAACGTCACACCAAAGTAGTCGAGAATATGATACTTGGCTTTTTCTACTGTTTGTAGCAACAAATTCTGAAAACCTGTTTCTACAACGAATTCAGCAATATTCGCTGTTGCGCCCAATTTACTCACCCCACTTCCCCATACATAATGGGGTTGCTTGGCTTTATTAAACTCTCCCCGCAGCAAGCCGAGGAATATTATATTGGCATCGCTCCGATCCGCAAATAATATGAATAAGTCTTTTTGAACACATCTTCCTAGCAAGCTATGGGCAATTCCAATTTAAATTTAAATATGCTTTAGATATAGCCCCGCCAGGGCTTCGGAGTCTCGTCGAGGGACAGCAACTTTGCTGGTGTTTTCTTTGTCATCAGATCTACTTCCTCCTCTGATAACCCATTTAGCCGCAGGGACATCATCATATGACGCATCTCGTCTATTGGGTGACAATGGGTGGCGGCACCCATACCAGAGGTAATGACACAATGCTCTGGCCCAATTGCCTTAATGAATTCCGCAATTGTTTTATGCCGAGACTCATCTTTGGGGATATCGTATTCGAGGTACGCTCCAATATCAGCCATCTTCTTTTGTTGATCGAGGGTAAAGCGATGGGCGTGGTCAATCATTATCCTTTCAATACCGGCCTTTCTCGCTGCGGGAACCACGGCCTCGCACTCCCTGTAAGAGATGTGGCAAGTATTTAGAATGACGTCTCCGGCTTCGGCGATGAGGTCTATGATATCATGGAGCTCGGGAATAAGTTCTCCAGTGTCGAGGTCGATGGCATTTATGGGTGAGCCAAGGAGATACTTCTTTACTGGACGTGTTTTGAGGATGTGGTTCTCGGGAATGTTGTGCCAGTTATATTGGCCGTAAAAGGGCTCTTTACTGAGGGTTCCAGTGTGCATGTTTCCCATCCAGACTATCTTTGCTCCCATGAGAATTGCTGCATCTACTGCATGAGGATTCAGTCCACCGACACACCAATTTAAGACGATACCGCCGAAAACTTTAATTCCTGGGACATATTTTGTTGCTAATTTAGCACTGTCGGCATTGCAACAGTGGTGACGCTTTGAGACGAAAGCACGATATCCAAACGCCCGCATATGCCGCGCAATCTCGATTTCGTCAAAAAGTCGCATATAGACACAGGGCAGACAGTATACGTGGAGATCACAGACTCCCTTTAACCAGAGCCAACTGTCCTTTTGAAATGACTCAAAAATTTCACGGTCCTCTTTATCTGAAGATATAATTTTTTCCTCTTTTTCTTGAATGTCATGCATGGATCGCCATCTCTTTACAACAGAATTATTTATTCTCAGGATCATCTTCTCCAGGGCTGCTTTTTAAATACCTCTAGCATTTTCTCAGCCACAAGCTTTTCTTCACCGTTTCGTAGGTAGTATGTGAATAAGAAAACAGACGCTTTATGGGTGAAGGGTCCGAATTCCCTGTCTTCAAAGCGGGGGAAACGGATGAAGATACCGGGTTCCCCTTTTTGCATAGCCTCGTAAACTTTGTTAATGCTGCTAAGACCTAGAGCTTCTTTATCAATGTCTATGCGTACAGTAGGCACTCGGGCCATTAGCGGATGTTCATACGTCTTACCATCATTGGGTATGACGCTGGCGGAAACGCCAGGTATGCCTTCAAGCTGTTTTGCCATATACTCGGCTTTAACGAGTTGTTTCTCATACTCCTTTTGCTCATCTCGGCTTATAGCGAGTTCCAAGGCTGCAACGATGCCAGCAATACACTCTTTGCTAACCTTGAATGATCTCCCTATTCCGTAGTTAGGTGAGGAGTGATCCCTTATAGCATTAATGAGCTTTTTCGCTCTCTCACCCTTGCCCAAGATAAGACCTGTGTTTTGTGGTCCTCGGATACCCTTGCCTCCGCTGAAGATGACAAGGTCAAATCCAAGATCATTCAACTTGTGAAGGTTCTCGTAAGGTGGGAATGCGCCTGCGGCGTCACAAAAAGAAGGTAGGCCATGTTTTTTAGCAATTTCGGCAACCATCTCATAGGGCGCCCAGCCCCTGGGAACGATGTTATAGTGGTACCCAACTGCTATACCCGCAGTTTTCTCGGTTATGGCTTCCTCAATGTCACTGAGTTTGCAGCCATAAGGATTACCAACGGGGATTAGCCGCCCCCCGCCCGCAGAGAACTGCTCATTATAAGCGAGTTGTGTCATCTGCATGATGATCTGGTTCCTACCGTTAATGGGCGGGTCCTCGCTAAAAGGAAGTTTTTTCCATTTCGCCGGGTCAGTCTCTGCAATGCATGCGGCAGTACACATAACAATTCCCGCTGCTGCGCTGGCCGTAATATAGGCAGCATCTGCCTGACAAAGATCGGCCACATGCTGACACGCCTTGTCGAGAAGTTCGCGTATACTGACGAAAGTCCGGGAGACCTCATTCATGACCTCTAAAACTTCGGGTTCGAGATAGGTCCCACCGATACTAGTTGACCAGTTCTGGGCATTTATGTATGATTTCACCCCAAGTGAATCGAGAAATTTACTTCGATATGGTTTTGACATAAGACTCTCAGCTCCATTGTTGATGAAAAACAATACATCATTAATGACAATCTGCACTTCCTCAAAAGCATCAAAAAAGGTAGGATGCGAGCAGCTCTTAATTGCCAAGAGCAAGGAGGTGCTCGAAAAGTTTAATGGATATGAATATCGCTGGATTTCGGAAATACTTCATGTTCCGACCACCAGAGGTGAGGTGATCCTTCGAAGAAGCCCGATGGCGGAAAGTGCCGCCAGATAGCTTGTCCTCGGACTGAAAGGGGCCAGCACGTTTTCCGTCCTTGCGAGAAGCTTTCCAAATTCTCCTTCCACCTCGATCTCGTGAGTGTTCTTTTCCAGCCCCGGAACTGCGATAATGCGAATTTCCGTCTTGTCTGCGCCGATCCCCGCCAGGCTCAGAGCTGCACCCACATTTATATTGGCAGGAAAGGCTGGAACTGCCTCCGTAGCGGAACCGGAGAAGATCAAAGTCGGTTCTTTGAAACTCTTCAGGTCGATCTTATTATCCACAACGTACGGAGCTCCCTCCAGTGCTCCGGGTCGCGCTCGGCTTGTCAGTGTCACTTTGGATACGGGAGCCATCATCGCGCCCTTCACCGCGTCGAGGCCTGCTATGGCGCCAGAAGGGGCGTAAATACATCTCCCCTTGCTTTTCGCTAGCTCCATGACTTCATCGACGCACTCCAGCAGTCCCCCCACACTCATGACTAAAACGTCTTTAGAAAGACTTAGAGACTCCTGGATGATGGCCGGAGCCGCCGCCTTCGAGGCAGCCTCCACGACGAGCTCGGACGCTTTGATAAGCTCAGCCCGGTCCATCACCGGAGCACCTTTTTCGAGGCTCCGGGCAAGATTATTAGCTTTTGAAAGATCAATGTCATGAATACCGGCCAGCTTTGCTGGCACTATCCCCCTGTCGATGGCCCTGCAGATCTCTCCCCCAATTGTTCCGCATCCAATCACCCCAATCTTTAACATGCTGACCCTCCTTTTCAAATCCGATTAAGCCTGTTGCTCAAATATCCTGGCTGCTTACCCTTGTCCCCAGAGAGCCAAACCGAAAAACTGCCTGGGTATGTATGCAGAGTTATATTGCGCATGAAGAAAGCCCACCTTCCAAACAGATATCTGAGAACTTGCAACTGGCAGCTTCTCTTACGGTAGATCGTATTTTATATTCATCACGGCCAAATCCGACGGCAACGTGTCTCCAGCCTCAGAGCGGCTGGAGCCTTCGGTCCATCCTTGCAATATATTGGCCTGAACTACAGTCCATCGTGGGTCATCCCAGACAATGTACCCATAATCCTCACCAGGACCCATTTCCTGGTCATTAAAGATTACTTGTCGTATCTTCGATCCTTTTGGTATTCGAAATCGAATCCCCGCTCCGTGGCGAATGAACGGTTTGGTTCGCCGATGAAGGATTAAAATATCACTGCCTGGTTTATAAGGTTGTCCTAAAAGGAACAGACCATCGGAATTCTCCCGTAGTTCGACTCGGCTTGCCCTTCTTTGAGCGGCTGTTTTGCCGCAAGCGGACAGGAGACCTATACTCTGATGCTTCAGGATCCGGTTGGGATAGCCCCGGTAATATTCTGTGGGCCATCTGGAGCTCCCGATCTGGAGAAGCTTTTTTAACCGGGGCAATCCTTCTCGCGGGTCATCCACGTGCATAAGGAAAGAAAGCGTGTGGTATTTTTTTGCTGCATAACTCATATTGCTGGAGAAGGGCACGGAAGGCCTTCCCGGACGATCTACGCGAGAAAGAAGATCGCCGGGTGCCGGAAATAATTCAAACTCTGAATCACGTCCCTGAGGCCAACCCTCCTGATCGGCAGCAAGGTTCATCATCTCCGCGATCTCTGGATGGAAGGCTGGAACGGTCTTCTGGAACAGAGAATGCCGTGTACAATCATATCGCCCGCCATGGGTGTTCACGAAAGCATCGGGTTTGTATCGATCAATAACAGAAAACACTGCGCGAGCCTCAGGGCAAGGGGGTGGACCCTCGAGGGGAAATCCGATAAACAGATCAACATTTTCCGAGGTGAACCCTATGCATCGACTGTAACCGTCCACGTTGACACAGGGGATAACTATTACGATTTGAGTGCGCAATATATCGGCTGCCTCTTTTGTGGCCAACCAGTCAAGTAGCATCAGGTGCATGGTGATGGCACTGACCTCATCGCCGTGTTCACCCGAAAGAGTTACGATTATTTCTTTGTCCTCATCGGGAATGTTCGGATCCGTCACCTTGAACATGGGAATCTCTCGGCCTTCTGCAGACTTTCCAATCACCTCAATAGTGCCGAGCCCTCTTTCAGCATGGCGGCGCAGTGCTTCCCATAGTTCGTCAAGGGTAAGCCATTCTTTCTTCGACATTTTTCCCATCCTCCTTATTGAAAATTAATCTGGTGCAGATACTCGGTAAGAACCCTCTCTCGATTTCAGGTACATCTCTTTATATTTTTCTACCTTGTCATAGTTCAATGTAATCCCGATGCCGGGACGATTTGGCACCACTAAACAGCCATCTTCGAAATTTCGGGTATCCTCGTTGACGATGTCATCGGCGACCATGGTGGCGTACGTCTGGCATCCTGTGGTGAGGTTCGGTATGGTTGCGCTGGCATGGAGACAGGCAGTGGCGGATATTCCGAACTCAGGACCGGCGTGGCGGCAAATGTCTATATTGGCTAATTCAGCCATTGCGGCAATTTCTTTGTATGGCAATATTCCTCCCATCCGATGAGGGTCACTACACATAAAGTCAGCGATGCGCCTTCGGATGGCGGCAAAAGCGAGATCATTGGTCTGAGCACCCTGATCTATGCAAAGAGGAACCCCTACAGCACTTCGTACAATGGCAAAACCATCGTGATCCGCCTCAGTCACCGGCTGCTCCACCCAGTCGAGAATGAAACGTTTGAGCTCATTGATCATCTCGATTGCCTGACCCGTGCTCCAGGCTCCGTTGGTGTCAATCCGAATTGCCATGTCGGGCCCAACAGCATTCCGGACCGCCTCGAGAGTTTCAATATCTCTTTGCAGGCCCAGACCGCCTTTCATATAAATAACTGAAAAACCCTGCTTTTTGAAGATTGCCGCTTGCTTGGCTTCTTTTTCGGGATCTTTTCTGGCAATCCATCCGTAACAATTTATCCTGTCCCTGACTGCTCCGCCCAGTAGCCGATGGATGGGTTGTCCCAGGGCTTTGCCCTTGATATCCCATAATGCCATATCGATGCCTCCCAGAGCATAGTTGGCCATACTTCGGAAACGGTGCCAACCTTGAAACGCTGGATTCAGGCATCGTCGGTTGAAAGCGATGACCTCGAAAGGATCATGGCCGACCAATTGTTTTGCGAACTCCTGGATAACGAGCTGATTTGCCACTGCAAGAGGCACCCCCGGGGCTTCTCCCAACCCCACAAGCCCCTCGTCGGTTTCAACTTCTATCAAGACAGTGGATTTAAAGGAATAACTTCCCATCCATGTAACATGTGGATCAATGAATGGGACTGCAAGGGGCGTTGACTTGACCTTTGTAACTTTCATCTTTAGCCTCCTTAATGCAATGGTTTGGTAAGACAGCACAATATAAATAACATAAGAAAAACCATGTCCAGTTTAAGCATGAGATTTAGATTCACGGGCGATCCTTCCTTTTGCGGAAATAATTCAGGGCAAACGGGACCATGGCTGACGCGATAGCGCAAAACAAAAGCGCAAGGGAAATAGGCTTTTGGAGAAATATCAACGGACCGCCAATGGAAAGGCTCCGGAAAAAGTTCTCCTCGGCCATTGGCCCAAGGACCAAGCCCAACAAGAGTGCCACGGGAGAGTACCCGTATTTCCTCATGGTGAGGCCAATCAAGCTGAAGATTACCATCATCCCTATGTCAATCAGGTAGAACCGTCGGGAGTACGCGCCGATGATGCAAATGGCTGCAATGATCGGGATCAAGATTCGCGTGGGTACAAACGCGATACGGGCAAAATATCCCGCTAGTGGAAAGCAAATGATCATGACCAATATCGCGGACATCAATACCCCCCATCCGATGGCATACGCCTCAACCGAGAAATTTTCCCAGAAACCGGGGCCTGGTCGAAGCCCTTGCAGCATCATGGCTGCGAGAAATACAACTGTTGTGCCGCTTCCGGGAATGCCCAGAGTCAAAGTGGGAACGAGAGCTCCGGGAATGCATGCGTTATTCGATACGTCTGTGGCGACCAGCCCTTCAAATGTTCCTGTGCCGAATTTTTCGGGTTCTTTGGACCACTGCCGGGCTTGTCCATAACTCACAACGGTTGCGGTAGCGGCGCCCGCGCCCGGGATCATGCCGATAATCATCCCCACCAGATAAGAGCGCATGATCACGAAGGGGTAAGTGATGGCAATTTTGAGACCTTCATATGGGGCCTTCAGCCATGAGTATGTCGCTATAGAAGAGGAAACGATAAACTCCCTACCGGCCAAACGAAGAAGCTCGGAAAATCCGAATAGTCCCAGTAAAGCAGGCAACAAAGGGACTTTGTCATAAAGTTCCAGGATCCCGAAAGTAGCTCGCGGCATTCCTATAATAAAATCGGTGCCGGTGGTTGAGATTAAAAGCCCCATCAACGCAGAGGCAAGGCCCTTGGAAACACTCTTGCCCGTCACGGAGGCCACAGCCGTTAACCCGAAGACAGAGACCATGAACATCTCCGGAGAAGTGAACTTCAGAGAGTAGCCTCCAATGAGAGGCCCTAAAAGCATAAACGTGATAGCGCCGAGAATTCCCCCAATGGTTGACGATGTTACTGAGGCCCCGATGGCCTGTCCGGGGAGCCCTTTTTGCGTCAGGGGATAACCCTCGAAAGTTGTTGCCACTGTTCCAACCGTTCCTGGCATGTTCATCAAAATGGAAGGATAGGAACCACCAGCCTCCGCTCCCATATACGCGCCGGTCATGAAAAACAAGGCGGTCCAGATATTCATATAGATAGTGAATGGAAGCATGACGGCCAGGTAAGTACCCTCACTCAAGCCAGGGATAGACCCCACAATAACACCGGACACAAATCCCAACATCAACCAAGCGAGGTTCTCCGGTTGAAGAAGAAGCATGAGACCCTTGAGAATCGCTTCATACTCAATCATCGACACCCCTTAAAAGCCCAGCGGAAGCTCGGATAAAGCAAAAGGCGGTAGAGTGAGCTTCAAGTAAAAGGTCAAGGCGAAAAATAAAAACAGCGATAAACCCAGCGACAATGCAAGGAGACTGAAAATATGCCTTGTTCCGAATATCCAGAATAGAATAAGAAGGAAGATCGACGTGGTAATTGTGAACCCCAAGATTATTACAACATACGGATATGCAAAAGTGGCGATCATTACGCTGGCCGGTTTATAAAGTTTTTTCCAGGACGTCAAAAGCATTTGGACATGAGTTTTATGCTCCTCTAATTCCTCACCGACGGTTTCCTTTGATGAATCGAAGCCTTCATTCGCAGCGTGACGCAAAACTTGTTTGGATACAATAAATATAAGGAATAAAATGATGAAAAAGATTAAAAAACAAGGATATACGACGCTTGCATAAGGAAAACCGTAAACCTGCCACAGATAAGCAAAACAGTATAATGCAAATATGATGGGCACCACTGCTTCACCCCAATGAATCTTCCTCATCTTATGCGATTCCCCTCTATAAACCTTTCACTTTGGAATGGATGAAAATATTTGTCAGTGAGTAATTGTTGTTAAATAAAGATAGAGAGATGTCCCTTTTTGAAATCTTACGAAATTCGGTGGCCTCACGTAGAAAAAAATATAAATCATCTTCGGGCAAAGGCCACCCCTTCTTTTTTTTGGGATTGTTCCAAGGGCGGCCCTCGTCCGAAACTTCTTAATTCTCATAAAAGCAGCGATTTGCACTCAAAGTTTGAGAGTTTTCAGTTTCGATCGCAACTCTTTCTCAAATGCAATGCATTTGTCGGGATCCCAATATTGCATTGCAGCGGCCGGAAATCCTGCCTTTTTCATCCGCTCCTTCGTCTCCGAAGACTCCACGGTCTCACGGAAGATTTTTACCAGGGAGTCGAACCGATCAGGATACTTTTTCTGCACCTCAGCAGGGCAGAAAATAACATTCTGATGCAGAAACTCTGGAACCTTCTTCCCGGGGAGCGCATCTCTCGATGTCGGCATTTCCCAGGTTTCCGGAATGGGATTGGTGGGGCCAAGAACAAGCAATCCTCTGGTCTGGTCATAGATGTTGGATCTGGAAAATAGGCCGGACAATATCACCGGCACCTCCCCGGCCAGGAGAGCTACACCGCTCTTACCGCCGCCACCGTAATGAACGAAATTGAACTTTGCCCCGATGGCGTCTTTCAATATCAGCCCAGCGAGATGGTAATAAGTTCTGGGTGTTGCAACTCCAACATTTATAGGATTATTTTTCGCCTCCTCATAAAGCTCAGAGAAGTTTTTCCATTTTGCGTCTTTTCTAACAATGATCGCCAACGGCTCAACTGAGATAGTCCCCAGATAAACGAAGCTTTCGGGTCCAAAGTTCTTAGGCTTGTTGAAATGGATCATGATCTGCAGGTTGGTAATGGAGCCGAATCCGGTTGTGTACCCGTCCGGGGGGTTGCCAATGATTTTCGTGCACGCTATCTGCCCCCCTGCTCCCGGAGCAAAAATCGCCTTTAGGGGTTGGCCGGTTCGTTTTTCCCATTCGGGCTGAAGACTCCGAATGCAACGGTCATAGCTGCCGCCTGCCGCTGAAGTGCTAATGATGGTTATAGCCCTACGAGGAAACTTTTCTGCCCCATGAGCAAACGGGACATGTAGGGTACTCATCAGGGCTGCCCCGCCAATCACCGTTCCGGCTTTTAAAAACTCTCTACGGCTTATAAACCCTTCCTCATGATAATGATGATGTTTTGAATCGGACATGGTTGACCTCCTTTTGCTAGAATCGATGAAATCAAGGCTGGAAAAACAAAAAATCCCCGCCTCATCATCATGGAAAAACAAGGTTTCTCTCTCGCTCATTACCATTTGGTGCTTTTCTTCCGGGAGAGCGTAGGTTAACAATAATGGTAATGATATTCAAAGATGGTTTTTTTCCTATCAAGAAAAAAATCAATTGTCAAGAAAAAAATCTCTAAAATTATTATTTGGAATCGTGAGGCCTGAAAATTATGTTCAGCGAGATGGTTATGGCTGCTAACTCCCGTATCCATTATCCTTAAGTCATCGGGATTCGGAGATTTGGGTATCAAGAAATGCCAAGCCAGTGTTAATTTTTTCTTGATAAGAAAAATATTTCATGATAATTATCATACAGAATTGAACCTGGCAACCATGAAAATGGTTGTGTCTTATGCTGTGTGAGAAATTTTCTCAATAAGAATTGATAAGAAACCCTGGATATTATCCCAAATTTTGCAATTGAAAGTCCTCTTCCTCTACGACCTTGATTTTTCA
>CAZTAS010000206.1:0-11518 GCA_964611635.1 uncultured Thermodesulfobacteriota bacterium
AATTAATTTGTAATTAATTCAATAAATTATAGTTTCCGGATGGAGACTAATTAACGGATCATTGATGGTGGGCATAGCCCACCCTGCGTTCTCGGTGGCTGTCTCCAAACGATCAATGAAATCCTCACTTCCCAACGGCGTCCCCGTGCGCTCGTGGGACCGAAGGAGCCTCACATCACAGAAGAAGGTCGCCTGGCAACGATCTCCCTGGTAGCTGATGTGATGTGGAATGCCATGTGTGCCACCGCCCTTGCCATCCTCGCTATTCCCGACTCCTACCACATCCACTAATCAAAGACAAAAAATAAGAATGGTGTCCCCATAAATAAGCAGTGGTCCGGGTAAAGAACCCCGTGCTTCCCCACGGGGTGTCCAGGGTTGTCCTGTCATGAACTTGGAGTGACACTCATCTGAGCCGAGTTAAATATTATCTGACTAAAAAAAGGCAGGGTCATCTCTGACCCTGCCTTTTTTGTTCATTTTCCTTTGGAGAATAATGCATTCTTGATATTTGAGCATTACTTAAAGGATTTTTTATTGAACCAGCCCGCAATCCAAAACAATTATTCTCACTTCAGTATCCGCAAAAATCACCTCCATAGTAATCCAGTATGGTCGATCTGGATCAAATTCAACCTCACACGCCGGGATGCGCAACACCCACATGCCGTTTTCCACCAGCAAGGTGGCACTGTGCTCTGTCTGAGGGGGTTCAGGACACTGCCCATAATCTACAACCCGGAAATATCCCTCTATCATATCATATTCTAAAAGCAGCCAGTACTTCTCGACTCCGCCTCCTTCAATGGGGACCTCCATCACAGGGATATAGAGCATCCAGATCGTTGCAAAGAGATTCATTCTTTCTCCGTAGAGCATGCTGTAACCTGACTCTGGCATAAAGAGCGCCTTAACCTCTGCTCCTGATTCCACGTAGACGTTACATTGGGTATCCACCATACTGTCGCACCCTTCCCAGCCGGTAAATACAAAGCCTTCGTCAGGCAGCGCGGTCAGGGTGACCGAAGTCGGGTCAGGATATTCCTCATCGCAGTCATGCGGACAATCTATTCCCTCCCCCATCACGCTTCCACCAATAGACGGAACCACAGTAACGTTGAGCATATGGCTCAACCTGAAATGGGCGGTGACACTGACGTCGGAATCCATGCTTATTTCGCACTGGTTGGTGGGAGACAGACACCCACTCCATTGGTCAAACGCATAGCCCAGTGCAGGAAGAGCGCTCAGTGTCACGGTGGTGCCTTCACCGTAAGATTCAGAGCAGTCTTCTGGACACGTTATACCATTCCCTGTCACCAGGCCGCTGGCTGCAGGGGAGACATTGACATTCAGTGTATATTGGATTGCAGGGGCCTCAGTAACCGTCTGGGCCAGCGGCCCTCCGGGACTGGCGTTGAAATTCGTGTCACCGCTGTACTCAGCGGTGATGTTATGGTCGCCGGCGGTGGAAAAAGAAATTGAGAACGCGGCTTGACCGGACCCATCGAGAACCTCCAGGCCAAGGATCGAACCAACCTCTTTGAAAATAACAGCGCCTGTGGGAGTCCCCGATCCAGGGGATACCGCGGACACGGTAGCCGTGAAGGTGACGGTCTGGCCGAAAACACAGGGATTAAGGGAGCTCGCAAGCACGGTGGATGTGCTGGCCTTGTTAACCATCTGGGCCAGCGGCCCCCCGATACTGGCGTTGAAATTCGCGTCACCGCTGTACTCAGCAGTGATGTTATGGGCGCCGACAGCGAGAACAGAAATTGAGATTGTGGCTTCACCGGAGCCATTGATAACATCCGAGCCAAGGATCGCACTATTGTCTCTGAAAGTCACAATACCTGTGGGAGTGCCCGATCCAGGAGGCACGGCCGAGACGGTAGCCGTGAAGGTAACGGCCTGGCCGAAAACAGAGGGATTGGAGGAACTCGAAAGCCCGGTGGATGTGTTGCTTGTGTTAACCGTTTGAGCCAGAGGCCCCTCGATGCTGGCGTTGAAATTGCAGTCGCCGCTGTACTCAGCAGTTATGTCATGGACGCCGGCACTGAGAGAAGAAGTTGAGAGTGTGGCTTGACCCCCAGAGAGAGTCCGCGAGCCAAGGGTCGAGCCACCGTCCTTGAAAATCACGGTGCCTGTCGGTGTCCCCGATCCAGGAGGCACCGCCGAGACGGTAGCCGTGAAGGTAACGGCCTGGCCGAAAACAGAGGGATTGGAGGAACTCGAAAGCCCGGTGGATGTGTTGACCTTGTTAACCGTCTGAGTCAGCGTGCCGCTGGTACTGGGATTAAAATTTTCGTCCCCGCTATATTCCGCGGTTACGCCATGGTCGCCGGCAGTGAGAGAGGAGGTTGAGAATGTGACTTGACCTCCAGCCAGAAAACCCAAGCCAATAAACAAACCACTGTCTTTGAAAATCACCATGCCTGTCGGTGTCCCCGATCCAGGAGATGCCGCCGAGACGGTAGCCGTGAAGGTAACGGTCTGGCCGATATTGGAGGGATTGGGGGAGCTCGTAAGCGTGGTTGATGTGTTGGTCTTGTTGACCGTCTGAGTCAGCGTGCCGGTACTGGCGTTGTAATTCGCATCACCGCTGTATTCAACAGAGATGTAATGGACGCCGACAGTGGGAGAAGAAATTGAGAATGTGGCTTGACCCCCGGAGAGAGCAACCGAGCCAAGGGTCACACCACCGTCTTTGAAAATCACGGTGCCTGTCGGTGTCCCCCCTCCGGGAGCAGCCGCACTCACCGTCGCCGTAAACGTCACCGACTGGCCGAAAACCGAGGGGTTCGCGGACGACGATACAGCGGTGGTGGTGCTGGCAGGGTTCACCTGATGGCTCTCGGTGTCCGAACTACCGGTGAAGAGGGCGGGGTCCAGGGGAGTGAAGGTGGCCGTAATCATCTTGGCGCCGGCGCTGATAGGAAAAAGACTACAGTTCCACATCCACCCATTGGGATAGGGATGACCCGTCGTGCCTGGGTCCAAGGTGCGCTAACAGGTAGCGCCAGTACCATCGCTGACCGTTATGGTTCCATCGACCGAGACGCCGCCGGTTGAAGAATTCGGTGCCACCTGAAATTCTACATAAATGGCCTGGCCGACGACGGAAGGGTCCGGCGTATCCGAGTTGATCGTGGTGGTCGTGCCGATGGCAGCCCATGCACTCGATGCGGTGAAAACCCATGCTATTCCTGCCAGAAATAAAAAAATCCTCCTTTTCATACGAAAACCCTCCCGCTGAGCACTTAAAGGAGTTGTTTTTATACAATCCACTGCCCAGCCACGGACCAGCACCTGACGGTGACGGAGCCGGCCACTGGAATGGGATACTGGAGGTAACAAGCGCTCCATGCGCAGGTATATGCCCGCATATTCTCCAATCCGTAAAGGCTAAAACGGAGTCACCCCGGATGGCAGATATGTTCTTCTCGCACTATACACATGATTCTTTTGTGTAATTTCATCGAGATGCTACTGCAGGGCGGATGACCGATCCACATGATTCTCATGATCCAGCCGATTTACTTAATATGGCCTATTCAGTTGTGATTAGCCCAGACGGTGAGATTGTATAAGTCACATCCCATGATTATCTGTCGATGTGACTCTTGAGTCCGACGGGCCGACCTAATATGCCCTTGTTACGTAACCCACCCCCTTATAGGTCAATAAATTATGTCAAGCAATTTTTGCTGAATTTGATCCCAGTGGTTGGTACAACACGGTCATTGCGAGCGAAGCGAAGCAATCTCAATGGGTGCTTCCTGCTCATCGGACATCGCCCTGAAGGAGGAGTGAGAATGCTTCGCCGTTGATGCGCCTTTTAAGAAACTGATACTTAGATTTCAATAAAAGTATTGGAATTACCAAAGCTATTTCTTCCGTAAATAACCCAACCGCGCATCGGCGGGTAAGCTGCTCGCAATGACTGCCTTAGCCTGGTGTATATAACAGGTTTTTCGCCAATAATCCGCGAACATCACAGGGCCTGCTGCTGGCCCGCCAGATTTCTTGCCAATCCGGGCTTTCCAAAAGGTTGAAGAAAAGCATATCAAAACCTTAGATCAGACGGGTAATAACCACCTGAACTATGAACTATATATCCATAAAATGAATAAAGGCCTGAGGCCCTTTATCAATTTATTATTTAAAATCGATCAATTAGCAGAGAAAATTAAGAATCTCGCTTTCAGGAAGCTTGACGCTTCGACCCACAAAGCTGCAGCTTAATCAAGCCGAATCAAGTAAGAATTATTGGTTGAAAGTGAGTATAGTATAATGGTATCGAGATGAGCCGCTGTGCCGAAGCAGTAGCGGATGCCCGGATGGCTCCAGCGAGTTGTCAGGCATGGCCTTGTTAAACCAGGTATTCGCTCTCAAAATGAGTCTCAAATCCAACGTCGGCAGGCAAGTCTTTCCCTTGAGCCGCTTGCCTGGATAATCTATCGCAGAGTTCATTCTCAGGATCACCAGCGTGGCCACGCACCCAGACAAACTCCACTACGTGTTGTTCACATAAATTCAGCAGTTGTTCCCACAGGTCAGAATTTAGAGCTTTCTCTTTGTTGTTTCGTTTCCAACCATTGGCACGCCATCTTTTTGCCCACCCCTTCATGAGTGCATCGGCTAGATATTGGGAGTCAGTATAGAGAGTCATAGCGCATTTGGTCTTGAGAGCACCTAGCCCGGCGATTGCGGCCATGATTTCCATGCGATTATTGGTTGTATGTCGGAAACCACCGGATATCTCTTTTCTATGATTTCCATACAGCAGAACAACGCCGTATCCACCGGGGCCTGGATTCCCGATACAAGCGCCATCAGTGTAAATCGTGACCTTTTTGAGTTTTTTGCTCATGCGCTTAGTGGGTTGTCCGCAGACTTTGATTACACAACAACGGTATTTTCTTTGAAATGTATCATTAGGCCGTAAATACGTTCAATGTAAGCGACAAATTGATCGAGATTTCCGAGAATCACACCTCTATTAAGATTAGGAACGATTTGAGGGTGTCCGATCACATTTCTGGTAACCCGGCAGAATTGGAAAATTCCTAATTCCGGACTAATTCCGGTAACTTAATTCCTAATTCCGCTAATTCCGTAATTCCTGGGACCGTAATTCTGGAAACAGCATACTTATGCTTGCTTTTTCCTTGCCTTTCGCCCCGGTTTTAGCCTTCGCAGCACCCGGCCAGTGGCTGTCTCCAAACGATCAATGAAACCCTCATCTCCAAGTGTTCTCCCCGTGCGATTGGCTTTATAGTTCTGCGCGCTTTTATGTGGGGGGCAAATCGGTGGGGATACCGACAGGGCTGATGCACTGACGCCACCTCTTGCTGGTGCTGAGTCCAATAGTCGCCGTCATTGATACCTTTATGACGAAAACATGTAGGGCATCGGCACCGTGGTTCCGGTTAAGTCCTCCTGTCGCTTCGCGACCCAGACAATAAATTTTCTGGGCCACCCGCGCTTGTGGGACCGAAGGAGCCTCACGTCCTCCTGGGCGACCTCCTGGGAAAGGGATTCCCCCCAATCTCCCACCATCTCCAGAAGAGGGGATACCCTCACCATGACGTCGTCCCGACCCTCCATGTGCGCCGCCGCGCCGCTCCATAGATACGCTTCCGGACTCGCCGCCAGACCCGCTCGCACATGGTTCAACTCCACATGCCTCACAGCCGCAAGAGGATACCGCTCGTCCATCCCAAATGAGGCGAATCGCCCCTGCCACAAATGCCCGCACCAACCCTCCCGAAAGTTGATACGCCGGGTGTAGCGCCGATGCGCCTCCCCGATGGCAAGCCTGAGAGCCTCCTCAGACTCGGGAACACCAATGAGATACACATGGTTGGGCATCAGGCAGTAGGCCCAGATCTCCACACTGCAGCGCCCGCACCACCACTGGGCCATGATCTCCAGATAAGCACAATAGTCCTCCTCACAGAAGAAAGTCGCCTGGCAACGATTCCCCCGGTGGATGATGTGATGCGGAATGCCTGGGGCCACCGCCCTTGCCATCCTTGCCATGCCCAAACTCTAAAACATACACCACTCAAACTAAAGAAATAAGTATGATGTCCCTAATAAGTGAATGCCTGGACGTGAAACCCGTCCGAGAGCCCGGTGCAGGAAAACCGAACGCCGAGTTTAGTGAGTGCCAGCAGCAAATAGGGTGCTTGCTTAATGCGCCTGCCTTCGACTCTGCTTACACCTCCTTTGCGAGCTTCTATCACTAAAGCTAAAATCCGAGCACCCCCTGGGTGAGAAAAGTACTCATGCCCAATAGCACTTGAAACCCATCAAGAATGCAAGACCCTTAAGGAGATGACCCTTGGAGGCTTCGATTCACCACCTTCTGAGGGCATTTGTATGCGCCCCTTCAGAAGGAATTTGCTTATGCTCGATTACGGCGAACTGATTTTCAGTCTCAGATGAATATGCCACATGTCAAACAAAGTTTCTCTCTAAAGCTGATTTTATGCCTTCAGTTCAGAAGTACAATAGGCACACCGCGTTGCCTTGATAGCTATCGATGAAAAACAATAGGGGCAATCCTTCTTTGTGGGCTCGGAAGGAGGGGCTTCCTCTCGCCGTTTAAGTTTGTTGATGCCGCGGATGAGAAAAAACACTGAGATGGATATGATGATAAAGCTAATGATCGTATTGAGGAATAGCCCGTAACTGATAGTCACGGCACCGGCCTTATGCGCCTCAGCAAGGGAGCCATAAGGTCCAGCAGTCGTCCCCGATTTCAGGATTACGAAAAGATTTGAAAAATCAGTATTTCCAATCAAAAGACCAATGGGCGGCATGATGACATCGGAGACCAATGATTTCACGATGACACCAAAGGCTGCCCCCATGATGATCCCGACAGCCATATCCACCACATTGCCTCGCAAAGCAAATTTCTTGAATTCTTCAAACATTTTCCTCTCCTCTCATTTACCTTTTTCCGAAGACCTCTCTGAGAATCCTCAGCAAGCATAACAAAAAGGCCCTCGAGGGCTCCGGCAGTCACATAATCATCCAGATCGAGGCTCAAGTTTCCGGCAAAGGGAATACTGCAAAGTTTGGCGTCCGGCTCTTGATAGGATCGATTTACTCCAGCTTCAGCCATGGCCGTGTGAGCTAGGGGTTTGAACGCGTCGTGCAGGCGACCGGACTTTTTATCCTTAAAGTAGAGGGTGGCTGCATTGTCCGGGCCTTTGGTAATTCCGGAAACAGCATACCTATTCTTTCTTTCGCCCCGGTTTCAGCCTTCGCAGCACCCGGCCGGTGTCTGTCTCCAAACGATCAATGAAATCCTCATTTCCAAGTGGCCTCCCCGTGCGATTGGCTTTATAGTTCTGCGCGCTTTTATGTGGGCGGCAAACGTGGTGCCGGGTAAGTCTTCCTGTCGCTTCGCGACCCAGACAATAAATTGTCTGGGCCACCCGCCATATCTGAGCTTTTTAAGGTTGCCTATCTGCTGAAGACTTTGAGCCTGCTCAACAGATCCGATAATTTCCCTCACTCGATTTTTTAAAGCCGAGTCCTTTATCTGCTTCAGATCTCTGAGGAAGCTACTTTTAAAATCTAGTTTCAAGTGGCACCTTACAGCGTCCGGAAAACTTCTTCTCTTGTTACCGATTCGCTTGACTCACCTTCCTCTATGGCTTTTGCGAGGGCAAAATCCTCTATGGCTTCGGCCATAACATCATAGATGAGGTCTCTTCGCTCCTGAAGAACCTCAAGTACAGCCTCTTTGAATAGCTCCTTGATGCGCCCTTCATCGAGGGATATCTCTGCCATCTCTACCTCCTACTGCTGGTGAAGTACGATGATCATTATAGTCCTTTTGCCTCCTTCAAGCCACCTAACTAATGGCCAAGCTCAGCGGCGTGGAAGCCGCGCAGCTGGTTCCATGTCCTCTGCCGCGAGGGGTTAGGGATTATCATTTCTTTAAAATCTTCTCCGAATGGAGTTGGCCAACCATGGTTACCGCGTGATTGTTTTTCGGATGATTGATGTCCATGCAAATAGCTAAGAGTATATCAATTACATTGCTGAAACTGCGCTTTAATTCCCAGAAGTTAATTCTATATGCTGCTTCCTTGCCATCGTCAGATAACTTCTCAATCAAGGGACTGCTAGCTTGGTTTGTGATCTCAAACGTAAATTTGGTCCCACATCTATAACTGCTACTAACCGTTGAGAGACTTACGGAGTGCACGAGAGCACACCGAAACTGATAAAGTGCTTCGGCGTTATCTATATCCAATGCACACAGGTCTTTTACTGTTTCGACAAACCTTTGCCTGGAACCTTTTTGTGAAGAGTAAACTTTGGACAAGTAATCGACTCCTGCAAGCATACCCATCATTGCCAACATTGCGTGAGCCGATGCGTCGCCGGTGAAGTCATCCTCTATGCCGTAAAGCTTCTCAAGATCACGTCTTAGATGAAACAAGATTCCGTCGCCTTGGTCAGAAGGAGACTCGCTTGGTGACTTAAAAAAACTCTCTATAGGACCTATAAAGATCACTTTCTTATGATCCCTAACGCCCGAGCTGAGGGGTGCGCGATTAATTCGCGCGTTCCTCCCCAGCGAAATGTTAGGCTTTGAATATAAACTTCCTCCCTAAAGGCCGCACCACAAAACTACCGCTCCAAAGGCAGCCGCCACAAGAGCCCACAGCCGAAGAATTACGTCCGACCTCTCCAACCACCAATTAACCAACCTCTCGATTCGGGCAGATCCCATTAGCGGTATTGCAGCACCCGCCAAAATGAACATGATGCCGAACGCCAGCACAAGAGATGGAGCACGGGTTTCTGAAGCCGCCACCACAAACAATATCCCAACCAGGATTCTTATTACCGCTGCGAAGCGCCACCATTGCTTCTGAAGAAATATGTGCAGGACTCTTTTGAGCTTCGCTGGTGATATTAGTATAGCGATGCTTATTCCGAGGATGAAAAGGCCAACTATTACGACTACTACAGACATGTATTCACATCATATGTCATGAGAAGTGGCAACTTAACGTTCGAATTAAGCGGTGCGGTTTATCGCGTCCGAGTTCAAGAGGTGGATAGGTTGAAATATCTATCAGTCCTTTTGTTGTAAGACCATCCATCTATGCTTGGACCGTAAAGGCATTTTGGCCACCCCAAATCCTGCAAAAACGCCATTATGATCCTGATAAAAACGAGGTAACATTAAATCAAAATACTGATAAACTGGCAACTCCTTGCTTGAAGGATCATCCCAAATATGGCCGAAGTCACGGGATTGCCTGAATGTATTGTACGCTGCAAGGTCTGCAATCTGAAGCAATGGCTCAGTTGCCGAATTAGAGAAGGCAAGTGAATCCCCTATATTAGGAAAACTCGTATTTGTATATTGACAGCCCTTAACCTTTAGTCTGCAGTGGTGTTTATCTAAGAGATCCTGCCACTGCCTTCCCTTTAAAGTAGTACCTGAAACCTTATCGAAAGTAATAGCACCTTGTGAGTGTCTAGGAGCTAGAAACTTTTGATAACGTTGAAGGAATACTTGGTAGCCTAAGGAGCTTGGATTGTGAGGGTTCACATACTGTTCGACCATCTGTTCTTTATCTATCACACCTGCTATTACAACTAGGTCTGTAGCCAAAAGCCAATTGTAAATTGCTTCAACAAATTCATCTAACATCTTGTCTGAAATACCATAAACATCAAGGTATTTCGCCTTTCGCTTTTCGGGGCGACGCAACCAATGGGACTTAATTTCTACACCTGGTTCTCCAAAGAAGGCACGCTTTATCCCTTTTAGTTCATACGAATAGCCCTTATATTTTTTACTATGTGATATTGCCCCTGCCACTACAAAATAACGGTCCGTACCGCGTCCATATCGCCTTTGACCGCTCTCATCGAGAAAAGCGTGATATCTTGTTATCATTGTGCAGTCATCAACTTAACATTCGAGCTAACATGCGCACTATTAATCATGCGTCATTGTTGAGCTAGAAGTTAGGCGTTAGACTATCATTAAATAGAGGATAATAACATTGAAACTGCCAGCATCAATAGCCCCAAATAAAATAGCAAAGGAAAATATAAGATTGGTGTTTTTAACTTCCACGACTCTGAAATCCACCAAACCAGTTTACTAAGACCCCTCTCTTTACAAGCAATTGAAATTTCATCAGTAGCAATTCCGGCAATTCCGGGGACAGCATGCCTATTATTACTTTTGCCTCGCCTTTCGCCACGGTTTCTGCCTTCGCAGGATTAGGTTGGGCTATGCCCACCGCACTTTCTGTTAATTAACGGATCATTGATGGTGGGCATAGCACACCCTTCTACTTTGGCCTTGGATATGGCGAAGCAATGGCCAGTCCCTGCTTCACCCATATTTCTATCACGTAATCTTGAAACCCATCTACCGGCTTGGAGCCGCATATTGTGGATAGTTGCTTACCAGTCTTGGTCAAAAGAACCTTGCCAGTGCCCAATTCGTTATTCTCTGTGTTTTTGAATTCAATAATCAACGGGCTTCCGTAATAATGGATAATAGCATTTTTTCTGAATGCCACTCTCTTAAAACCTGAAATAGAGTTGAAGCTCACAAGACCAATATCATCCAGATGTGTCAATGACGAGAAGTTGATCCCTTGGTCATTGTAAATCGATGCTTGTACGTCGTAGATCAAGGGTATCACATCTTCAAGAAACCACGCAAATCCACAAAGCATAGTGAAAAGGTGTGCTTCTATTTTATCGAGTGAACCAAGGAAGTTAACAGTTCGCTTCGAGTATGTGCCTGGAGAGTTCGCTTCACCTGCAAGAACCTTGGCCCACAATGATTGCATTTCTTCATCTGATACAATCCGGCACTTGTCGAAAAAGTTGGTTATCCAGTCATCCTCCATATTTTGAGGGGCAGACGAATCTTCCAGTTGTGGAATAGCCTTCTGAGTGATTTGTTCGATGTTATCCTGCTTCTTCGCTTCTTCTGCGACAAAGCGGATAAGTGATCGACGTTGAAGATCAGTTACTTCAATATGCGCCTGGGCTTTGATGATCTCGGCTTCAGCCTCAGCTTTAGCAACTCGCCTAATCTGATAAGGTTTGAAGTATCCGCCAACTGCTTCCGATATCTTTTCAATCAAAACCGTTGCCGGTTTCGAAATGTCTCCAATGTTAATTATGGAATTCCCATCAGTCATTTCATATCCTCACAGAACATTCTTTTTATATTATTGCAAGGATTACCAATTAATTTATACCAAAATTTATACCAAAAAAACCATTTCTTGTCAATTAAATTTAAGAAAATATTGACAAAAGCTGATTTTTTGCAAAATAAGATTTAAGTAAACTACTATCGCCTAAAGGCGAAAGCTTTACAAGGAATGCCTTTAAAATATTGGCTTGCGGTATCGTGAATGCTATGGCTGCATCAGTGTAATACGGTACCGCAAGCATACTAAAGTCTTCGCCTAAAGGCGAGGGTTTTTCTCCCATTCCC
>CAZTAS010000207.1:0-11449 GCA_964611635.1 uncultured Thermodesulfobacteriota bacterium
GCTAAGATTACAGAACAACCTTGGTCAATGGATCAACTACTTGGATATCCAGTTTGTTGTCGATGATATTATTACATTACCACATTTTCACCTCAGGCTGGAAATCAAAACTAGTTTGAAGGAGTTGCGCCTAGTTTTCTCACCCCCTTTCCAATTTCACACAAAAAGAATTTACACCACCTGCTTGTCTGGCTCAGAACTTGTATGCTCGTGGCGAGAGATGCACAAAACAATGACTGCAGTTCTGCTTGTTGGAGGGACGTCATCGCTTGGATTTCATGCGAAGATGCATCGCGTTTGCTAACTGCTGACACATCAATAACTGCCAACACAGCCCCTGTGTTTCTCAATAGAATGCGAGTTTGCTTGAGCACGACGCGCCTTTTCAGTTGGAGGCTGAGATTAAGCTATTCAAGGCATTTTGTGGGCTAAAAAATCTGACACGTTGTAAACAGCAGTCCCAGAAATTGGTATCTCTTCATACCAGGCACTAAGTCTGTTTTGGATTCTTAAATTCCTCCTTGATGCTGGTTAAGACTTCAGGCTGGCTGATTACGTCGGCTGCAGTCATAGCCAGAGCCTTGGCAGCATCTATCATCGCCTTCATTCCCTCATCTGAGCAGGAAGCGGCAGCACGCTCAATTGTGTGCCCGGGTAACACTTCCGAGGATATGGCTATGAACGGGTGGATGCTGGGTACAACCCAGCTGACATTACCCATATCGGTACTGCCTCCGGGATGGTCTTCAATCTCGACAACCTTGTGGCCCAGAGCTTGCATGTTAGCGCTCCAGAGCTGAATGAGGCCAGGGTCATTGCGTAAGGTAGAAACTTTTAACCCTAAGCGGTAGTCCATTCGAGTTCCTGTGGCCAGGGCGGCTGCCTTAAAGCAGTTCAGCACTTTTTCGCATAGGTCGTCGAGGCCAGCGTTGTCGGGAGAACGTATCATGAAGGTCCCGGCAGCATGTTCAGGCACAACATTGGGGAATTTGCCACCATCGGTGATAATACCGGAGATACGATTTCTGTCTTTCATGCGAAATCGAAGGGCATTAATATTACTGAAAGCCAGGATGAGAGCATCCAGGGCATTGATGCCATCCCAGGGAGCAGCGGCAGCGTGGGATGATTTGCCCCAGAATTCCACCTCAAGGTTAATCATGGCCAGTGATCGCATCCCCACCGGGGCAATTTGTCCTCTAGGATGTATCATCATCGCCACGTCGACCCCATCAAAAGCACCTTTGTCCACCATAATCACTTTACCGCCCAGCTTCTCCTCGGCGGGGCATCCCATAACCAGAATTGTGCCTCCGACCTTGTCAGCAGCGAGTTTAGCAGCTACGGCTGCCCCCGTGGCTGCGACGCCAATAATGTTATGGCCACAGCCGTGACCAACGTCGGGCAGGGCATCATATTCAGCCACCATGGCGATGACAGGCTTACCTATGCCATAGGTTGCTCGGAACGCTGTAGGCAAGCCGGAAATGTTTCTTTCTATCTTGAAACCATTTTTCTCCAGATACTCGGTCAGCCAACCAGAAGCCTTCACTTCTTCATAACCAAGCTCAGGGTTAGCATGAATCCTAAGGCTCAAATCGATTAACTCCTGGCCTTGAGCGTCTGCCTCCTTCTGAATTGCTTGCTTAAGTTTTCCCAATTCCATTCTGATCTCTCCTTTGGCAAGTTGCTATCTTCTGATTTCATATATTTGCTTGAAAAGAACATCCTGCCATATCGGCAGGTAAGTATTGGGAACAAGCTGAACCATAGCCCGCCCCTGTGCCTTTTCCTTCTCCCGCCACTCACGTCTCAATGTCATACTCTTATCAATGTCGTCGGTTTCGATTTCGTAAACTGCAAAATATTTTCCTCGCCCATTGCGAAGTTCTTTAACAGCATATCGTCTCGCCGAGACAAATCCTGGGGCACTCAAAACATCAGGCAGATGAAAGTTGTCGAAAAAGTGATTATACTCTTTCTCCCGCGAGGGATTAGTGCAGACTGTTTCGGTGGTGTTTATCCAGTTACCCGTCTCGAAAGATTTGCCGCTGCTTCGTTCGGCAATTTGTTTGAAGAGAAGGTCTGGCCAAATATTTATATAAGCACCGGGAACTACCTGAGCCATGGCGCGCCCTTTTTCTCTTTCTTTCTCCCGCAGCTCCCGCCTAATTGCCATCGTCTCATCAATGTTATCCGTCTCTATCTCGTATATTGAAAAGTACTTGCCTCGTCCATTGCGAGGTTCTTTAATAACGAATCGTCTGGCGGCCATGAACCCAGGGGTTTTCAGAACATCGGGCAGGTGCATGTTATTGTAGAAATCATTAAACTCTTTCTCCCGTGAAGGGTCAGTCAAAAGAACCTCGACCGTGTTAATCCATTTTTCCATTTTTGTTGTCCCCCTCTTGTTATCGTTAAAGTTCATCAACTTCAGCGGCTTTCAGTTGTCATTGTCTCAACTTAATTTTTACGGACCTGTATGCAAATAGCAGGCAACCTGGTGGCCGCAGGTTACCTCTGTTAATTGAGGCTCCGCCTCAGAGCAAAGTGGTCTGGCATACTGGCAGCGTGGGTGGAACCGGCAGCCAGCGGGAGGGTTCAGAGGGCTGGGGACCTCGCCCGGAAGCACGATTTCCTTTCGCTGAGCATCGGGGTGAGAGGGGAGGGCAGCGGAAAAGAGGGCCTGTGTATAAGGGTGAAGTGGCTTGGAGTATAACTTCTCGCTATCAGCGGTCTCAACGAGTTTACCCAGATACATGACACCGACTCTGGTGCTTATATATTTGACTGCCGCCAGGTCATGAGCAATCATGAGATAAGCGAGCTGAAAGTGATTCTGAAGGTCCTTGAGAAGATTCAAGGTTTGAGCCCGGATGGAGACATCGAGGGCGGAGACAGGTTCATCAAGAACAATGCATTTCGGCCAAGGTGCTAAAGCTCTGGCGATGGCAATTCTCTGCCTCTGTCCGCCGCTGAACTCATGGGGATATAAAGAGGCGCTGGCTCGGGGTAACCCAACCTGTTCAAGGACTTCCGCAACTCTTTCTTTGACAACGTGCCTTTGAGGATGGGCCATAGCTATCATCGGCTCGCTGACAATCTCTTCTACTTGCTGGCGTGGGTTGAGGCTGCTGGTCGGGTCCTGAAAAATAGCCTGCACTGACCGCCGGTAGATTTTGAAATTACTTCCTTCCAGTGAGCTGATGTCTTTGCCTTTGAAAAGAACGGTCCCAGCGGTAGGCTTCTCCAAAAATAGAATCATGCGGCTGGTCGTTGTCTTACCGCAGCCGGATTCTCCGACAAGTCCAAAAGTCTCCCCATCGTAGATAGCGAAATTTACACCATCGACAGCCCTTATCCACCCCCTTATCTTCTCAAAAACCCGGCCCTTAGTGACAGGGAAATATTTTTTCAGCCCCCTGACTTCGATCAGGCTTTCCGCTCTGGTTTCAGTGTTCATACCAGCACCGTACATAGTGGTTTCGTCCTACGTCAATCTCCGGCGGGTAGTCTTGATTGCATTTATCGTTCATTTTTGAACATCGTGGTGTAAAACTGCATCCCGGGGGAAGGTCAGCCACATCAGGAGGCTGGCCGACAATATTGGCCAGCCTTAGTCCTGTTGCTTCCATCTTGGGCAAGCAGTTGAGGAGGGCCTTTGTGTAGGGATGTCGGGGGTTGTTGAAGAGCTCTCTCGTCTCGGCTTTCTCCACTGTCCTTCCGGCATACATGACTGCTACCTTGTCGCACATTTTAGCCACTATGCCGAAATCGTGAGTAACGAATAACAAGCTGACCCGGGTTTGGACTTGAAGCTCTTTGAGTAGCTTAAGATACTGTGCCTGAATAGTAACATCGAGGGAGGTGGTGGGCTCATCGGCAATGAGCAGAGAGGGCTGGCAGGATAAAGCTATAGCTCCGGTCACCCTCTGCCTCATGCCGCCACTCATCTGGTGAGGATAATCCCTCATTCTTGTCTCCGCATCTGGAATTCTGACTAATCGGAGGGACTCAATGACTTTTTCCCATAGTGCACTGTCCTTAAAGTGCTGATGAAGGCTGATGACCTCGCCAACTTGGGCGCCAATGGTAAAAGCTGGATTGAGGGAGGTCAGGGGGTCCTGAAGAATCATGGATATTTTTTTCCCCCGGATTTTCCTCATCTCAGCCTGACTCTTTTTTAAGAGGTCTTCACCCTCAAACAGGATTCTGCCTCCCACAATCCTTCCCGCCGGCTCAGGAACGAGTCTGAGTATGGAAAGGGAGGTGACGGTCTTGCCACATCCGGATTCCCCGACAAGACCCATTGTCTCGCCCTTCCTGATAAAGAAGCTGACCCCGTCCACTGCCTTGGCTACCCCACGTCGGGTGAAAAAATAAGTCTTGAGGTCTTCTACTTGCAGAAGAATATCATCACTCTTCATCTCTATTTAGACCTGCCTCAACTTGGGGTCGAGCTTGTCTCGAACCCAATCCCCCAAAAGATTGCTGGCTAAAACAGTTAGTAGAATAGCCAGCCCTGGAAACAAGAATACCCACCAAGCCGTGCTGATGACTCCCCGGCCATCGGATGCCATTAATCCCCACGAGGGTGTGGGCGGTGGAATCCCCACCCCGAGGAAGCTCAAGGTGGATTCCATAATGATAACATAACCAACCTGAAGGGTGGCCAACACCAGAAGGGTAGGCACAACATTGGGGAAAATATGCCGTAAAATTATACGGATATCAGAGCATCCAGCCACTCTGGCCAGGTCTATGAATTCTCTCTCCCTGATGCTCAGGGTCTCCCCGCGAACCTGCCGTGCATAGCGAGGCCAGAGCAGCAGGACGATAACCAGGATGACGTTGGTGTAACTTGGCCCGAGAACCGCCACCAGAACGAGGGCCACGAGGAGCATTGGCAGTGATAATCCTATATCGGTCAACCTCATGAGAAGATTATCAATGAAACCGCCGAAGTAGCCCGAGAATAGACCGATGATAGTGCCCACAGTACCGGCAAAAAAAACGGCTAACAGAGAAATAGTGAGGGAAATCCTGGCGCCGTAGATAAGCCGACTCAGGATGTCTCGGCCAAGGTGGTCCGTTCCCAGGAAGTGGCTGGCTTTACCACCCTGAATCCAGGCTGGTGGCAATAGTCTATACGACAATTTGCCCAACTCCGGTGGGTGAGGAGCAATATATGGCGCAAAAATAGCAATGATGCCCAGAGTTACCAGGATAAAAATGGGAATAACGGGTGTTCTGCAGAGCCAAAAAGCTGTTATGCGCCAGCGCTTCGTCAGTTTTTGCGCCTGGGCTTTCATCTTATTTACCGTACTTAATCTTAGGATTGAGATAGGCGTAAAGTATATCCACCAAGAAATTGGCTGTTATGAACAGTGCGGCCATAAAAAGCACCACTCCCTGAACTACGGGGAAGTCCCGTGCGATCACTGATTCGATGGCTAGCCGCCCTATGCCCGGCCAGGCAAAGACAGTCTCGGTAACTACCGCACTGGTCAGCACATAAACAAACACGATTATAGAGAAGGTGAGCACAGGGAGAAGTGCATTCTTGAAGGCGTGCTTCCAGATAACGGCTCCTTCGGACAAACCCTTAATTCGGGCCAGCTTTATATACTCACTATTCAGAACGTCAAGCATGCTGGAGCGCATCAATCGCATGATGCCAGCCACCACGACGTATCCCAGTGTAACTGCTGGCATTAGTAAGTTTGTTAGCCCACCCCGGCCTCCAGCGGGCAGGATCCGGAGCCAGACTGAGAAAACCAGGATGAGCATCAGTCCCAGTATGAAGGGAGGAGTGGACTGGCCGAGCACGGCGAATATCCTCGCCCCCAAATCGAAGAAGCTGTCTTTCTTCACTGCCGCATACACCCCAAGAGGCAGGGCGATTATTAGGCTTATAAGTATCGCTACGGCTCCCAATTGGATAGTGGCAGGAAGACGTGACATCATAATCTCGGTAACAGCACGTTCCACAAGCAGTGAATTGCCGAAGTCCCCTCTTACTGCGTGGCTGATAAATTTCAAGTACTGAACATAGAGAGGCTTATCTAATCCGAGATGGGCGATTAAGCGAATGTGGTCTTCTTGTGTAGCGTCAACCGGGAGAAGGAGAACAGTGGGGTCTCCGGTCAATCTCGTAATGATGAAAACGATAATAGAAACGGCGAGAAGACAGCCAACCGCCTGTAAGGCACGTGCCAGAATATATCTCTGCACCTAACCTCCCATACATAAAGAAAAGAAGAATGGTAGCTATATCAGTTTCACGTAACATCTGATATAGCTACCATTCAAGTCATATTGAGCCTTGCCATGCCTATAACGGTAGCTTACTTGGCTAGTTTCATATATTCGACCTCAGCAATGTAGCCACCAGAAGCCGGACCTACACTATCCCACTCCAGTTTATCTGAAGCGCCAAGAAGAATGTCTGCATAGAAAAGTGGGATAGCAAATATGTTCTTATACAGGTAATCTCCCAATTCCCTTGATATCTGTGCCCTCTTTTTAGGGTCGACTTCATCCATTACTTTATCCAGAAACCTATCCAGCTCAGGGTACTCGCCAACTATCATAGACCTCAGTTTGCTATGGGAGACTGCACGCAAGACCATGATTGGATGAAAGGACCATGGGGCCGGGTAACACCAGATAAGCCCGGCATTTTCTCGGTTGACTGCTCCAGCCCAGAAAGTGGCGTATTCAGAGTGCTGCATTTTGACCGTTATTCCCAGATTGGACCACTACAAGGCCACGGCCTCGGATATGTCTCCTCCCCATGGCCGGGCCGGGTGCCTGACCGTGTCTACGGTCACCAGCAGGTCTTTGGGGTTGGCAAAGCCGGCTTCGGCCAAAAGCTGTTTCGCCCTAGCGGGGTCATATGGGTCTACTTTCCAGTCTGGATTCCAGCCCTCTTGCCCCGGCCACCAGAAAATAACTGCGGCATCTTTCATTGAGCCGTAGCCCTCCAGGACGTAGTCGATTATCTCTTGCCTGTTTATTGCCAGAGAGAGTGCGCGGCGCACCTTGAGTGCTTTCTCTAAATCTGGTTGTGCCCAGGGGATCTTGGGGTTATACCCCTCCCTTTCCGGTAAATATTGACCATAAAGGGCAATGAAGGGATAAGCGCCATTCGGTATTGACTTTATTTTTACGCCTTGAGAGGCTTTTAGATCCTCTATGGATTCGTGCTTCATTTGTATAAGCTGTGCCTCTCCTGCCTTAAGCATAGCTACCCTGGTCGCTGGCTCAGGAACCTTCTTGAAAATCAATGTCTGGATTTCAGGTTTTTTCCGCCAGTGATTATCTAGGGCTTCAAGCTTTATGTAGTCTCCCCGCTTATGCTCAATGAACTTATACGGTCCTGAGCCGATGGGGTGCTTTCCGGCCACTTCTCTACCAACCTTTTCTACATACTTCTTAGAAGCTATCGGCAGGTAAGGCAATTGATCGGTAAGGGTCTTAACAGCTAATGTCCAGTCTGGGACCTTCATGTGTAACTTTATCTGGTAGGGATTTACAATCTCTATCTTGCCAACCATAGTTCTATACAACCTACTCTGGTCATTTCGTGAACCTTCGCTGCGCGCTATCTCAAAGCTATACTTAACATCCTCAGCCGTGAGCTCTCCCCAGCCATCATGGAACTGCACACCTTTGCGTAGCCAAAAGGTAAAAGTCATAGCATCCCGTGCCATCTCCCACTTTTCCGCCAGGTTGGGCCCGACACTTCCATCCTTATTCCTTTTCAGTAGGAAATCATAGCAAGGTCCCGAATACTGATTGGTCATTGGGTTCTCGTAAACCCCCAACCAGTTCTCACTGCCAAGCGTGCTAACTGCGGCGACCAGGGTTCCTTCGGCTTTGGCCGTAGGCTTTGGTGCCGGTTCAGCATAGCCACTGGCTAATAAGACCACCACACACAATGCCGTCGCTACCAAGTATAATCTTCTTATCTTCACCTTACTTCTCCTTTCTTGGTACTGTCCATTGCTGTCCAAATTAGAGAAAAAGCTTCTGACTATTTTTGTTGTGAACATAGATCCATGACCCGCCTGGTTCGCTGCTGCTTTTTGCTAATCAGGAAATATGAATGTTCAGACTATATGTCTTCGCCAATTCTCGTATAGCATAGAGAAAGTTCTGTTGTCAATAAAAAGATGCAAGAGGCATTTGGGCTGTGATCGATTTATTATTAGAAAATGGGCAGAAAATCACTCTGTCCATGAGAAGCGGACAGCTGAAATTATTCTTGATAAATAATTGACAGTCAATTACATAAAATTATCTACTTCCATGGCCAGACAGCGGTACTTAAGGGCCCCCCGGTCCTTCTCAAAGCTGCCATAGGCCATCTCCCGCCACTCATCCGTCCGGGGGCAGTGGCAAAAGACGGTGCCTTTGTAGTTATAGACCACTTTGGTGGTGCCAGCAATCAGCGCATCGGCTCCCTGTCCTGATAAAATCACTTACGTTCTTCATTATAGTAATGAATTATATTTGTTCTCCATACTTAGCCAATATGGCAAATTCATCAATCCAGCAAATTCATCAAATTCCCACACCGCATCTGCTAATCTGGAAGTGCATATATATTTGTTTTTCTTAAGTTCTGTATAAATATTGAATAGAGCTTTCCCCGCTGTGTAAATACCTAGTGTAGGATAAATAACCAATTTTATTCCCCATTCTTCATACACTGAAAGGGGAAGATTCGCCGCTTCCCACTCAAGCTGTCCACCGCAGATCACAAGCTTGTTATATACAGATTGCGATAATTCTTTAAGATCATCTACCGGGTATGACTCCGCAATCATTACTAAATCTGCTCCTGCTTCCAAATAGGTATTCAGTCTTTTCTTAGCTTCATTAAGCCCTTCAGATAGACCTGCATCCGTACGGGCGATAATAACAAAATAATCGTCTTCTCTGGCATCTGTTGCAATCTTTATTTTATTTACCATTTCTTCTGTTGGTACTAAATTTTTTCCTGGCAACCTACCACATTTCTTTGGAGTAGCCTGATCTTCAATGTGTATACCAGCAATACCCGCTTTTTCAAAACTTCTTACTGTCCTATGCACATTTAGCACGCCACCATAACCTGTATCCGCATCGCACACTACTGGTATATTGACCGCTTCATTAATATTTTGAGCTTGATCAACTATTTCTGACATGGTGTATAGACCTAAGTCTGGCATCCCTAACCTGGAAGCTGCGGTGCCAGACCCTGTAATGTATACAACATCAAATCCTAATGATTCGATTATTCTCGCCGATAAGCCATCATATGCCCCAGGTGCCATGACTATTGTTTTACTTTTTAAAAGCTCTTTTAATACCTTTCTTTTTTTCTTTGACATTTGTTGGCCTCCAGATTACTCTCCCTCGCTCATCCAAAATATTTCGGTATGCAATTCATTGAAGGAAGTGTCTCTAAGAGAGTGCCTGCCGAATTTGTCCTACTGCTCTGCTTAAAGCATCCATCAAAATTTGCGTGTCGGTAGCATACACGATAAATTGATAGCCTTCATCGACCCACTTTTTTGCCTCAGCAGCGGAATAGGCGACATTGCCGGCAACGCGTCCACTTTGCTTGACCGCAGAAAGCACACGAGTAACTGCAGCGTTTACGTCCGGATGATCAAGTTGACCGAAGACTCCCAGGGAGCTGCTGAGATCAGCCCTTCCCAGAAAACATACATCCAGCCCTTGGGCCAGAATGGCTTCTATCTGGTCTACGCCTTTATTGTCCTCAATTAGCCCAACAAGCAATAGCTCTTCGTTGCACTTGCGCATATACTCATCAAACCGGGACATCAGTAATCCATAAGAGGCCGCACGGGTTGATCGGCAGGTTCCTCGGATGCCCTCTGGAGGATAACGAGCAGCTTGCACGGCAAGCCTCGCTTTCCCAGGACTGTTGATGTATGGGACGACGATTCCCTGGGCGCCTATTTCAAGAATTTGCAAAATGGCTTTCTCGTCCGCCTCTCGCACACGAACCATAGGAGTCATATGTGAGACTTCCGCTGCACGCACCATTGCTTCAATCGTTTGGAAATCTTTTCCAGCATGCTCGGTGTCGATAATGACAAAGTCAAATCCGGCTATTCCAGCAATATCCACAATACCTGGGTCGGGAAGAAGACAGAATGTCCCGACCACCGGCTTTCCGGCACGCAACATATGCTTGGTTTTGTTCACCTTCACTATTCTACTCCTTTAGCTTTTTTCTATCTGCACCAACTTGTGGCATGGAGCACCGAGCGGAAACCGCTCCGGGAATTGCCTGGCAGCTTCTTTATCCCAAATGAGCTTCAACAGGTATCCCACAATGGAGGCAATCAGTATGGTGAAATACGATCGAGAAAGCACCGAGCGAACGATTGCTCCCTTCTCCAGATGTCCGCAAATTGTCTTTTTTCCTGACGTTACCGTTAAATGGAAATGTAGATGAGAATTGCCGTTTTCTTCCATGCCAATGACGCTGAAGTCACTTGCCTCAAGAGGGCCCGGGGTTTCCCAGATGCGAACGGCTGTGGATTCTAGTGGATTGGTCTCATGAAAATAAGACAAGCGGGCACTTACAAGAAGACCCACAATGTTTAACACCAGGCCTTTAAGAGGAATATGCACTGTATTTTGTAGCCAATATCGAGCATTTCCCAACTTTTATGGCCTCATTAATATGACTCTCAAATTTCAATGTCAAGTAAAAAAATCTCAGGAGTTTCCCCAATATTTTACAACCCATGTTCAACAGTTAAAGGCATTTTTTGGCCTCCACTTTCTGAAAAATGCAATGATTTCAATGGGTGAATATGGAATAAGTTCCACCTTCTTCAGGGATTTCAGGGCCGCCAGATCTCCCTTGTTCTTCAGCGCCAGCTCGATGGCACCGATCACCTCAGCCGGACAATGCGCCAGCTTGGCGATGTTGCGCTGCTTAACCTTCCGGCCCTCCCGATAGGATTGGCGCAGGTAGATCGACTCGTAGATCTTGCCGTTTTTAGATGGCCATTTTGCCCTCGCAATGTAAATGCACACATTATATTAAATTATCATCTCTTTATTAAGCATTTTTTAACAATATATCGAAATAATTGCATGTCTACATATCAAAGGCTAAAACTCATTCAACTCTCTGTCCTAAAAGACTTTTATCGAAATTCCATGGGGTGAACTTCCGACATAAAATAAATAATAAATATTTTTTTGTTCTATGTAATACTTAAATCAATTCTAAAACTCTATTTCCGATCTATTTCCGATTACTTTTATACGCCTATTTCGCGTCCAAAATAAACCCAAAACATGCCCATAAAAAAAGTAATTTTTGTAATCATAAGCACTTATTTTTCCCATTTGTCTACATCTAGTGCTTACTTGTATAAATCAGAGTAACATTTTTTGAGTGGTACAGCAC
>CAZTAS010000208.1:0-11423 GCA_964611635.1 uncultured Thermodesulfobacteriota bacterium
GCCTCACAGGGCTCAAAATTCCAAAGTTTGCCCTCTCTGAAGTGCGGAATGTAGGATATAACATTTACCTTTTCAGGTCTTCTTTCCTTAGGTAAGAATTCGAGAACGTTTTTGATGAAAATATATGTTTCAGGTCTAACCCATGTTCCATATATGAATTGCAAATAGAGGTGTAACCTATCCACAGATCTGAAAATGTCAGACAACCGCCTTATTGCAGCTATCCTTTCCCATTCTCCCAAAGCCCTATTATCTGAAAGCCGAGAAATGACGGGCTGCAAAGTATCCACAATTGCGTCCATGGCTTTTAAAAATACAATGGTGACTTCACTCCCTTTGCGGGAGGAAATATCTGGCTCTGAAAGCAAGAACCACCTCATTCTGGAGATCTTCTCTAAGACCTCAACACAAAAAAGCTTTTCTAGGTAATTAACCACTTATTATAAACCCCCTTCGTAGTTTCTTTTCTCGAAATTCAATGGTGCGGTTCTGCCACATTGTCATCGTTGCATCAATCAAAACTTTTTGTAATTGGCTAATTTCTTCAGGAGTATGTGATGACGCATCTTTTAATAAATCGCTGATCCACTCCTTTAGAATTCTTAACTTATCTAGGTCAATCTCACTTTCTCTCAAGGCTTTTCTATCATCATAAATGGATCGGAAAGTTAGTTTAGATTTCTTTTCTGTTTCGCATTCAGATTCTTCGAGTAGCTTTATTAGGTAGTCACAAAGATCAATTCCTTCTCTAAGCGTTTGGGGATCGACCTCAATTCCTCTCTCGATCGAAGATAATGCAAAGATGGTGTTATCAGCTAATTTTACCGGATTGATAACGCTTTTTGATTCTCTGCCATACCCTGTCATTCTCTTGCTCCTTTTCTAAGATCTAAGATTTTAGATAATTGTTGAACGAATAATATTTAAAACCCTGAGCGTCTTTTTCACTGTACTCTACAATAAAATATTTTCCGATGAGGGACCGAAGCGTATCGACTACACTTTCTAATCCTAGGTTTGATCGCTGGACAATCATATTAGCATCAGCTTCATTAAGGTCATTTATCACATCAAGAACAGTCAGTTCACTTTCGTTCAATTCGCCAATAAATCTGATAGAATCTTCACTACCGATCATTAATTTTGCATACATACCCTTTAGAATGAATTTCGCTTCAGCATCTTTTCTTGGAACATCCACACCGACGTGTTTAAGTACTCCCTGGAAAAAGCCTGGCTTATGGTAATCATTCATTTTAAATAACAAATACTTACGTGGCCACTGTCCATTTTTCAACCCCTCAAAAATTGGACCAAAAGCAGGCTGGCAAAACGCAGTATTGAGCCATATTATTCTCCTTAAATCTATTATCACCAAAGTACGATCTATCGAAGTGTCTATTAAGTTCATTACCTTGGCGCATACCTCATTTCCTCTAAAAGGGCCAAGCCCGATTAATGAATTCAAAATATCAACAATATCGACGGGGAGCCTCTTAAGTTCTATAGGATACATCTTCCATCTCCTGGGTTAACTTAAGCAAGGAACAAAGAAATTTATTTGTGTTCCGGGGAAACATGGCACCTTGTAAGGTCTCCAATTATCCTCTCCAGGAATGTCTCCAGGTTTTTTTCTTAACAAACACTCTCCGCTCCTTATTTCAATAAATCCATCTCTTTCCACCACAAATTCCTCAACAACATTTAATCCTCTTCCATTCCCTTGGATCTTGGAGCTGTTTCCTTCTTTGAGCGCCCACTTCATCGCATCATAATCCGATGCAAATCTCTGGAACTCTTTATTAGCTTTTGGAGACGTATTAATGCTTTCTTTAATTCCTATACCAATATCATAAAAGGAAACTGATGTGCCCCGTGCCGGGTTTGCGTGTATCACACCTAATCCCCATGAACCACTATGTTCGAAAACATTGACAAATAATTCGCCATTCGAGGAGCAAAATCCATACAGATCAGCATCCCCGAAGCCAAAATGTTCAGATACAAAGAGCTTTTCAAACGTACTATAAACATGGTTAACAAAATGCTGACATTGGTCTTCAAAGTATTTGTATTTTTTTGAACCATCGCGTTGAGGAATTGACTTCATAGGCAGAAGGATTGGCTTCGGATTATTACCTGGCTCCTTCTTTAGTGGTGATTTTCTCTGTTTTTCTATCCTATAGTTTTCTCTCTGAGTCTCCTTTCGTACAAGGTCCTCGCACCCCAATAGATTGGCTTTATTGCTCATTTGGGAGAAAAAACCAATGGTTTCCAAATAAGATAGCACTGCCTCAGAAGGGCGCTCGATGAAAAAATTGGATAATTCTAACGCCTTTGAGATTTTTTTCATCATAAGTGCCGCACATAGGCAAACTAGAGAAACCGCTCCTGCTGAGCTAATTGGATAAACATCTGATAAATCAAGGATCATGTCAGCCTTTATCAAGTCTATTTGCTTGTCTAAGCCTTTTAATTTGTTAAGAATGGGATCAATTGTCCCAGCTTTTACATGTCCAGAAAGCCCTATTAACAGGTTATTATTCTTGAATTCAACATGAACTTTAGATTGTTTCATGGATCTTTAGTGGTACATTTATTAGGGTAATATATCATTTTATTTTGGCCTGTTCGTCTTCCTGCAGGCAGGAGGTGTTAACGGGCCATCGTAAAGATAATCGTCGTCGCTTTGCAGCGACGTTTCGTCTGATCGACGAAGCCTAAAGTGAATTTTCCCTCAGGTTTTTGAAAGATGTCCAGGCCTCGGCCCAGAACAATTCGCCACCCTGTGTCAGTCTCAATCCAACGGTCGTGCAGGTCTTTTTGAAAGCTGTAGTTGAAATAAATATGATCCTGCTCAAGGCTGCTTTTCAGCTCGTCAAATTTGGAAGAGAGGATGCGCTCCTGCTCGCCTGAATCGGAGCCGGTTACAAGGGCTAATTCGAGACTGCCTTGGGTTGGAACCAAACACTCACAGAAATTCACAAAATTATGTATTTGATAGTCATAGCGTATGTAAGGATCCACCAGCTTGACCGATTTTGCGCCCGTAAGATAAGGAGAGAAGAGTTTTGCATAGGATACACCCTTCTGCCCATCGCCAATATCCAGGGATGTTTCAACGGGTTTCCTCTCAGGACAAAGAGGATCAACTTCTGTCTCTTCCTCCGGCTCAGGCTTTCTGTCAGGGTGAGAAAGCTGAAATTCATCTGGGAGTTCGCTCTTGATTGTCACCCAGCGGTATTCCTGATCCAATTTGGCAAGCTCATCTCGTATCTGTTGGCGCATTCTGACAGCAGGGTTCACGCAGAATTCGATAAACTCATCGGCGCTAACCCTGAGGTCAGGGAAGAGAAGTTTGAGAAAACCCTCCGCCAGCCGGGCAATGGCCTTGTTATCCCGCATGTCCTCGCACTCAGGCAAACGCATGCTGTGGGAGACGTGGTCTGAGAACCTCAAGTCGCTCCTGAGTTCATGGAGCACTTCACTGAAAAAGTCCCCTTTGAAGCCAATACTTCTTGAAGGGGTGTTTTTGGTAATCCTCGGCATGAACCATCCTTCCAGAAGCCCGTGAACGCGGTCCACAAAGGCCGATTCCTGTAAGGAAGAGGGGAGTTCCTTGAAGATTCCATTGCTTTCATACAGGGGCCTTCTGTCCGGCCCAATCGTGATATTCCCCAATATGATAAAACCTGATTCAGCCGTTCCCATATCTCCCGTAGCCCTTCTGTAACGGCCGCTTTCGAGATACATTTTCAGGGCGGCCATGGCTTCACCGGCGCTGTCCGTATGTATCTTTTGCACCTCATCCACCACCACCACATCATAACGAGGGATGAGGCCAAGCTGCTTACTGGCGCTGTTGTAAAACAGCGTTGGCGCTGAAAGCTTTCCACCGGGGATCACTGCGGCGTACCGGCTGATGTTGTCAAAGACAAAGGATTTGCCAGTCCCTTTGGGTGCCAGCTCGGCTTGATTGACCCTTGGCTGGACCAGGGGAATGATTCGGCTTAGAAGCAGCATCTTTTGGGGAAGCGTGTGGACCTCGGGGTTGAATTGGCAGCTCGAAACTAAAAGATCGATCCATTCTTCAAGATCAAAGTGTTTCCTGCACTCCCTGTAATAATCAAGGTCCACCCCGGGTGTTTGAAATGGTTTGAAATCCACCATCCAAATCTGTCCCTTGATCACTTCCTCCCCGTCCGGGGGGACGTATCTCAGCGTGCCGATACCCCACATCCCCGTTTTCAGCAGCATGGGGTTTTCATCAACAATCCCCTTCTGAATGAGACCTTTGTTCACATCCAGGATCGGTATGCTGAGCTCATGTGTATTTTTCTCCAGGTTGACGTTGACCCTGAGGTCGTCAAGAATCCTGACCTCTTCTTGCTCTTTCAGACGGTTTAAGATGACATTCTTGTCCGCTTTCTGAGGCAGGTAATTGGTCACGACTTTTACAATCTCCTGCCGGCCCTCTTCCGTGAGGTCGTCTTTTTCAACAAATTGGCTGATGATCCATTCACCGACGTAGACAGGAATAGCCCTTGCTCCAAAACCAGCCTCGGCCATCAAGCCTTTGTTGATGACGACCTCGCCGTAATAATCCCGTGCCTTGACTTCAAACGATTTCATGGATTTCCTTCCCTTACTGGAGATCTTTCAGAGTGAATCCGCCCCTCACGGCAGATCTAAACTCGGCGCTCAGGCTTAACTCTTTGGTATATTCCTCTCCAGCGATTTTATAAGTGAACTGAATGGCCAATTCCTCGCTCTTCAGGGCGCTCCTATTGAAATAGCAATCCATCTGTATGACACCGTACTGATTGCCCCCTATATGCGGTGTTATGCAGGACTTGATATCCGTATCCGGACTCAAGATATCGACCTGTAGAATCTCAACAGGTTCTGGGTTCGGATTTTGGACCTCTAACTTGATGGAAATGACTCGCTGAATGTAGAAAGAGGTCTTTCCGGTTTCGCGGTCTATCTTAAGGTCGATAAATCTTGCAGGAAGTGTCTTCCAGACCGGTTTTACGGGCTTAAATATAGCAGCGGGAACCAGGACTTCCTCCGGTGTCGCACCCCCGTGCACATATCCTTTCTCTGCGCTTTGCATTTTGACTGTGTTGTGTCCTTTCGGGATGAAGTAAACGGTATCCTCATCCCAAAAGGGCGGAGTGAAACGATATCCAAGATCCCAGAGGTTTTGAGGAATCTTGTCTGCTTCTTTCTTGCTCATGGCAGAAAACCGGTACCTCTCATCCGGAAAGAGCTTGCTCACAACTTTGGAATCAAGCGATTTCTTTTCCTCCTCCAATATCTTAGAGGCCCCGTGGTCCGTTAAAACATACACGCTGAATGCTTCGCTCGGACCCTGCCAACCTTCGAAAAGCCCTTTGGCAGAATCGGCTAATCGGACGAAAAGCCGGTGGAGTTCCTCCTCAAAGGTCGAGTCTTTCAGCTCCACATCCGAATGCAGAACTTCATCCGAGGCAAGAAAATTCAATAGCACCACACAATTTTCACTGGGTGCCACAAGATTCGAGAGTGCCTTGAGGTTTGGCAGGTAGATCGCCTCCTTGCCGTCCCAGTCCTTTTTTGCCCTCGTTTTAAGGATGTTTTCATATACCCCATTGCTTTTTTGCCAAGAGCTGCTAAGCAATGCAGGTTTCACGTTCTCAGTGTGGGTTGGCAATGGAACGAACCGGTAGCTCAATTCATATCTATGGAAGCCGGCTTTGGTCAATGCCTCCTGGAGTAATCCCCAATAGGTCACAGGGACGGAGTCTACAAGAAGAATGAGGGCAAGTGTATCCTCTTTTAGCCGGTTCTCCCAACTGCCAAGAAGATGCACCAGGCTCTTTTCATTATCCAAATGGACTGCTGTGTAAGCTCCCAAATACCAGTCTGAAAAGAGTTGGACGGTTTTTTCCACCTCTTCATCGTAATGCCCATTTAGGGTCTGCCAATGTCTGTAGGGAATGTATTCATCAACAATCCATCTTTTCCAGTGATCAGCTTCCCAGGACTCATCCCCTTTTGGCAGGGTCGGCCGTTCCGGCCTCACAAATCTTTCAAGAGCCGCTAACTTCCCAGTGCCGACGCCGGGACAGGACCTGAATTTACTCTGGACACCTGCGATATCTTCCCTCGACACATCGAACTGATTTTGGGACAAAATACCTGCGATCATTTGAAACTCTATGGCCAGACGGCCTGAGGTATGCTTGAGAATCTCAACAAGATCTGTACTCGATTTGACTGAAGATGTAATTTCCTTGAAAAACATCTCTATCTGAGTTGAAGCTTGCTCTCTTGAAATGGGATGGAGAAGCAAGTCGTCCAGTGTATCCAATGGGACGGACTTAACGAGCAGAATCCTCTCAGCCGGCATCACATATTCCAGAAGTTTCTCAGGGTACTCGGCGAGGAGGAGCCAGAGAGTCAGTTCCTTCCAGACACTTTCCGCATTCTCTAACAGCTCAATGCAGATCTTCTTTACCCAGTCCTTCTTGTTCTTTGCCTCCCATCCTTTCATCCGATTTTCAAGACATCGGCTCAGAACCGGGTAACTCTCAAAATACTCCACTAATTCTGCTCGGTTTAGTGCCATAACCACATTGGAAAGATTTGTTGAATCTAACTGTTCAGCGTAGAATGTTGCCCCTAGAAAATGGGCAAGCATCCTATCTTCAAACCGTGCCGGGTGCTCCTTCTCAACAGGGAGTTCCAGAAGGGATTGATCAGTAACAATATCATCATCCAGCCAATCCGGAATGGTCACATTCCACACATCAGCCAGGATGAGTCGAGGGGTCTTTTCGGTGAAGGTGCATCGGATGCCTGTTTGTTCGGTGTAATTTTTTATCCAGTCAAAGTGATATTTCTGCCTGACGAATACCTTTAGGGGTTTCATCTCTGATTGGGTTTGCCTCAATACATGGCAGGCCTTCACGTAGTCCACATCAGATTCCACCATCACCGAGTCTTCGGCAGGAGGCTGATTGTAATTCTTGATGTGACGGACCTCAATCATCGTTACCCTTTCTGATTCGTAATCTCCTTGACAGCCTTTAGAACCTTTTCCGAAACTTCCTTGTCAACAAGCCCACGCTTTACCCCGTACCTCAAGAGTGATGCGATGACGGCCAAGATCCCATGGAGATCCTCCGGGAATGTAAAGCTCCCCTTTTCGGCAAAGAGGCCTTTGTCAATCTGCACCTCATACTTTTTGTCCTTGTTGATAAGCTCGACCTGAACCACATCGCTGGCATTTCCGTCTGAATCCAGGGAACACATGTATACCTTTATGCTGGGACGGTCCCCCAATAGCTCGGCCAGATTAAGCTTGCCCTTAACGCGTTTGGCATTTTCGTCCTTTCTGGGGTTCTCCACGGTAGTCGAATAAATAATCTCTGATGCACCTTCCGCTATATCAACGTCAAATTTGTCATTTGTCTGAATCTCATAGGCCCCTGGCTTTATCTTTGGTACCGGTACTTCAGGCTTGGCCTCGTCAATACAGGTCTTTGCCTGCCTTATTCTCGCCGCGTAGTTCTCTGTTTGAATGGAAGTCCATTCAAAAACACTGCCGAAACCGTAATCTTGCGGCAGCCGTGTCAGGATCTTTTCTTCAAAAGATGTGGAGCTTTCCGAAAGACGCTTAAGGAGGGCCTGGGCATCATCATCGTCACACTTGTAAGGGTCCCTCTGGTTTGGATTGAGGTTTTCGTACCATTTGTTTACAACACTTTCGCAATGTATCAGGTCCCCCTTGGAATCGAAAATTTCAGAGATGGCCTCAGCAACGGAGGTTCGGACAAGGTGAACGCCTGATTCAAGAAGCTTTACATCCTTCTCAAAGAACTCTGCAATCTTCAGCGTTTCCTTCTCCTGCAAGTCCTCTCCGGCAGGCTCCCCCGTGTAAACCTGAGGTATAGCTTCCAGCAGGAATTCAAAGCGGTCCGTATTTCCGGCAGCGTCCATACGCTCCTTGAGGGTTTTCAGCCGTTTTCGTCTTTCCGGCTCATAGAGCTCCATGACCTTTGCCACGGGCCTCAACTCAGTCCACCATTCTCTTACGATCTCATGAGTTTCCTTAAGGGACCGCTTTTCACCATGCTTCAATGGTGGGGCATGGACTCCTTTCGCAATACCCTCCACGAGTTTTGCCTGTGATGGGGATATCTCTCGGATCTCGAAAATTGTCTTGATGGCCGGGTTTGCCACCAACTCCACGATCTCCTCATAGTTTCTGATGGCTTGCTCGACTGTCTTGGTCGAATCCGTGTAGATCCTCAGGCGTTCCCCGAAGGCCCTGATGACATGGGCGATCGCGAGTACCAGAGCATTCCCGCCCGCTCCGTAAGGGACCGACTTTGCCTCTTCCACAAAAGCGCCTACCGGAAGCGCGTTCCCGGGTGTCAACTCAAAAAGTCTTTGACAGAGGGTCTTCAGCACAGGGAAATCGTCTGATATCTTTTCTGGATTGTTTTCACACAGAAAATAGCTGACGGTTCCATCTGCGCCGGTTTTTTTAAGGGCTCCGGCTCCCTTGAGCATTACCTTCTCCAAATAGCGCTTTTGCCCGTGGTTGTCGGGATTCCCGTTGTCGACCATGACTCTCTCTGCTTCAAGAAGAACGGCCACTGCCTGTTTCAGCGCCGTATTGGTCCCCTTGCGCCATTTATCGTCATGAACAAAGTTGAGATCCGGGTGCTTAATTCGACACCGCTTCTTGTAGTTTTCCTCACAGATCACATCGCCTGGCTTATGCGGTTGCTTCGGTCTATCCACCACGACCTTTTTGTCTTCGCCGTACCAGCACGCCGTCTCACCACTCAGAATAGTCTGAAGAATGCGCTGTAATTGTGGGAGGTAGCCGTCTTCAGGATTCTCAAGGAGGTCGCGGAGTCGCGACTCGGTCTGAACACTGATCTTTTCGGCCTCGTTCGGCGGAAGGTAGTGCTGGCAGGCCTTCACCCGGAGCAGCGTGTCCAGAAAAGGGTGGGGTACCTGGGGTACGGCTACGATTATCCTGTCACTTGCAATGGTCTCTACGGCATTCCTCGCCAACTGAATCTCGGTCTCATCCTCGCAAAGGGTATAGACGGCCATGCCCTCATAGCTCTTTTTTTCTTTGTTTAGACTCTCCTGCCACTCTTTTTCCAGGCGTTCCCACAGCTCTTCACCCAAATCCTTGGCCTTGACAAAATACCGCTTCAGATGCTTGTCCTCTTTGAAGTGCAGGTTATATTGCCTGGCCTGCAGGAACTCCAGTTCACTCTGTGATCCTGCTGTCTCAAGGAATGCCTTAACCGGGTCCGATGGATGAAGGCTGGTGTCATTCAGATACCGATCAATGAGATCATAAGGGTCCTCGCCTGTCCCCAATGCAAGTTCGTAGGTCTTGGACTGTTGTCTGAAAAAGAGGGCACCCGCCTTCACGAGATGGTTCAGGTGCCTTTCGACCTCTTTGTTTTCCGATTTGGTGAGGCAATAGAATCCAAACTGTATATTATCGAGGTTGGTGGTGATCTGGCAGAGCTGATACAGGAGGATGGTCCTCAGGATGGCCACGCGCTCGTCACTCATTTCTTCAAAAAGCTCCTTTTGTGCCATCTTTCTGAGGGTCTCCAGGCTCGCAACAAACCCGTTGACCAACTGCCTCTGGCGATCTCTTAATTCTGGATTCTTTGGGGACAACTCTCGTTTGAAGAAGGTAAAGAGCCTATCCACTCTGTAAAGATTAAGCTTGCCTCCATCCACGGTAATCTCGCCATCCTCTATAAAAATCGGATAGGATCCTTCTGCTATGTCTACATCGCCTGAAAAGAAAGTGAATGTGCTTCTTGCATCGGATCCTATCTCAGAAGAAAGCCTCAAAAGGCAGGCCAGGGCCATGGGATGAACACCATAGATGTCCTCAAGCACACGCTGTCTGATTCGATCCACATCCTCGATCCAGGGGAAAAGGTTCAAGGATTTGCAGACAGGCACCAGCATGTTAAAGACACCGGTCTTTGGCTGAACCTCCGCTTTCCAGAGACTGGAATCCTTATCTGTCTCAACAATAGCCCCGATGATCTCCTCTATCCCCTCATTCAGCAAATCCACATGGGTGATGCGGGCGCTCATAACCGCTGCGTCCGCCTGGCTGAATCGGTCTGCATATGCCTTGAAATCCTTGTGGATGCATCCGACAAAAAGCACGTTGGGTTCATTCTTGCAGATGGTTTCCATAAAACCCTGGAGAACGTCCTTTGAATAGGATGCCTTCTCAAGCGTGAATCCGAACTCGTCGTAGAATACAGCCAGGCCTTTGAACCGTTCCTTAAAGCCCTTGCTATTCACGAGCTTCTTGACAATGGGAATGAGATTTCCTGCTTTGGCCTGAAACTCCATGCCCCCCATGGTCTCTTTGAAGGCATCTCTGAAGATTTCCAGCATCCCGGAATCATAATCTTTCAGCCCGGTTCGCAGTTGCTGGATGGATACAGAAGGGGCGACTTTTTCTAATGCCTTGCCAAAGTCTTCGTAAAAGTCACGGATCGCCTTCCCTTTCTTACCAGTGGATTTCTCTTCCCAGTCTGACAATAGCCTCTCTGCCTCGTCGAATTCCGTCTCTACATCAGCAGCCAGTCCCTTGGCGCTGCAGGTCTCAAAGATCGCCTTCAGCACAACATCCTCAAAGCGCCTCCCTGCGTGATAATCGCAGATGGCTACCAGGTACTGCCCATCCTTCCGGATATTCCTGAGGGTCTTTGTCTTTTCCGGATCAAGTTTTTCGTAGTTGTCATAAAATCCCTTGATCTCCGGGTCCCCGCTTGAGCGGCTGAGGAAGTTTGCAAACATAAGGGACAAGTGGGATTTACCGGTTCCGTAAGAGCCGCTCAAGAGATAGAATTTCTTGTCATTGGGCTGATAGAGACCCTGACTCAAGCGTTCAAAGGCTCTTCTGTGCGCCCTTGTGGGACGGTACATGGCCATACGGTCGGCATTCTCCTGGGCCTCCTCAAAGGCGCTTTTTAATTCAACAAAGTTCGCGTAGCCGGTTTTTAGCTTAACGATGTCAGCTATTTTGGTCATGGCAGCACCTCTATAATCATGAATTACTCGTTCCCAAGCCTGACAAGTCCATCAATCCATTCCGCGAAATGCCGGCAGCGTTCGCGTAGCCTCGGCATACCGATTTTACCGGCGACAAGGGGACCGGATGTCGCCTTATTGCCGGCATATTCGGCGATCTCCGCAATGATGCGTTTGGATGGGGCCGTATTTTCGCCGTCATCGATCAACTCAGGATTGCCGCCTTTGTTTGCGACCATGTCGACGAGGCGCTGAATCGGCCCGTCATGTTCAAGAAATTCCCTGGAATTCCGATATAAGGATTAAAAAAATGTGAATTTTTTCAAAAAAATTGC
>CAZTAS010000209.1:0-11322 GCA_964611635.1 uncultured Thermodesulfobacteriota bacterium
ATTCACCTCTTTGTCATAAAAGACTTTTCTCGAAATTCTACGGGTGAACTTCCGTACTATCATATCGCATTTCTTTGATTTTCAAGCAATAAAGGGACAAGAAAGCGCAATGGAGGGAGACGGGATTGTTCATTGAAGACGCTTCTCTTGCCCCTTTTTCACCCAAAAAAGTGACAAAATCTTTATTTTCTTCCTAAAGCTTTGGAGACCTTGGCCTGAATCTCTTGAGTATGCTTCTCAACATAGGGCCAATCAATATCCACAAGATTTAACGATGTAAGAAGTGGTTTATTTGGGACAGGCGGCATGTCAGGCCTTGCAGAATAGACTCCTATCTCCTGCATTACAGTTTGGCCATCCTTTGACAACAGAAAGTCAAAAAACAATCTCCCAGCATTTGGGTGTGGGGCATCAGCCGTGACGCAAGCATACCCCGGAACCAAAGGTATTCCATCTTCTGGATACACATTAACTGCTGGAAGTCCTTTTTGAGCCTTGGACCAGGTATCGTAGGCGTTCATCTCTATGACAACTGGTCTTTCCCCGGAAAGCATTACATTTGAGGCGCTACCATGAGCTGATACTATCATTGGGTTGTTTTCTCCAAGCTTCCGGATAAAATCTATACCATACTTTTGCATCCAGAAATTGTATGTTGCAAGCTGGGAGCCGCCGTACATATAGTCTGCTGATACCAGAAGGTTTTTCCATTTGGGATCAATGATATCTTTCCAGGTCTTGGGAGCCTCCTCAGCCGAGATTTTATCAGAGTTATAGGCCATACACATTACCACTAGTCGAATAGGATAATAGTAGCTATCCGGGTCTTTAAAACGCTTTGAATATATCTCCCCTTCTGGAGAGAGATACTGGACGGCATATTTCTTTTCCTTAAACATCTTAAAGCCTGCTGCATACAGGTTATGGAAGACATCTGCCTTCACCATTCCCGCTTCCTTCTCATTGAGAAACTTTTGTAAAACTTTGAGGGATCCGGCCCGATAGAATCCTGCTTTAATGTGGTATTTCTTCTCAAAAGCCTTGCACAGTTTGTCATTTGCCCATACAGGAAGCGACGAATAGAAAGTGACCTCTCCTTCTTTTTTAGCTGCCTTCAATAAATTTGATTCAGCAATTGCTGTCTGAAGACCAAAAAAGACAAACACAACAAAAATAAAAATAATTATAAAACACTTTTTCATAGTAACATCCTCCTTATAATTTTATTTTACTTTTATAATCTATGTTCACCTCCTTTCCAAGCGTCTAATTTGCCTACTCAGTCAATGGAATACAATTATCTGAATCAAACACTATCCATGCTCGATCCCCAGGTTTAATATATTCTTTTGGTTTACATTTTACCTGCATGGTTTCCATATCTAAAGATACTTTATATTCTTCCTCTGAGCCAAGATAAGCTTTTGTTAAAACTTTCACTTCTAAACAGTTCTCGTATTTTCCTTTCTCCTGTGGAGCCTTGTTTTCAATATCGATAAAGTCTGGTCGAATACAAACAACCACATCCTCAGCTTTTACGGGGCTTTCAGCATAGCAAAAAATCGTCTTCCCGTTTAAAAGTTGCACTTGTAAGTATTTTGACTCAGATAATGCATGGCTGACAACCCGACCAGTAATGAAGTTCGATCCTCCAATAAAATCAGCAACAAATAGGTTCTTTGATTTCTTATATATTTCACTCGGAGTTCCCATTTGCTGAATTTGTCCATTTTCCATAACACAGATCTTATCTGAAATCACCAAAGCTTCTGCTTGATCATGGGTCACATAAATTGCTGTAATCTGTGTTCTTTTTTGAAGCTCTCGAACTTCAAGCCTCATTTCTTTTCTTAGCTTTGCATCCAGATTGCTTAAAGGCTCGTCCAGAAGCAGCACTTCCGGCTCATATACTAAAGATCTTGCAAGGGCAACCCTCTGTTGTTGTCCTCCGCTCAATTGAGAAGCATACCTTTTTTCAATCCCCTCTAACTGGATTAAATTTAATGTGTTTTTAACTTTTTGCTTAATTTCCGGCCCTTTAATATTCCTGAGCCTTAATGGATACGCAATGTTCTCATAAACGGTCATATGAGGCCAAAGAGCATACGATTGAAAGACCATACCCAGGTTTCTCTCAGATGTGGGTATGTTGATTTTTCGCTCTCCTGAGCAAACTAATGCAGAACCGATGTGTATCTCCCCTGCATCCGGTGTTTCCAATCCCGCGACGAGGCGAAGCATTGTGGTTTTCCCACATCCGCTAGGGCCTAAAAGTGTCACAAAAGACTTATCTTCGACCTCAAAGCTCACATTGTTTACGGCCTTCACTGTACCAAAGGACTTCAAAACATTCTTAACAACAACGTTTGGCATGATTTTCACCTTACAATCGTTCTGTAATACTCACTCTTAATATCTTTTGAAAAACATAAAGAATCCCTAAAGTGATGAACGAGGTTGAAAATGCATAAGCACTAAGAGACCCAAATTCGCCCCCTTCCCACAAATCAAATAGAGCGACGCTGACGACCTCTGCATTATATGAATAAAGCAAAATTGAAGAGCCCAGCTCCCGCATCATGGCGACGAAAAGAAGAATCCATCCTGCAGCAAGCCCAGGCTTGATCATCGGTAGAATAATCCTGCGAAATGTATAAAACCAGGAGCCCCCGCAAACTTCAGAAGATTCTTCTAATGATTCATCGATCTGTATCAATGAGGAAGCTGCCGCACGCTCTCCAAAGGGAAGAAAGCGAGTAATATAAGCAACAAGAAGAATCCATATTGTGCCATATAATATAAAGGGAGGACGGATATAGGCCCAAAATAATCCCACTGCCAATACGATTCCAGGTATGGCAATAGGAATTAGTATTAAAAATTCGATCACGTATTTCCACTTTTTACCCCGAATCGCTACATATGCGGCTATAGAGACCAGGATAATGCTGATCGTCGCGCCTAAAAAAGAAAGCATTATGCTGTTTTTAAGGCCATTTATCGAAATCGGATACTCCCCCCACACATAGGAAAAGTTTTCAAGGGTCAAACGAAAATTGTTAAGATTGAAAATACCCCCGGGTAGCAATGAACTGAATAGCAAAGCTAAATAAGGTAAAACTACAGCCGCTAGCAAATAACCACTAAATATGAAGGCTGTAAAAAATCGCCATTTACCTAATTTAATAATCTTATGTCGGAACCCTTTTCCTGTCACTGTAACATACTGTTTCTTTCCAAGCACATATCTTTGAAACGCTATTGCTATAGCCGTTATGGTTAACAATAGCATTGAAACTACAGCAGCCTTATCATAAGAAGGAGGAAATTCGTTAATCAATCGATATATTGTTGTTGTCAGCATATAAACGTCAGCAGGTCGCCCTAGCACAGCGGGAATGCCAAATTGCTCGCATGCATTAACGAAGGATAAAAGTGCACCTGCTAAAATTCCTGGTGCTACAAGGGGTAATACAATTTTTATGGAAGTATACCATGTCTTGGCTCCCATTACTTCTGATGATTCTTCCAAAGCAGGATCAACAGACCGCAGTGTGCTTGACGTGATAAGATAAATATAGGGGGAAGTATAAAGGGCAAACACAAAAATTACCCCATACACAGAATAAATATTAAAGAATTCTTTAAACCCGAATACTGCTTCAATCATTGAATTGAGGATTCCAGACCGCGGAGCCGCCAACACAGACCATGCAAGAGCGCCGACAAAAGGTGTAGTTATGAAGGGAATCAGAGCCGCAATGTTGAAAAGACCACGAAAGGGGGTGTCTGTCCTCGTGTTCACCCAAGCTAAAGGAACACTAATTATGATAGAAAGGATTGTGGATGCTGTGGAAATTAATATTGTATTAAGTAATGGGCCATAAATTCGTGTATGGAAAAATATCGTATTATAAGCGGAAAGAAAATTTCCTTCTTTTGGCCTGAAACTGCCCACAATGAGCCAGGCGAGTGGAAACAAAATTAGAAACAGAATAATCCCCACTGTAGACCATCTTACTAGCGCCCATATTGTGGTTGTTCGCATGTCTAATGCCCTCTCAAGACAAACTATTCGGCCTGAGAACGTAATCCTGTGGGCTCATGCTTGACAAAGGAAATGAGATATTCAACCGGTGTCAGATACCTCAGAGATTGGTGATGTCGCACAATATTATAGCAAGGAATCCACTCCATGATTACTCAGCAATACAATAACCGCATAAACTCCTCGTTTTTGACACACCCATGCTGTATTTTAATAATTAAGTGCCTCGATGTCCTTATCCAGGCCGATCTTGTTACGGTATTTAAAGCAGTCGGCCATCCTTTTTCCCGGGGCTGTAAACATGCACGGAAATTCCGTCCATCGTATGCATACCAACCCTTCCATAAAGGTATTGCCAGCATCTATCTCTCAGAATACGTTTCAGAATCTTTCCTTGAAAATTTTTGGGAAGATCATCAACGAATTCCACTGATTTTGGTTTTCTTCCTCTGTCTGGCGAACATTGAGAGCCACCATACAGAGACCTGCTTTCATCAGAGCGAATCAAACCTCAACGGCCCTCGGTGAGTTGTAAAGAAGAGCAGCAACGCGATCACCTTTTTTCAGCCCTAGATCAATTAGCCCGTTGGCCAAGCGATTGACCCTGTCGTCCACTTGGCGAAAGGTCGTTTCCTGTCCTTCAAATTTGATGGCAACCTTATCTGGATAGCGTTCTGCCAGCCAGTCCAGCATGTGCCCGGCTCGAATCATGAAACGTCCCTCTCAATCAATGTTTTCACCCATTATCAACAAGGCCGCTGGCTATGCCCACAGTGGCATTCTCTCCTTGCTGATTTTCCAGCCACACATCAAGAATGAATCTGGTGGCACTGCCTTCCTGAATCTTATCCCTGATTCTCCCTTTAATCGTTTTAGCATCTCCCGGATAGATCCATTTTGCCAGAGCCGCGTCGAGTTTCCCCCCTTGAATCCACCCTTTTCTGAAAAAATTCAGCATGAACTCGAAGAGGTATCCGATGGGATACCGGCCTTGAGCGATGGCGCGGGGAAGGCCGGCTTTTCCTGCGACCTTGTCATCGGTATGAATGTCCCTGGTATCCTTTCTATAAAAAATATAGCGAGAAAAGATATTGATCTTTTCCTGAGTGATTTTGTAAGTCTTCGGTTCGATTTCAAAGCCGATTTCCAGATCTTTATGGGCTTTTGTCATTTTTCTGCTCCTCTTTTCAGGCTCATAAGGGAGGTGTGCCTTCCTCGGCAGATTTCAAGACCATCCTCGTCCATTGCCACCAGCTCCATGACAATGTAATTCCTTTCGCGTTTGATGTACTTATCGATCAATCTAACTGTGAACGTCGCTTTTTTTCCCAACCTTGCCGGGTTTTTGAACTCCCACGCCTGCTTGGCATGGATGCTTCCGAAACGCTCATAATTCTCATCGAGAATTCTGAGAGTATCGTTGTCGAAAATGGTGGGCGGCGCAATTCGGCCTCCTAAGGGAAAATCCTCGAAATACCAGGAATGGTTGCTTTCAATGGCATTGGCGCAGGCCAGGATCATTTCGTCTGTTATTAGAATTTCCTTTTGGCCCAGTTTCTCTCCCACTTCTATATTCTCAAAGCCGAATTTTTATCGCATCCAACACCTCAAATGTTTCTAAGATGTTTTAAAGCCTACTAGAAATTTAATATATTTTTCTTTTAGTTACGTCAAGTCTTTTATGGCCAGATGTTGTAAGCTAATGAAATGTCCGGATTGAATTGCAAATGAAATGTCTGCTTTTGGTGTAGATACCTGGCGAAACAAAGGGTTCTTCCGACATATTTTCATAGAGATTGATTGTATCTCCCGCGATAAGGTAATCCCCGGATCATGTTGAGACGAGCACTCCTTGGGTCCCGGATGAATAACCGGGCACTAGAAGCAACCGGATACCTGAGAAAATTTCCTCATCCCCGGACACGGTGACGATCCGGTCTTTAAATTTAATTAAAGGAGGTCTTTCTTCACTATTATGCTCATATAATTCTTGGTCGCAGTGAAGATGATTAAGGACATATGAAATTTCAGATTCCTGGACGACTACCTTTGCATTATTAAACAGATGGGTTCCGTGACCATGATCCCAGTGGAGGTGGGTATGAATCACCATGCCTATATCGTTCGGATCAACGCCAGCATTGATCACCCCTTCCACCGGATTCTGTTCAGGATTCCGCACAAGCACCTTACTATGGAGCCGCAGAGCTTTTTACGGGTCGTTGGGCCCCGTGTCTATCAAGAGGGACTACTCTGAGCCTGTGATCAACCACATGATATGGGCGATCATATACAGTTTTCCATGGTTTCTCTGAAGAGTGAACATGCTCTATGGTCTACTTAATGATAACCTTTACAAATGTGCGTGATAATCAAATCCAAGGCGCTTCCTCAAGCTAGGCGAGGCTGAAATGCTTCAATACCTCTTCATTCAACTCCACACCGATTCCAGCTCTATCCGGGGACGGCGCCTCCAAATACCCATTATCGAAAAACTCGAAAGGTTCCTGAAGAAGTTCACTGCGCAGGGGGTTTGGTTCATCCTTGGACCAATCCGACTGCATGTATTCAAAAATAAGAAAATTTGGAAGTGCGGTGGCTATATGGAGTGAGAGGGCCAGGCAAACCGCTGAGGAACTTCCTGTATGTGGGGCATAAGGGATGTGGAAAGCCTGACTCATCGAAGCGATTTTGCGGATTTCCGTAATCCCTCCCGCCCTGCTGGGGTTCGGCTGAACAATGTCAAGGGCTCTCCGTTCAAACCATGCGGCAAAATCATAGCGGGTAAAAGAACTTTCCCCGGCGGCCACTGCAAGTTTCAGATTTTCGCAAAGATGCCTGTATCCCGATAGGTTGTCAGGGCTGATGGGCTCCTCAAACCAGTAGATGCCCAGATCTTCTAAAGCACGGCCGACCCTCAACGCCAGCTTGATATCTTCATGATAGCCGCAGTTGGCGTCTGCCATAAGCATCACATCGTCACCAACCTCGGCCCGGATGTCTTCAACAAGACGCAGATCCTGAAAGTAATTTTCGGGATCCTTGCCGATCTTTATCTTTATGGCTTTGAAACCTTTGCCGAGAAATGCCCGCGCTGTATCCAGCACTACACTCTTCTCCCGCATACGTAATGATGAAGCATATGACCATATTCGCTCCCTCTGCCTTCCTCCCAAAAACATATAGAGAGGCTGCCCCAGAGCTTTGGCGCAGATGTCCCACAAGGCGATGTCGATACCGCTAATAGCCTCTATGTAAAACCCCCGATTGTGTCCCCTGTTCATCATCACGCCGTAAAGAACCTCCCAGATTGCTTCCGGCTGCATCGGGTCCGAACCAATAACAGCAGGAGCAACTTCATCGATGATGGCTTTCAATGCCAGAGGGGACAAGCGCGTCATGCACTCGCCTATGCCGATGATACCTTCATCCGTAAAGATGCGTACGATGGTGGCCCGGTAGCCGCCAAAGACTATATTCTCGATTTTTTCAGCATATGGAAGGCTGATAGGTGCGGAAATTGGCCTGGAAAGAGGCACGAACAGGGGGAAAACTTCGATTTTTTCGACTTTCATATCTTCCTCCTTGTTGCAGTATTGGTAGGGCCAATATATCAATCAATTTATTGTTGTCAAGATAAAATTGATTATTTTATTATATTAAAAATATATTAATTATTATTGACATTAGATTAAAAAATTGGTTTAATAATTCAACTAATAAAGGAGTATACGACATTCCAAGACAAGTAGCCAGCTGGCCGCAGAGGTGCTTCTTGAAGTTATTAAATCTCGAAAATTAGCCTCGGGCGATAAATTGCCACCTTAAAGAGAAATCTCGAAGGAAATGGGATTAAGTTGGAACACTTTACGAGAGGCGATCGCAGCACTCCAGATTTTGGGAATTCTAAAAGTTAGGCGGAGTCAAAGAATTTTTGTTTTAAGTCCAAGCTATGAGGGTTACTTTAACACGGTTATTAATGAAGTTTTTAACAAAAGTGATAATCACTTCACTTTGATGAATGCACGAATCGCTTTTGAGCCTGGTGCAGTGGATTTTGGCGAGCAAGATAATAACTGACAAACATCTAAGGGATTTGGCTTTACGACTTGATAGAATCCGAAAGGCGGTGCTTAATAATGACGAGAAGTCATATTTCTCAGAAGATCGTGGGTTTCATCTCTGTATAGCCCTGAAAACTCGCAACGTATTCATTATTAACACAATAAGTTACTTGATTCAAACCATTGCCCAACCTCTCTGGCAAACTATGAAGCAAGGGCTTTTAGATATGGATATAAAAAATGCTAGAATAAAAGAGCATGAGAAAATCTATGAAGCCATTGTGTCAAAGTATGAAAAAGCTATTCTTGAAATGTTTCTAACTCATTTGGAAAATTCTCGAAAACGGCTCTTTGTCGAGCTCTAGCACAAAATAGATTGCATCGCTCAAACATCAACTAGCTGAATGAAATATGATAAACTTGTTAAAGAAAGGATGAAAGGAGTGAAAAAAGGTGAAAAATTTTCAAAAGCCCTCATGATAATGAATCCTGAGGACAATGTGGCTGTCTGTCTTCGTGAATTAAAGGCAGGAGAGAAAATTTATGTTAGATATAACAACAATGAAATACATTTAAAAATAATAGATCCACTTCCCCTCGGACATAAAGTTTCTTTGATGGAAATTAAGAAAGGAAAACCTGTTGTAAAATACGGGGAAATTATTGGGAAGGCAAAAACCGATATTGCCATTGGTCAACATGTTCATGTGCATAATGTTTCCGATTATTAAAGGGAGAGATCTATGACACAAGAATTTTTGGGCTTTAAACGAAAAGATGGTAGTGTGGGCATACGAAATTATGTTGGGGTGATCTCGGCCATGGATAATGTAAATCCAGTTTCAAGGAAAATTGCCGATAATGTCCATGGAACCACATTGATTTCTGACCTATTCGGAAGAAAACAGGCCGGGATAAACCATGAAATAAGATTTAGAACTCTATCCGGACTCGGAAAAAATCCAAACATAGGAAGTGTTGTCATTATAAGTTTACACAAAGCATCCGCGATGTCTCTGGCAGAATCTATATCAACTTCAGGAAAAGATGTGGAATATATTGCATTTCAAGAAGTAGGAAGCACTCTGAAATGTATTGAGCAAGGGGTTCGTATTGCAGCTAAAATGGTAAAAAAGCTCTCAGAAGAGAAACGAAATCTCCATCCTCTTTCAGACCTTGCAATAGGTGTTGAATGCGGAGGTTCGGATTTTTCTAGCGGGATTTCAGGGAATCCCGCTGTCGGAAACGCAGCAGACAGACTGCTTAATGAAGGTGGAACGGTTGTCTTATCTGAGACCCCTGAGATTATAGGAGCTGAGCACATCTTGGCGAAGAGAGCAGTGAACCGGAACGTTGCCGGCAACTTGATGAAATGTGTCAAGCAAATGAAGGCCCTTGCTAAAAGAGCAGGATTCTCCGATATACGTGCAAGCAATCCATCTGCAGACAATATAAAAGGAGGCCTGACAACTTTAGCGGAAAAATCATTGGGTGCTGTTCTCAAAGCCGGCAGCAAGCCATTACAAGGCGTTCTAGAATACGGAGAGCAGCCACCCAGCATACCAGGATTTTATTTTATGCATACCCCTGCGCCAGCATGTGAATCCATGACCGGGTTGGCTGCGGGAGGGCTACAAATAATTGTCTTTAATACGGGGATTGGCAACCCTATTGCCAACCCTGTAACTCCCACAATCAAATTGACGGGGAATCCTTTTACTTCCAAAAAAATTTCTGATGATCTGGACCTGGATGTAAGCGATATCATTACAAATGCTCTTTCTATTGAAAAAGCCGGAGAAAGAGTATTTGATGAGATTTTGAAAGTAGCTAATGGGAAAATGACATTTTCTGAAATTCTAGGAATAACCCAATCAACGATAAGCGTGGCAGGCCCAAGTGTTTGATTACAATTATGCGATCATGTGAATTGGTTCAATCACTTGCCTTTACAAATATAGAAGGAGTGTAAGGAGCAATCAAATTTATACGGATTTAAAGAATCAAGTGATGATATTTTATTCTATCATACCGCATTTGTTTGATTTTCAAGCGATAAAGGGACAAGAAAGCACAATGGGGCTTTCAATTCCGCAATTCCAATTCCCCAATTCAATTATTCAATTCCGGGTAGAGTAGAGAGCAGGTCTCAGCGGCTTTAGGTTCGGCTTATCTGTTTCCGTCTCTTTCGTTTGACGGTGCCTATATAGCCTTGCCGTGGCGGTCTAGACCAGCCCTCCCTCATCAAACCGTGAATACGGTTTTGCCGCACATGGCTTTCCGATGTTCTTCACCGCAGGGCATGCGCCCTCGTCCAACCGGCTGTAGTCGGCACTTTGTAGAGCCCGTACTTTTCGTACAGGACTCGGTTGCCAAACCGGACATACACCGCCATGCGATGTCTGACCTTATGGCGCTTGCGCAGGTGGGTCCACAACCGCTCTTCCAGATGCCACCGCATATGGCCAAGAGCCTTGCTGCAGTTGCGCACATGGAAGTAGCCGACCCAGCCGCGCACGGTGGCGTTTAGCTCGTTGACGAGCCAGTCCATGGGCATGATCGTCCTTGCCCTTCCCGTCAGCCAGGTGATACGGTCTTTAATCGTATGCAGTATCGCTCCATCACTGATGCGTTCGGCCACCATGGTCATGAGCTTGGCGTGGGGAATGATGTCGAAGTACTTGGACAGGTCGGCGTCGATGACCTGGACATACCATTTGTTCAGGGTATACGCCACGTCATCCACGGCGTCGTGGGCCGACTTCCGCGGTCGAAAGCCGTAAGAGTTGCCACAGAAATCCGCTTCGAAGATTGGCTCGATGACAAGTTTGACGGCCATCTGGACAACCCTGTCCCGAATGCTCGGGACGATCAAAGCTAAATGCACCTAATAACAGCGCGCCCTGGGAATGGGCTGAGATCACCCATCCTTTTCACCCCCTCTACGGCCAACGATTTCCCATTCTTAAAATACGGCGTGTCTCCGGGATAGATACCCTTGTCCTTGAAGGTTCTTGTGCGGGGACTTTCGCAGTCCCTCGTGAGTGGATGAATAAGTGAATTCAATTTTTACTTGATTTCGCTTCGGGCTGTAGTATTCTTTTTTCGTTTCATTTTTTTGTGCTCCTTGTTTGTAAGTTTTATTGATTCAAAACGGTAATGTCATATAATAGTTGACATCCTTATTATATTATGCGATACTCCCCAAAA
>CAZTAS010000210.1:0-2519 GCA_964611635.1 uncultured Thermodesulfobacteriota bacterium
ACCTCCGAGTTGTGAACGAGTAGGTCTGCTATGGCCGTCACCGCAGTGGTGGAATCGAAACCCCTCCCCAGTCGGCGAAGGTTGTGTTGCTGGTCAGACTGAGGACTTTTAAAGCTGATTTGTGCTTACTGCTATAAATCGATAATAATCGAAACATCTGAAAAATAATGATAAGCATATGCTATCTTCATTCTGAAAGATGTGTCAACAATTCTATCATGCAGCTTGAAATTGGGTGGATGACAGATTAAACCAAGGAGGCCCGGCTTTTTTGTAGCAACCGGCTGACGGATAATATGAAATACCACCTCATGGCTCTTGTCTCGGCAGAATAGTAGCCGTGCTTCCAGTTCGCCCTCCTCCAAGGTTGTGTCTGGTTTAAACGCTGGGCCTGATCCTTGCTTTATTTATTTTTCAAATCCCTTGCACCCTGTTTCTTCAGCATGCCTCTTTGATCGCGGATATTCTCTACAATGTTTCGGTTTAACATCATGAATTCCACAAATATACTTATTCTTAGATACCTTTCTCAACCAAGGGCATCTTTCGACATCCTCTCCAGTCTTTGGGCTAATCCAGATATCATATACAAATTCACCACTGCCTACTGATATGGGATCAACCCATTCTAATATATCTTCTCTCCCTTCTTTCCTCCAGAGTTGGATATCCTCTTCAGTTGCACATGTCGCAAAAGCATCATAAAGATTTAAGCAGCAGTTCCCACATTGTTCACACTTGAAGTCTTTTGGGGGCATATCAGTTCTCCACTTTTATTTTGATCGCTTTCTTGATTCCTTGGATCTTTAATATACATTTCTTGCAAATCCTCACTCCTGGAATATTTCCTTTTGATGCCTTATTTGCATTATTACAAACCTATCCCACATTCAGTTGAAAGTAGAGCGCTGCTCGGTTATTCAACATGTTATGGGACTCTTATTGCAAAATCAAAAGAAAAATCATGTGTCTCGGCAGCCCAGCGTTCTGCGGAAGCTCACAAAGCTATCCTCCCGTCCTTCCATCCTATCGCAGTCATGGTCTTGTTGATGCTGACAATCAGAAACTCGCTTATGCCTGGCGTGGCAGGAGGGGAAAGCTGGAAAGTGAATAGCTTTCCAGTCATGTCCTGACGTTGGGCTTCTGAGGACTAACAACTTATCAAAGATCAGTCGCATGGTCATCAGGAAGAATGCAGTCTATCCACAACAGATTTCCAAAATTTACAACTTAGTGAATTTATGATATAAAATAGCTCGAGGCCATGGTCCAGGATGGCCATTAAAGGCAAGCATCAGCCATGAACTAAATCCAATCAGTAATTGGCATGAGCAATGGTGCTCTCAAATGCTGGAGGTGTGAGATGAAGGAGAAACAGGATAGTTACGAAAAGAGACTATCAGAATACTGGTGGTTTCAATGGGAATTAATCAGGAGACATCAGGATTATAAAAGGTTTTGTGACACCCACCCATTTAAGAACAAAAAGCTCATTGACGAGGCAGATTCCTCGAAGAAAGCGATGGAAATCAAGAAACGATTCAGCCTAAGGACGATTTATCATTATTCCTTTGATATTTCTGGACCTGAGTGCTTTGAAAATTTTAACATTTTTGACAATCGTCTCGCCGTGGTTCGAATATGGCCGGAATTCACCCCCAAAAAGAATGGTCCACAATCTTTTATTCCTCCTGAGCTACCTACATACGGGGATTTTATTTATGTAGGAATAAATATCGCAGAAGAAGTGAAATGGCAGGATATTGAAGCACAAGTATGGCGGTATGTTTTACATGCACGCGCGGTGCGCGATATAAAATCAAAAGAGAAGAGGTTTCATTTCACTAGGGACTCGCTGGAAATTTGGGATCTTTACGAAAAAGGTAAATCTCCAACTGAGATCATAAAGACATTGTGGCCGGAAGAGTATGAAAAAGGTGTTCAAGATTCTGAAGATGCCCTGGAAAGAAAATATACAGAACTATTTGAGAAATACAAAAGTGAGGATGTGAAGGATGACAACGCAAAGGCCTATGAAGAGACATATGGGAAAGCAGGAACTGGTAACACGAAATTATACAAAAGGGTCCAATACAATATCGACAAAATGAAGGAGATGCTCCAGTCCTTCTGAGGATTAAGATTTTTTTTAATCCTTAATATTATTGCTTATTTTAGTATGTAATAATAAGGCATCCTGGAAATTCAGGGTGCCTTTTTATTTCGGAGGAGCTGGTTGGATTTCTCGATTTTATTAAGAGACCAATCACTGTACATGGCTTAATTCTTTCGCTGGAGGCTCTGAAGGGATGACAATGTCAACCAACCTTGGATGGACAAAAATCAAAACCGGAGCAGAATATGCCGGCGTTAGTGAGCGGACCTTCCGTGATTGGTTGAAGCAGGGTCTCAAACACATTCGTTTATACAGAACTATTTGCGAAATACAAAAGCGAGGATGTGGAGGATGACAACGCAAAGGCCTATGAAGAGACATATGGGAAAGCAGGAACTGGTAA
>CAZTAS010000210.1:2619-11225 GCA_964611635.1 uncultured Thermodesulfobacteriota bacterium
AGGATGACAACGCAAAGGCCTATGAAGAGACATATGGGAAAGCAGGAACTGGTAACACGAAATTATACAAAAGGGTCCAATACAATATCGACAAAATGAAGGAGATGCTCCAGTCCTTCTGAGGATTAAGATTTTTTTTAATCCTTAATATTATTGCTTATTTTAGTATGTAATAATAAGGCATCCTGGAAATTCAGGGTGCCTTTTTATTTCGGAGGAGCTGGTTGGATTTCTCGATTTTATTAAGAGACCAATCACTGTACATGGCTTAATTCTTTCGCTGGAGGCTCTGAAGGGATGACAATGTCAACCAACCTTGGATGGACAAAAATCAAAACCGGAGCAGAATATGCCGGCGTTAGTGAGCGGACCTTCCGTGATTGGTTGAAGCAGGGTCTCAAACACATTCGTCTGCCATCTGGAACTATTTTGATTCGCTATTCATGGATTGATGAGTTCCTAGAAAAATTCTTGATTGATAATAAATTACCGAATATTGACAAAATCGTCGAGGAAATCATTGATGGATAAAAAACTGGATTTTGACGCCAGGCTCTTTGAGGCAAAAGAAGCTGAAATCGCCGACCATCAGCATGAGTGGGAAGCCGCTATCCTGACGACGCTTGCCTATCACATCAACAGTGACCTGTCTGAGCTGAAATGGCGCATTATGGGCGAGCCGGATGAAAGCGACCTTGAGCGTTCCGATTACTGCGACATCTTACGCGCTATGAAAGCACTGCATGACCAGGGTGACGGTGTCGACCAGAGCACTGTCAAAGATTGGTTGACCACCAACGGGATCGATATCGCCGATAGCGATTTGGACGCCATTTTCCATGCCGAACCTATAGATGCGAAGCTGCTTGAAACCTACATGAGCCGCATCGTTACCCGGGGCCGCTTCCGCCAGGCAAAAAACTTCATCAAGGATGTCCTGGACGAACTCGAGCTCGCCGAAGAGCATGCCGACATAACGACCGTCGACGATGCTGTGGCTAAGGTCCAGGCCGCGGCATTCAATCTCCAGCAAACGAAGCGCTTGATCGGTGAAATAAGAACCGAAGCCGAGCGACTCGATAGCTTCATGATGGACATGGAGTCGCGCAAAAGCGATAGAGGATTCTTAGGAATAGATTCAGGTTTCAATCATTTGAACCAAAGCCTAAACGGCGTGCAGCAAGGGTTGGTAATCTTAGCTGGCTCGCCGTCAGGTGGGAAGACCACCTACGCCAAACAAATCGGCGACAATGTTGCTGAGAAAAACGATGTACCCGTCCTGATCGTTTCATACGAGCAGTCAGCCGATGAGTTGAGAATTAAAACCTTGGCTCGCCTCTCAAAGGTTAATACCCAGGACATTTCAAAAGGCCGGACAGAAAAGAAGATTGAACCTTACCCAGGGGGGCCGACGGTACCACTCTGTGATCAGGTCGAAAAGGCCGTGAAGGATTACAAGCGCTTCGGTCGTCATATTCGCATCATCGAAGCTGATCGTGACACGACAATCGCAAAGATCCGAATCATCGCTCAGGCCTTCAAACAGCAGGCCAAGGCAGAGCAGATTCTGATAATCATCGACTACCTTCAGATCGTCCCGGTAAGCAACCCGCGAGACTTCGGCACGACCAAGGACAAAATTGACTGGATCTGTTCGGAGCTTCGTCGCCTTGCGCGAGATTTGAAAAGCCCCATCATAGCGATTTCCAGCGAAAACCGCGACGCCTATAGACGCAACAAGAAGCCGACACTGGCCGCCTTCAAGGAAACCGGGGGCATCGAATACTCCGCGGACGTTGCATGCGCGTTGTGGACCGACGCAGAGGCAACGCAGGATTTCCGAAACCGGGGAACTGATACTGCGCCTGACCATCGCCGCGCAGTCAATTTGCTGATCTTGAAAAATCGCAACGGAGAACTAGCGGAAATTAAAATGGTTTTCCACCCAGAGATAGCAACCTTTACCGAGAAGGACAGGTCCCTTCAGAACTACGCAGACAGCTTAGGGGAAGAGCAATCATGAAGGAGAAGGCACATTTTTCTGGCCCACTTGATGATGATCGTATGTCTTGCACAGATGTTATTGCCAAACTCACCAGCATTGCCAGGAAGACTCAAGCACAAGCTACCTGGGAAGACCAGCTAATGTTGCTTCATGAACGCAGGCAAACCGGAAAATCCAGCAGTGAAGAGCGGCTGGCCCTTTACAAGACCATACGCGGCGCTGGGATACTTCCAAATGAAGCCTCATTTTACATTGTGGCACAGCTCATAATCCTCATCGCGGAAGACAGGTTAATGGACGATCAGGCCATTGATGAGATCAGTAATCGAATAAAAGCCGTTCGAAAAGCCCATGGCCTTGAAGGCGACCAATACTGGCCAATGGGCGAAGGACCGAAAGAATACCGGGCCTTGAGCGCCGAATGGGACCGGGCCGCTGACCTAGTAACAGCAGCTGCTTTCCGCGAATACGGCGAACCTGAGATGGCCGATCTTTTCGAGAATAATCCGGAGAAGTTCAACCTTCTTTACGAAGCGGGAAAGGATCTTTTTTCGGACCGGTAGAATTTTGCCACTGATCACCAGGGTGGGGGTTTAGAAAACAAATATCGATAAAAGGAGTCCGAGATGAAAAAACAAAGGACAGCACAGTGCCAACATATAAAGGACAGCGGGACGCGATGTGAGGCCAACGCCATTACAGGTTCTGTGTATTGCTTTTTTCATGATCCGGCGAAAGCAAAGGAACGCGCCGCAGCTAGGAAAGCCGGGGGGCACAAAAACAAGGCCGTCGTCTTGCCGGCAGCAACGCCTGACGTACCGCTGGACAAAATCAGCGACGTGGTCAGGCTCCTCGGAGAGACCATTAACCAGGTTCGCCGTGGCGAATTGGACCCGAAGTTTTCCAATGCCATCGGCTACCTGACCGGCATTCTGCTGAAGGCACTGGAACAAGGGGAGATCGAAGAACGCCTGAGCGCGCTGGAAACCATCGTGAAAGGGCAATCAAAAGATCCAGAATCTTTATTTGACAACGGCGATGACGATCATTCTTTCGTATTTGAACAGGCCACTCTGGCGCCGGAAAAGGCTTTAATATGAGCAAAAAGAAACGCCTGGCAAAGATCAAACTTTCTTTGACACCGAGACAGTCAGTGCTTCTCTGGCTGAATGAGGCGAAAGAATTTGGTTTTTATGAGTATGTTGAGTGGGTGCCTCAAAACTTTTCGTCAGATGATTCGCCACAGCATCAAATATACAGAAGAATCGAAAAATCTGTCCGAGATGCAATGAAGTATCAGGCCAAAAACGTCATTGATCGAGCTGTCAGTCAAGCATGTGGAGAGGCCGCGATTTTGTTCACCCTTGTTCTCAATGTCAATGTCGGCATCCTCAATGATTCAAAAGCCAATACACTTCAAGCCGCACTTCTGGCCGAACAACTCAAGGGCATACTCCTCAATAATAAAAGAACGAGCCTCTTCTCTTGGCGGGTGCGGGTGATGGCTTATACCGGGGAATTACTCAGGACTCAAACCGCTATCGAGATCATCAGTGATAAATTCTTCGAGGGACATCAGATCCTTTACAGGGATGCCGCTGAAAATCTGACATCCAACATAGAGACCATCAATCAGATTATTAACGTTTACAACGAAACCAGTGCCCAATTTCTTCATGGCGCAAATACAGAAAAGTTAAAGAAAGATAATTCCAATCTGCCGCGTACCGCCGGGGATAGCTTCACAATTGATCTCGAGGAAATCCACCAGGTAAATCAGTCCTACGTCGCAGATAAAGTCGGCTTGTTAATCAATAGCTCTAAGGCGGAAATAATGGTGGACCAGGGGAAAAGACAGGCCGCGCTTGACTTATTATTGCCTTACATAATGGGGGAAAGTTCAGAATGAGAGAAAATCGTTTCAAAGTATCGCGCCGCTGGGCCGGAACCCCTTATGATCTGGTACGGGAACCTCACCAGATGACTCTCCTCAAGGCCTTCCATCAGCCTTTAACACCCTTTATCAAGGCCATCGGATATGGCCTGTTTGCATTGACAGACGACAATCCTGACCAATTCCAGGAAGTCGCTGCCAGAGAGTTGTTGGAGGTCATCGAAGTCGCCAAACATCCAACCGGCTTCGGATCCATGGTCTTTCACGGCCAACATTACCGCGATGCCTTCGAAGCACTGGAAGCCCTCTTTAATTTGGCCTTGCCCATAAAGACCAAGCGCATCCGGAAAGAAGGCCGGCGTCTTTTTAAAGAATACCGCATCGACTTTGTGCGAATGCTGGACGGCTTCGGTCTGGTTTACCTGAACCCGAAAACCGGTAAGCCTCTCTCCATCGATGACGACGCCAATTTCGAGCCGTACCGGGTCGATATCAGTGGACGCTATGAAAAGACGGCCGGAATAAACCCGAGACGCAGACGAAAGAAAGGTCGAAAACACAATAAAGACGGCCGGCCGGTCTGGGGGCTGGTTAAGATCGATCCGAATACAGGAGAGTGGCTGAGGGACAACGAGGGGCAGCCATTGTTAAGGATCCCAGACCGCTATCGGTTCCGCTGGAGCCGAGAAATACAGGCTGATCTCCTGGGCACCGCCGAAGGACGGGGCTGGCTGAACATGAGCAAGGCCGTCTTTCGGGTACTTCTCAACCTTCGTTATGCCAACAGAGGGCGTGGTCATCCGACCGCCATCAGATTATTCGACTTGATCCTATCAGACATCCTGGGGAAAGGGCCAACACGCCAGATCCTTGAAAAACCTGCCAAGCTGATCTTTGTCGCGCTGGGATTCCCTGAACCTGGCAGCATCAAGAAGCCCCACCTTCATAACAAAGATGGTCGATGGTCCAGAAATGTGGAAATGGTAGCTAAGGCCGTCATGGCGCTGAAGGCAGAAGGGGTTCTCCTGCCCGAGTCCGACGAAACACCATACGAAGATCCAAATCCTGAGCGCCGTAAGGCACCGTATTATCGCTGGAAACGGGCCGCGGAATGGACCTTCACCACCAGTATCGAGATCATGGACCAGTTCGAAGGAAAAGCCATGCAAAGAACTGCTATCCCAGTCATTGAGTCCCCAGCTGGCAGTGGTGCCGCATTCAAACCTCCTAAAACTATGGAATCGTTTTCTAACGTCGAAAGGCCTGTTCATCGGGGTCGAAACATTCGGGCTTCCAGGATAGCTGCCGGAATGACGATGCGAGGGTTTGTCAAACGCTTCGGGAAATCCATTGGCTTCTGGTCTATGGTCGAGAACGAGACGCTCAGCAAAAGAACCGGGAAGCCACGATCAGTGCCACCGGAAATCCAGGGTCAGATAGAAGCCTTCGTTATTGAGCATCTAAACGGAGTGATGCAAATATCCCTTGTTCACGATTTGCTACACGCTAATGGTTCACTTGCTACACGCTAACGGTTTGAGCATGTTCTGTAATATATTGAAATTACAGGCTGTTCACGAAATTTTCAGTCCTAAGTATTGTCATTAATGACAATAGGGCGGACGACCTTACGGTCGCCGCCCTGCCTGTGAGAGGGAGAACGGGGCCGCCGCCGATGCAGGACCGAGACTTCCGCAGCTGGATCGAACGTCTGAAATCAAGCGCCGACGGCCGACGCATTGCAGAATGGCTGGGGCTTCGGGGTCGAGGGAAGCGATTCTTCTGCCCAAGGTGCCAGCCTGCCGGGGGAAAGACACCCGACCTGTGCGTCTCTGAGCGCGGGTTCCATTGTTTCAAGTGCGGGGCCAAGGGCGATTTGATCGGTCTGGTCAAGCTTGAAAAAGGGGTCAGCTTCGATGAAGCCGTGAACTGGTTGGCCGCACAGACAGGAGAGTATCGGCAAGCCCCGTCGAAATACCGAAAAACCCGTACGTGGAGGAATGAAGAAATGCCGAAGAACATGCGAGAGAATACCCACCGGTCGCTGGAATCACCGGGAGATCGCAACCACGCCGGCAAGTATCGGATCCGTCCGGGAATGTTGGTGCATGCCGCTGATAGGGACAACTACGGAAAGGTCCGCTCGGTGACTGGGAGGAAGGCCGTTGTTTATTTCTGGAACAAGGAGAAGGGATACAGTGCAACCGTTGGGCTGGATACCGATCTGCTCACGCCGGCCAGGGCGCCGGAGAGCAACCATCCAGTTCCCGAGCTTGAAGAAGAGCCGATCTTGGATGAAGGCCCTGTGCCGGAAGTGCTCGAAGGCTATCTGGACGGATGTAGACCGCTGGAAGGTCAAGTGCTCGATTACCTGCTAGACCGAGGTATCGCCACTGAAGTCGTGCAACACCTCATGATTCGCTTCTGTGGGAAAGAATACGAGGATCTGATAAAGAGTCTGGAAGACCGCTTCGGAAAAGGGGCGCTCATATCCACCGGACTGCTGACCAGAGGGAAAAAGGGTTATTACCCAACCTTTGGGCCGTATTTCTGGAAGCAGGTGGGGTTTCTGGTCATACTTACCTTCGAGACGGGAAGCCAGTTTACCTGAAGGCCAGACCTCCCATTGACAAGGCGACTGCCGAGTCCAAGGGGGTTGTCCGCTTCTTGAATACGGGCCGGGCTGTCCCTTGTCCATACAATCTGGATGCCATCAAAGGGGCCGACCAGATCCTGATTTGCGAGGGGGAAACCGACACTATGACCGCTCTCACTCATGGTTACGCTGCCGTGGGAGTTCCTGGGTGGTCGCACTTCAAGGCTGAATGGCTAGAGTTATTCAACGGGAAAGAGGTCTTCCTGGTCCTGGATGCAGATACAGCAGGGGCCTCAGGGGTTCGCGAGATTGCAAGAAAATTCGACAAGGCAGGACTGCCTCTACCGCGTCAAGTTACCCTGCCGGCAGGGCAGGACCTCAACGAATTCTTCAAGGATGGAGAAAAATTATGATGATGAGCGGATTGATAAACCACAGGTCATCATTCTGGTCGGATGATCAATTTATTGTGAAATCAAATAGATATAAATCTTTATCACGGCCTCTAAATCTTCTGGTTGCACATTGGTTGCAGATTATGAGCAAAAGGCAAAAGATCATGAGGGTATATCCCAGGTGGAAGATCAAGAAGACAAACCGTGGTTCCAGATTTCTGAAGAGATCAAGGCAGATTATTTCCCAGGGATTTCTTTCTTATATTTCTTCAGGAGATCCAGGATGGCTTCTTTCAAAAGGTCATTTTGCCGTTTCCCAAGACGTATGGCGAGAATTTTAAATTCCTTGATCAGGTCCTCATCCATGCGGGTATTGTAAGTAACTTTGCGTTTCATGACAAAAAAATAGAAAAAAATTCTCAGGATGTCAAGAAAAAGCTTGACTTTAAGAACGCATGCGTTATAATATTATTAAACTGCAAGAGATCAGGGAGTTCTTTTGGACAAGTAGAAGGCTTATGCCCGGTCATAATCCCTGATAATTTAGGGAAAATAGGAGATATCAAGTGGGTGTACGGATAAGAGAAAAACCGAAAGGATCGGGAATCTGGTGGGTCTTCGTCAATCACGAGGGCAAGCGCAAGGCCAAAAAGATAGGCAAAGACAAGCGCTTGGCTGCGGATGTGGCGAAAAAGGTCGAGGCAAAGCTGGCCTTGGGCGAGTTTCATATCAACCAGGAATCGAAAGAGGTCTTATTCAAAGACTATGCCCTTCAATGGTTAAATGGATACACAGCGGCTTCCTTGAAATATTCAACGTATCGGGGGTATCGAAACATCCTGAATCGCCACCTTTTGCCCCAGTTTGGCAAGCGGCCTTTGTATGTAATAACGAGGGAAGAGATCAAGAATTTTCTCTTTACAAAGATGAATGAAAAACTCTCTCTGGGGACTGTCAAGAATATGAAATCCGCCCTATCTGGAATATTTACTCAGGCTTTTGAAGATGGGCATGTCCCTGCGAATCCTGCATCCAGGTTAGGGAAAATCCTTAATGCAAAAGACCAACATATAAGCAAGGACATCTCACCTTTTAGTGCTGCAGAGTTGGAATCATATCTTGAAGCGTGTAAGATATATTATCCTGACGCTTACCCCTTGTTTCTGACCTTGGCCAGGACAGGAATGCGTTTGGGAGAGGCCTTGGGGCTACAGTGGGGAGATATAGATTTTGCGGCTCGTTTCATAGAAGTTAAGCGAGGGTGGGTTGAAAATCGAGTGACGACTCCCAAAAATGGAAAAATCCGGCGGGTGGATATGACGCCTCAGCTTGCCGAGACATTGAATGATCTTTTAATCAAAAGGAAAAAAGAAGCTCTTAAGAAAGGGTGGGGCGAGGTCCCGCAATGGGTTTTTGTCAATCATGATGGCAAACCATTAGATCCCGGCAATCTCAGAGGTCGTATCCATTACCGAATTTGTGAAAAAGCTGGCCTCCGGCGGATCAGAATACATGATCTGAGGCATTCCTATGATACCATCAGGATCTCTTCAGGTCATAACCTTCCCGACGTGTCGAGACAGCTCGGGCATTGCTCGATCAAGATTACTGTAGATACGTACTATCATTGGATTCCAAATGAGAGAAGACTTGAGGTAGCAGAATTGGATAAACTTGGAAAAAGGCCAGCCGACAAAGGCAATGAGGTCAGTCAAT
>CAZTAS010000211.1:0-11137 GCA_964611635.1 uncultured Thermodesulfobacteriota bacterium
TCTGTTATCGGTTTAATCGTCGAAACTGGGAACAACAGCTTTTTGATAGATTGGTCACTGCTTGTGTTAACTCCAAGGGAATTTGCTATGCTGAGTTAACTCAATAGTCATATTTTATTTTTTCAAAACGTGACTGTCGGCGTTTCCTGAATGGCGTTCCTGAATAGCACTCTCATTGGTGTTTGACAGCCGTTTCGGCGATCTGTTACGACTTGACCCATGGAAACGCCTTCTATTCGTCGGAAAAAGCCATTTTGTGGAGGCAGTGAAAGCATGGAGCTGCGTGTTTAGGACACTCAAACGATCTGTCTATTCACGGATCACGTGGGAGGGCTCATGAGTAGCGCGGAAAAGATAAACAAAACAAAAAAGGCACAGCGCAAGGCAAAAAAATCTCAAGAAAAGCCGCAAAGGGAAGGGAAGCCGAAGGTAAGAAAGCTCACCGCCAAACAGGAGAGCTTCGTGCTGGAGTACCTGATTGACTTCAACGCCACCCAGGCGTCAATTAGAGCGGGATACAGCCGAGCAAGGGCCTCAGAGATCGGGTGGCAACTACTACAGAAAACTACAGTTCAGGGAGAGATCACCCGGCTCCGTCAACGAGACGCGGAGCGCTTGGGGATCACCCGAGAGAAGGCGCTGAAGGAGTTGGCGGTCATTGCCTTCTCAGATATCCGACAACTGTTTGACGAGAACGGAAACCTGCTGCTTCCGCAGCAACTTCCGGAGGAAATTGGTAGGGCGGTCTCCAAGTATCAAGTCATTGAGCAAGCAAGCGAAAATGGCTCCACTGTTCGAAAGACCGTGGCCCTCTGGGACAAGAAGGGGGCCCTGGATTCTCTGGCCAAACACCTGGGGCTGTTCAACGGCCACGATGATGAAAAGGACAAAGACGCCGACAAACGGCTCCTGATCCTGATCAACCAGCAGACAGGCCCGCAGATCAATGTCAGCACGCAGGGAGAGCAACCACCTGGTGAAGCAGCCGCTTCGAACCGCTGATTTTGACAAGGAGATCGCCGGGTCTGCTCCAGTCAGATAGAAGCGATCAGGCTTCTAAGGCAGAAAATCTCCTGATCCTGTCATCTTATTGCCGTTCGTCACGGCAAGATGAATGGGAGTATATCAAGGAGAAAATACCGCTGGTGTGGACGCCATGCAATTGCGGCGGGAAACGCCCCTGGTTCATCTGCCTGGGCGGTGGTAAAGGCCGGTAGGGTGGGCGAAGAGTTGCCATCCTGTACTTCGCGTAAGGGAGTTTTCGCTGCCGACGCTGCCACGGCCTGACTTGTACAGGCCGCAACGGAAGCAAGATGGACCGGCTGCACAAAAAGGCGAGAAATATACGCCGTCGTTTGGAGGCGGATATGTCTCTGCTCTCTCCAATCGTGTGGAAACCCAAAGGGATGCACCAAAAAACCTTTGACCGACTCCGAAAAAAAGAGGAGGAATTGTCGGATTCCATTAACAGGATGCTTTACATGAGACTTTCGTGGATGAAGGGCATCAAAGCCTTAAGGCCATTCTTGGCGGCTATGCTGCCAACTCTTGGTGGGAAAACTTCAAGCCTTGATGTATTCCAGCCTTACCCAGAAAAAAGGACCGGAAACCTGGCACTTCTTTGATTGGTCTCCGGAAGATTCGCAGGCGAAGTGAAAAAGTACTTCCTGAAAGCGTTATTCTGGAGATGCTCTTTGCCGTTGAAGATTACAATCGGTAATCGAGAGAGGGCATTGGCTCTTCTTTTCCTTCAATCTCATTCAATGTTTTCATATGCTTTTATATCCTGAGCCTTTGGAAAATCCAGATATTGGCAAGCTATATTCAAATTTGGCTAACCGCTTACTATCACAAGATATTGATGCATTTTGAGGGGCAAGATGTTAGCGGCTGAGAGATTAGCCAGAAAATTTGTTGATTCCTTTCTATAGACAACCAGCAGCAGAGGATGAAGAACTATCTGCATGAGCTTTGGAGACAGAAGACCGCTAGGGGCGTTTCAGCATTAACGGCTTTCCTTTTGGTGCATGCTCAAAGTTTAAGCGTTTTCGACAGGTCGCTATGGCAATATGTATCAGGTTTTTTATAAAAAATGGGTCAAATAAGGTTCTCTGAAATTTCTTGACATTTAATTTTTATCATGATAGCAAAACTTAGTTCATTAGAATTGGGAAAGTGGGATTTATCAAATGGTCAGAATTAGTTCCTCATTTTTCAAATTCTATGAAGAATGCGCCTTTAACTTAGCAATTGCTTAAGAAGGGTAACAAATTGGACCAAGTCATTAAAGTTGAGAAACTATTAGCCATAAAAATCCATGAGGCAAGATCTCAAAAGGAATTAACGCTAGCCCAGGTAAGCGAACGAACTGAAATTTCCGTTCCCATGCTTTCGAAGATAGAAAACGCGAAAGTTTCCTCTCCCGTGTCCGCATATGCAAAAAATTGCCAAAGCCCTTGAGATTCCGCTGGGGAAGTTATTCTCTGAAGATGGATCAGTTTCCATCTCACTGGTGAGAAAAGAAGAGCTGAAAAAATACACCAAAAGCAAGTCATATAGTGGAGAGTCCATTGCATTCAAGAAATCCAACAAAAAAATGGAACCTTTCATTCATATTTATCCGTCGATATTTCCAATCCTCCTCTGTATCAACACGCTAACGAGGAGCTCATCTTTGTGATCGAGAGGCCGTTGTAATTTAGATACGGCGAAACAACGTATGTACTTAATCCCGGTGATTGTGTTTATTTTGATGCGGATATTGGTCATGCAGCAAGGGCGCTGGGTGATGAGACAGTCAGGGCCCTTGTGGTGGAAGCATGAAAAGGTCAAATAAATATTGGTTCAGAATTTTGATGGCTTAGGAGGGTTCCTGAGCAAGATCACCCTAATTAAACTAACCCATTACAAGAAGGAGGGGGAACTATGGTGAGAAGACGATTTCTTATTGGTATTTGTTGTTTGGTGCTTTTCTTCAGAAGAGTGGGGTAACCCAGTTATTCAACGAAATCGCCCTTTCGCTTGGGGCCAGACGAAGGGGTGGTCCTGCACAAGTCACCGTTATAGCCAGCGCTCTGATGGGAATGATCAGCGGCAGCTCCGTTGCCAACGTAGCCACTACGGGATCCTTCACCATTCCCCTGATGAAAAGGACAGGGTACTTGCCACAATTTGCTGGAGCGGTGGAAGCGGCCGCTTCTTCTGGTGGCATTATTATGCCCCCCATCATGGGGGCGGTGGCGTTTGTTATGGCGGGTTTTCTGGGCGTTCCTTATGCTCAGGTTGCCCTGGTTGCCATTATACCTGCCTTGCTTTATTATGCTTCGGTCTCTTTCACTGTGGACCTGGAGGCAAAAAAACTGGGCTTGAAGGCCTTAATCTCCCGAGAAGACCTCCCAAGCCTGAAGACTATCCTGCTGAAGCGAGGATACCTTCTGCTGCCCCTGGTGGTGATATGCTATGTGTTAATTATTGGCAGAACCGCTCTTTTCGCAGCCTTTTCCGGGATTATAACAACCTTGATGGTAAGCTGGTTAAGTGCTGAGACCCGCATGGGTTTGGGAGATATTATCCAGGCTCTGGATCGAGGTGCCCGGGTGTCAATTCAGGTGGGGATTGCATGTGCGGTGGTGGGGTTCATAGTAGGAGTGGTCAGCATCACCGGAATTGGCTCTACCCTTGCATACAACATCGCTAAGCTATCGGGTAACAACCTATTTATCGCTCTTTTTCTGGTGATGGCAATATCGATCTTCCTCAGTATGGGTCTTCGGGGAACAACTTTATACATCATCGTTGCGGTGGTGGCCGCTCCTGCGCTGATCAAACTGGGCAGCATGCCCATTGCGGCTCATTTCTTTGTTTTATGGTTTGGCGCTATGACCAACCTCACTCCTCCTGTCGCGCTGGCCTCATACGCTGCAGCGGCAATTGCAGGCTCTGAGCCTTTCAAGACCTCGTGGACGGGTTTCAAGCTTGCCGCCGCTGGATTTATCATTCCCCTTATGTTCGTGTTCCAACCTGTACTGTTGCTCCAGAACGTTCAACCTTTAAAGTTAATCCTTGCTATAGTTTCGGCACTTTTCGGAGTATATGTTCTGGCTATAAGTACTGAGAATTATCTTATGACTAAATTAAAGGCTCATGAGCGCATTTTCTTTTTCGCTTCAGCAATTCTGTTGATCAAGCCCGGGTGGAGAACGGATTTGATAGGCTTTACCCTGGTGGCCATCGCTTTCACCCTGCATGCATTTCATTTTTACAAGTGGGGTCAATTGAAAGTTGAGAGTAGCCCTGAAAGGGAGATCGGATCATGACCGCTGAATCAACATCTTCAATGGAAGAACGGATCAGAGATATCCACCAAAAAGCCGTAGTCGTTGACGCACTGGGTGGATATGGGTTTGCATATTCGGATATCCTGGCGGGAGGCATCCATGCAACGAATGTTACTTTGAATATGAATGCTTCTGAAGGATTTGATCATGTTCTGAACCAGATCAAGCGCTATTATGGCCTAATTGAGATGGATCCTGGTCGCCTCATGCTGGTGGAAGAAGCTGAGGATATCATGAAAGCCAAGCAAGAAGGAAAGCTGGGACTCATTTTCGGATTTCAGAACGGTGCTCCCCTGGAAGAAGATGTGACGCTGCTCCCAATATTTTACAAGCTGGGGGTTAGAATTATCCAGCTTACATACAACGAGGCAAATGCGCTGGGTTGTGGGTGCCTGGAGCGCAATGACACAGGCCTGACCAGCTTTGGTATCCAGGCTGTCCAGGCCATGAACCGTCTGGGCATGCTGATAGATCTTTCTCACACTGGCTATAGGACCAGCAGGGATGCAATCGAAGTTTCTGACGATCCCGTGGCATTCACGCATGGGAACCCTTCGGCCCTTAAGGATGCTCCTCGAAACCGTCCTGACGAATTAATCCGCTTGATCGCAGAAAAAGGTGGATTTATCGGACTCACGCCCTACGCGGCCTTCTGCAAATCCGCACCGGGCAAGAGGCCAACCTTGGAGGATTTTTTGGATCAAATCGACTATGTGGTTCAAATGGTGGGCATTGACTATGTGGGGATCGGAACCGACAAGTTCGAGGGCAAGACGAAAGAAGAGTTCTTCCTGGAGGTTCAGTCCAGATACCCAAAGCTGATTGATACACCCTTTGAACACCGGCACGTGGAGGGTTTTTCTCACATCAGCAATTTTCCGCGCATCACACAGGGACTGCTTGCAAAAGGTTACTCTGATGAGGATTGCGGCAAGATTTTAGGGGGAAACTTTTACTCGCTCCTTAAAAGAGTTTGGAAACATCCCAAATTCTAAAGAACCGAACCAAAATATTTCGGTTCCCTTAGTCCACGATAACCAGAAGCTGGATGATTATTTAAAACAACATGAAGATTAAGAACCGGGAAAAACTCCTTTCCTCTGGTGATATTGAAGCCCGAAAGATTGTTTTGGACATCATTGAGGCAACCCTTTATGCTTTAGATGCATATCAGATTATAAAGAATATAATGAACCTGTATGGAAATGTACTTCAGATAGCCAACCACCGATGGGATCTGGGCCTGAAACGACGTATTTTTGTCATAGGAGCTGGAAAGGCCTGCAATTCCATGGCTAGGGCGGTTGAAGAAAAGCTTGGAGATCGCATCAGCGGAGGCCTGGTCATCGTAAAAAAGATTGAGCCAGGGGATGAACTGCGCCGGATCGAGCTTGCCGAAGGAGGCCATCCTCTCCCCAACAGAGATGGTCTATTGGCCAGCAGGCGAATTCTATCCATGGTTGAGCAGGCCTCTCCGGATGACCTGTTCATCTGTGTAATAAGCGGCGGCAGCTCAGCATTAATGGCATGCCCGGTTTCCGGGATACCTTTAGAGGACGAGATTGAGGTCACTGACCAGCTTATAAAAAGCGGCGCCCGTATTCTGGAAATTAATGCTGTGCGGAGGCATATCTCAGCCACAAATGGTGGTCGGTTAGCCCAGAAAATGGAGGCTAAAGGCGCAGAAATGGTCAACCTGATCATATCAGATCTTGTTGAAGATAGACCGAGGGCCGAACCTGGAAAAACGAAAGAATTTTTTGGCACACCGGTGGCACCCGATGCTACCACTTTTAAGGATGCTCGCCACGCTTTGGAAAAATATGGTCTATGGCCCAAGCGAGCTCCTCGTTCCGTGGTGGAATTCTTGAGAAATGATGATCCCGCACGGGAGACCCCGAAAATTCTAGGCGACAGGACTCATCAATTCGTATTGGAAAGACCGGCTGATGCCTGTGAGGCTGCAAAAAGAGCTGCAGATACCATGGGCATTACGGGGTTTGTCCTGACTACCATGCTAGAGGGCGAGAGTCGGGAGGCAGGGACGTTTCTTGCCAGCGTTGCCAAAGAAATTGGCTTCAATCAAAGACCAGTTCCACGCCTTTGCGTAATGATTGCTGGGGGCGAAACCACCACCCGAATCGATAGCACATCAGGAGTGGGGGGGCCATCGCAGGAATTGGCCCTGGGTTTTGCCGTGGATATTGTCAACCTGGCCGGTTGCAGTATTGCCGCACTGGATACAGATGGCACTGACGGTCCTACAGAGATCGCTGGAGGAATCGCAGATTCCAAAACGGTGGAGAGAGCCAAAATGAATGGCCTGGATGTGTATGATCGTTTGAGGATACATGACAGCTCCAGGGTTCTTACAATCCTTGGGGACGAAATTATTACCGGGAACACCGGCACAAATGTCTGTGATTTGAATGTGATCTATATCCCATAAAAGAACCGTCAGTACTTTCGCCTAGAGAACGTGATGGAAAATCCAAAGATTTCTTTGATAAAGGCCCGGGAAATACTGGACAGCAAAGGGCGGCCCATGGTTGAAGTCGATGTATGGACAACCGACGGTTCGATGGGGCGCGGCTCTTCTCCCTGCGGAACTTCTGTTGGAAGCCATGAAGCTGTTGTTTTACGGGACGGCGGGGATCGTTTTGGGGGATTAGGCGTGCAGAAAGCTGTGAGTAACGTCACAGAAACGATATCTCAGGTTCTAATTGGGAGAAGTGTCAAAGAACAACGCATTATTGATAATCTCATGATCGAGCTTGATGGCACCCCGGATAAGTCTCGATTGGGGGCCAATGCGATTTATAGTGTCTCTTTGGCAGTGGCTCGAGCGGCAGCCGATTCCTTGGGGTTATCCTTATACCGTTACCTGGGCAGAGATGAAGCTAATATAATGCCCATACCCATGTTTAACATGATCAATGGGGGGCGGTATGCTGACAGGAACATTGAGTTCCAGGAATTTCTTCTTGTCCCTGCCAAGGCGCAAAGTTATTCCGAAGCATTGAAAATGGGTGTTGAAGTTTTTTATACACTGGGCGCGAAGATAAAGAAACGCTATGGCCATAAATATCTCCAGCTTGGTCATTCGGCGGGATATGCTGCACCAGCCAATGAACCCGCAGAGAACATCGAGATTCTACTTTCGGCGGCCGAAGAGGCTGGTTATGGAGGCGTGTTCACAGTAGGCCTGGATTGTGCGGCAAGCCACTTTTATGACAAGAACCAGGAGTGCTATACCTTGAGGGGCAAAAAGACCAGCAGGGATGAGATGATCCTGTTCCTTGAGAATCTGGCCAACTCTTACCCTATTTTTATGATAGAGGATCCACTTGATGAAGATGACTTCGAGGGGTTCGCAGAAATTTCCAGGCGGCTGACCATCATTATCTCTGGAGATGACTTGTTCGTTACGAATATTGAGCGGCTGAAGAGAGGTATTTATCTAAGAGCTGCCAATGCCATGGTATTGAAGCCCAATATGATTGGAACACTATCAGAGGCATTGGATGCGGCGCGCTACGCAAAAGAGCACGGTTATGTCCTTATCCCATCGATTCGTGCCGGGGGTGCCGTAGATGATCCAATCCCGGACATTGCGGTGGCTGTTTCCGCTTCTTTAATAAAGTGCGGTGCCCCAAGATCTGGTGAAAGGACAATGTGTCATAATCGTCTGCTCCAGATTGAGGAGGAGTTGGGCGAATCTTCCCGATTCCCATCGTTCGAAATGTTTGAGATACATCCTTCGAGGAAAAAGGAGTAAAGTGAAATGGGTGATTTACCAAATGTTGCGGTGTGTGGATGTGGAAATGCAGGGATGGCAATAGCGGCGGATCTATCCCTCTTGGGCTGCAAAGTAAACCTCTATGAGCTGCCGAGCTTTGAGAAGAATCTTGAGCCTGTCAGGCAAAACGGTGGAATAACATTGACGGGAAATACCTGCTCTGGCAAAAACGGATTGGCGAAGATTGATAGAGTCACTAGTGATGCCCGGGAAGCCATCGAAGATGTCGAGCTTATCATGATCACAGTCCCGGCCTTTGGTCATGAAGCATTCTTTGATGATCTCTTAACGTATTTGGTGGAGGGTCAAGTAGTACTTTTTAATACTGGATATTGGGCCAGCTTGAGAATAAAAGAATTATTGAAGAAAAAAGGACTCATTGATATCTTGGAAAAGGTAATTGTTGCTGAAGAACACATAATGCCGTATTTGAGTAGAGTAATAGAACCTGCCCATGTATGCATTTATAATTACAAAAGAGACTTGCGGATGTCTGCATGGCCCGCAACAAAAAACGAAGCCGCCTTCAAGCTCGTACAAAAGGTCTATCCCCAAATCCGCCTCTCGAAGCATGTTATTGAAAACAATTTTTATGCGGGCAATCCCTCTGTGCATGCCCAGATAAATATTCCCAAGGCCGAATTCTTCTTCGAGAAAGCCAGAGAATTCAGATTTTACGGTGAAGTTTCTATGTGTGCATCAAAACTGACCGACGCCTTCGACAAAGAGAGAATAAAAGTTGCTGCTGCGTTGGATTGCGAAGTTATTCATTCTTTCGATTGGTTCCGAAAGACCTATGATTATGAGGGGAATGATCTCTACGAGATATTCGGAAATGTGACATGCGAGCACGCAAAACGATGGGGCAACGATGCCGGCAACAGGAGGGTGTTGCAAGAAGATCTGTGTTATTTTCTGGTGCCAATGGAACAGGTCGCTGAAGTCCTAAAAATCGATGTCCCTGTGACCAGGGCTATTATAGAAATTATGCAAATATTTACCGAGTTCGAGTATAGAGGAAATGGAATCACCTTAAAACACCTCGGAATGGAGGGCTTTGCTACAAAAGATCAAATTTTGGAATATGTCATGTATGGTAAAAACCCATGAATTGCAGGGCCCTGAAATGGCACGAGCCTGTGGAAACAAAGCTTTATGGCAGCTATATAAGTAAGAAGGTCAATGTGATATTTGCTGATAAACTGATTAAAAGATTAGCTGTCTTACAGCGCCATTCTGAGAATTTGTCTCTAACATAGTCAAGCTGCGAGCAGCCGGATAATTCTGTCGATAGATTCATCGACCTGATGATAGGCCTTCTCTAAGATGCTTAGGGGCTGCGCCTTGGGGTCGGGCCGGTGGTGGAAAAGGCTGTTGGCCAGGGGGCCACAGACGCGTTTGTGGAACAGGAGGAACATCAGCGACACCCGGATACCCTTGGGAGTGAGACGGTAAGCATAATGTCGGCCATCGCGTTCGATAAGACCGTGGGCTTTCATCTTGCGCAGATCATAGCGCAGTTGGTTCAGGGTGTAGCTTTGGGGGTTAAGGCCATAGGTGCCCAGTATCCTTGGGTGCAGCTAGTTTGTCCGCCAGGTGGAGATGCTGGCGCCGGAATGAATCATGAGCTCCATGAGTCGGATCAGGCGAGTGTGGTAAAACTTGATGCCCGGGATACTGGTGCGACCGCTGACCACGGGCAGAGCAATGCGTTGAAACAGTGCAAAGTCCACGTGGACATTGAGGGCTTGTGCCTGGAAGGCGGCGAAGCGGTCAGTGACAGTCTGGAAGGTGTCGCGCACAGCGGGCAAGTTATCCAGGCCTTTGTTGAGGAAGAAGTCTTTGAGATTGTTGGAGCAAAGCTCATTGCGGAGGAAGGTTTGGAACTTCTCGTATTGCCTGAGGAAGGAGTTCTTCAGATAGGCCCGCAGCACGTGGTGGCCGTGTTCGAGGTGCTTGAGGGTGGTATGGAACTTGCCTCGAAGGCGCCTAGTCACCCGCAGGCCAAAGATTTCCGAGATCTTGTCTGCACTCAGAGACAAAAGTCCCAACTCGCAGGAGCGCTCGAAGATCTTGTGGATGGGGAAGTGCTTGCGGAAGATGAAGTTGCGACAGTACTCCACCTGGCAGATGGCGTAGAATCGTCCCAGGTTCATGGCGGCGCGTTCTCGCCGGGTGAACTTGGGTCCCCAGCACAAAACGTCCAGTAATCGAGCCGTCGCCGTATGATCTAGGGGCTGAGGCGATCGGCTGCTGCCTGAAGGGCTTTGGGATCTGACACCCAGAGGAAGGTATTGTCTTTTTTGCGGAATCGAACCTGTGTACCGCTCAGCTGTTGCTCGATGAAGTGATGACCATTGATCCAGTAGGTGCTCTGGAAGGGAAAGAGGGAAGCCACGCGCATCACCATGGGGCCGAGCACCTGGTCTCGGATGTAGAAGTAGTAATGGGTGAAGCGAGTTCTGGTCTTTGCCAGCATGTGATAATCCGGGTCTGAAGTGGCAAACTTGGGTTTGCGGGAGCGGAAGGTTTGTCCTTGTTCCATGCTCTGCAAGATGAAATAGACACCATAGCGTTTGGCGCGTTCCATGCGTCGCAGATACGGGGCCACCAACTCTTCTTTACGGACTCCCTTTTCGGCCCATTGCATGGGGATGTCATGGTTGAGGGCATAGGCCTCCACCCAGCGCTGGTACTCACGGGTCCTCTGGGTCGGGACCTTTTTGGTAATGGCCTTGATGCCAACGACCTGCCGGAAGAAGTAGACGACGTTTTCGGGGCGCGACAGTATAGAGAGGTACCCGTTGATGACGATGCGATCGAAATAATGGTAGACAAATGCTATCATCCCGGCGTACAGTTGAAAGAAGGCTTCCATCGGCGATCCCTCCCTTGTTTTTGGCGTCCAACCAAATCATGGGACAGACGTCGGTGGAAGACAAAAAATTTCGTAACACTTTAGCGCTTTGAAAAAAGCTCTTTGAAAACTGAATAAAGAAAA
>CAZTAS010000212.1:0-11103 GCA_964611635.1 uncultured Thermodesulfobacteriota bacterium
CCGATATCGTGGATATCACCCTTGACGGTAGCCAGCAGAACGCGCGCATCGGCGGGCCGCTCAACTCCACGACGCAGCAGTTCAGGCTCTATCACAACCACTGCTGCCTCGGCCGCCTGGGCCGCCAACATCAACTCTGGAAGAAATGCCTGGCCCGTAGCATATCTTTCTCCCATGGCCTCCAGTCCCGGTCGAATGCTCCGGTTAATAATGTCCACAGGGTCACCACCCTCATCCAAAATCTTTTTCGCCGTGGAGCTTGCTCCCGAAGCGTCCAACTCGATTATTATCCGCTTTAGCTCTTCGTATAGTCGATCCGGCATTGTTCGCTACCTCCCGTAAGTCTGCCCCGCATGTTGAATAATGTCAAGCAATTCCTTGTCAATCTCCTCAGGCAGGGGCTCGGGCTGATGGCTGGCCAAGATCTCGCGCGCTCTCTGCCTGGCCACTTCCCGTACATCCAGAGCGCCGTCCCTTTCCCAGTCTTCCCGTGTCTGACGGTTGAAGATGCGGGGCAGGAAATGCTCGGTCCGTATGTGATTGAGTGTGTGGCGCTGTCCCAGAAAGTTCCCCCTGGGTCCCACATCCTTGATCACATCGAAAGCAAGGGTCTCAGGTGTTACCCGCATTCCTTCCAGCGCACGGACCACCATGCCCAGCATTTCGTTATCAATAACATATTGCTCATAGCTGGATGTTAGGCAGCACTCCAGCAATCCAGCAGCGTCATGGATGTAATTGCCGCCTCCCAATGCCACCATTAAGGCCTGAAGGGCCTTCTCAACCCCGGATTGGGCATCGCTGAGCTTTGAGTCGGACATGCCACCGGTGGAATAGGTGGGGAGGCCATAAAAGCTCGCCATCTGGTTCATGGCAACATTCATAATGCCCAGTTCCACAGAACCTGAGGCGAACAGGCCCGAGCGCATATCAGCTATGGATGATATGTTGCCATACATCACGGGGATGCCCGGTTGGATGAGCTGGGCCAGCACAATACCCGCCAAGGTCTCGGCCACATTGATTAGCAGGGTTCCTGCCAGTGTACAGGGCCCGGTAGTGCCTGCCTGGGGCTCGGAGCCTATGATCATGGGAGCGCCCATCCGGGCCATGTTCATCAACGCGCTGAGGTTCACGTGGCTCCACTGGAGGGGGCTTACGGCCAGCACATTGACCAGCATGGTGGGGCGGCTCTTAAAAGCCTCAGATCCTCCGGCGATCACCTGCCCCATGCGGATCAGGTCTGTCGCACCTTCGGGGCTGTAAGGCGTACACGACACGTGCTTGGTTGTGTTGGCATAGGCTGCATACACCATGTATAGTTCGGCGACCTTCTGGTTTACATCCTGGGGATGGATCATGGCTTTGAAAAAGTGAACGTACTCCAGAGCGTCCACCAGTCGGGCGAAGTCCTTGCAGTCCTGCAAAGTTCCCATCCGGATCTGCCCGGTCTCCAGATCGATGACTTTGATGGACAGTGTACCGGTGCCGAAGTAAACGCGGTCTCCCTCTGCGTGAATATCGTATTTGGGATTACGCGCTGCCAGGAGCATCCCCGTTGGGCACTGCCGTATGGCTTGCTCTACGAGGGTGGGGGGGAACTTGACGATCCCGGATATGTCATCCACCATGCAGCCCGCCCCCTTGAGGCTATTCCTGGCCTCGGGGTGCTCGAAAAAGCAGCCTACCTGTTGCAGCACGTCTAGAGCGCGGTAATGAATCTCCTCAATTTCATCCTCAGTCAGGTACTTGAGCTTACCACCCTTAAGGTTCCAGGCGTCCATTTTCTATTCTCCTTTCTGATAGTTGCCCCGTTATACTTACACTTACAGGATTTGACTCAGAAATTGCTTTGTTCGTTGGTGTTGTGGATTAGTGAAAAAATGTTTAGGAGTTCCTTCTTCCACAATAATACCCTCGTCGATTAAGACGATACGATCGGCCACCTCACGAGCAAAGCCCATTTCGTGAGTGACGACCAGCATCGTCATGCCCTCCCTGGCGAGCTGTTTCATAACATCGAGGACCTCCTTGATCATCTCGGGGTCCAGAGCAGAGGTCACTTCATCGAACATCATAGCCTTGGGCTGCATGGCCAGAGCGCGGGCAATGGCCACTCGCTGCTGTTGTCCTCCGGAGAGCTGAGCCGGGAAGTTATCAATCTTCTCCAGGATGCCGACTTTTTTTAGAAGATTCCGGGCGATTTCCTCCGCTTTAGGTTGAGGCATCTTTCTAACATGTATGGGTGCCAATATGATGTTCTCAAGAGCAGTCTTGTGAGGAAAAAGGTTAAACTGCTGGAATACCATGCCCACCTCTTCCCGTATCTTCAGAATCTTCGTCTTGGGGTCATTTAGAGACATCCCGTCTACTATAATGTCACCATTATCGATGGGTATCAGCCGGTTTATGCACCGCAGGATAGTTGACTTTCCGGAGCCTGACGGCCCAATGATGACCACGACCTCTCCCTCCTTTACGTGCAGGTTGATCCCTTTCAGTACGTGGAGGTAGCCGAAGTGCTTATGTACATTAATCAAGCAAATCATACAAGGCTCCCTACCTGTCCCCGGGCAAGCCGGCGCTCGAAATAAAGCGAGAGCTGAGTCAGAGGATAGCACATGATGAAGTAGATTACCATGGCCACAGTGTAAATCTGGATGCTGGCCATGGTGCGTTCCACCGTGATCTGGGTTATCCGTAATAGCTCCATATAGCCAATGATGAAGCCAATTGCGGTTCCTTTAAGCAAAAGAGTAAACAGTCCGATCATCGGTGGGACCATTATTTTCACCGCCTGGGGCAAGATCACCAGGCGCATTCGCTGGATATAATTCATTCCCAGCGCTGTAGCGGCCTCGGTCTGGCCGAAAGGAATCGCCTGTACTGCTCCGCGAACGATCTCTGCGGCATTCGCCGATGTCCATAGCACACAGGCGATCAGCATAGCATTGAACTCGTTAATCTCAAAGGGAAGGATGGACCCGGCGAGAATAGGGAATGCAAAGAATGTGAACAGGATAGTCACTATCATTGGAACACCGCGAAAGAACTCAATATAAGCCAGCGAAACCCTCCTCAAAATACTTAGACCTGCCAGACGCATCAGACCCATAACAAGGCCTATCCCCAAAGAGATCAACATGGAGATTAATGAGAGAAACAGAGTGTTCCATGCGCCTTTCATCAGAAACGGAAAGTTTTGAATGTACAATTCCAACTCACACACCTACATGACGATGGCGTATCGATGCTCAACTCTCCGTAAAGCCAAGGCAAGCCCAAAGACCAGGATAAGATAGATGATAGCCACAGCCGAGTACATCTCGACAAAGGTGAAGCGATCAGCAATGACATCCTGTGCCACAAAAGTGAGTTCCACCACACCCACCACCGAAACTAATGCTGTATTTTTCAGAAGGGAAACGTAGTTGTTCACTAGAGATGGCAAACATATCCTCAATGCCAGTGGTATGATTACCAGCCGCAGTTTCTGGATATAGGTCAGCCCCAGCGCGTCCCCTGCCTCATGCAGACCAAATGGCACCGCCTCAAGTCCGGAGCGAAAAACTTCGATGTTGTAAGCATTGTAGTGCAGTACCAGAGCAATCAACCCGCAGCCGAAAGCCGAGACCTTAATTCCGATGAGCGGGAGAGCAAAATAAAGGTAAAATATCTGTCCAACGATGGGTGTATTCCTGAAAATCTCCACGTATGTGGCCAGTAGAAAGCGAATAATGGGGTTTTTCGACACTCTAAGTACAGCACAAACCATTCCGCCCAGGGAGGACAAAATAATCCCGAAGAATGTCAATAGAAGCGTGTTGATCAGGCCAATAATGATGTAAGGCATCTGCTCCCACAGAATTTGCCATTGCAATATCACGTTAATTTCCTCTTTCTATTTATGAGCGTAAAGAGCTCGGGTCTCTAACAGAAATCCCGAGCTCTATTTATAGGAATATTATTTTTTAAACATGTCATCGATGCGCTTTAAATACTCATCCATCTCGACACCTTTCCACCATTTTTTCAGACTTTCTTGAAGGTATCTTTCCTTGTACATGCGCCGCAGCGATTCATTGACGAACTCACGGATGTCCTCCTCCCCCTTACGGAAACCCACACCCCAATCTGTGGGGTTGAAGACTTCTCCCACAACCTTGTACTCCGGGTAATCCTTGATCAGCTTGAACAGAAGAATGTCGTCTTGGGCGAAAGCGACGCCTCTGTCATCCCGGAGGGCCTGGAGAGCCTCGGATGTTTTGTCGAATTTGATCTGTTTCGCCTCGGGCACCAGCTTTTCGAGACCCTGGGCACCGGTGGTCCCTTTAATGGTGATCACAGTCTTGCCTTTGAGTTCATAAATTGACTTGACCGGGCTATCCTTCTTGACCAGTAACTGGACACCGGAGGTAAAGTACGGGATCGAGTAATCGACCACCTTGGCGCGCGCCGGCGTGTAACCCATTGTCGCCCAGATGATGTCAATCTTTCCCGTGTTAAGAAAAGGAATCCTGTTGCCGCCTGTCACCGCGATGAATTCCACTTTTTTCGGATCACCGAAAAGGTATTCGGCCAGCTTGTGACAAAGGTCGATCTCCCACCCTTCGAATTCTCCTTTTTCATTAATAATGCCCCACGGAGGATAGTCCCCCTTAGCGCCTACGACGATCTTACCCGCGGCCTTGATGTCGGCGAGCGTCTTGGCTGCGACCACCGTGGGCGAAACTGCCAACGCCAGCATTAATGCCAGCACCAAACATAAAAACACGGTTTTTTTCATGTCTCTCCTCCTTTGGTTCGGTGGTTGTCCATCACAAGGCCTTTTTCAAGGCCAATTTCAACTCTTAGCCTCTTCGGAATCCCTTAGCGGAGCCCTGGCCCTCGCAGATAGGATGATCTGATCGGCTGAATATCCAGGCCAGACAAGTGGACTTACCGCTGTCATGCTGACAGATGTAATGGGCCTTGATCTGTAAGCTTCTTCTAATCCTGCCACCAAGATGCCCATGCGGATCACATCACGGCAGCCTTCAACCGAAAAACATAAAGAGCAAACCGGCTTGGTGATATTGGCAAGCGCCTCGGCAACCAGAACTCTCTCGCCCATCTTCGGGTGAATGTCGCTGAGGTCTATGGTATTCTTGAAAAAACGAATGTGAGGTAAGGCGCCGATAAGACGTGCCATCTCAGCGGCATCCTTCCGAGCGCCAAGCCTGCGCTGGCCAGTGTCCAAGTTGATGATACTGGCTGATCCCGTGCCGGGCCCGAAGTAAACCCGGCGGTAGCCCAGATGCACGGCCAGCCATGTGGCACGAGCAGCCATCAGTATTTCCGAAGGTGCAACATCAATTGCTTTCTCCACGCCACAGTTGATTGACCAAAACGTGGGCATGGCCATCTCCGGCGGTGATGCGAACAACGGGAGAGGCAATTTTTTCCAGTGCAAAATAGAAGTACTCAACCAATGAGGCGCCAGCTTGAAGCACGATTAGGCCGATAAGAGATGCCCTAACCTTCCGGTCAACCACCCGGCTAAAAGTCTCTTCGCTGATTGTCTCCATAAGCATCCGGACGTTTTCGGCCTCCTGAAATATAGACTTATGGAAGCTGGATTTTGGTTCCCGGCTTGGTTTGATATGGGAGGTGATCCAGAATCGTTCCATGGCGGTCAGGTGAGTCTGGATGTGCTGCTGGAGATCTCGCTGCATGGCCGGGAAACCGTAATACCCAAGAGCGGTAGAAAACCTCGTTATCATGACATCAGAAACTCCAGAGGCCCGAGCCAATTCCGAAATACTCATGAAAACGATATCCCGATAATGGCGAAAAATGTAGGATGCGAGTTGGCCCAGTTCGGAAGTAAAGTGATTCCTTTTCAACTCAATGCGATCTAGTATAAACCCTGTAAGGTTGTTATTTAACGTATTTTTTCTCATTAGTAAAATATTTTACAGAATCAGACGTCAGAACAGTTGAATCTTTTGAGGTAAAATAGGATCAGAAAATTGCTAGAAGAGCCGTATTTTCATATTTTTTACATAAATAGAATACAATTATATATTTGTCAATAAAATTTTTTCACGAAAAATATTCATATATTTTGTTATCCATGTAATCAGATAATGAAACCGGCTACTCCATATAATTGATTTTTTTCTTGACTTTTTGTTTTGGAATAGTGTATTAAAAAAATCGTAGGAGAAAATAGATTGCAAAGAATGTGGATATTCAAGAAAAGATCGCTTTTGAACCGTTGTAGGTCTGTCCATCCGATAGTGTCCTTGGGGAATATTATTATCTGCCAAGAGATAGGGATAATTATTCCCATCTCCATACAGGGCCCCTAGGGACACGCCACATAATTATTCGGAAGACAAAAGACCCCGGGGCCAGTTGGATTCCGGGGTTTTTATTTGTCGATTTAGCAGGCGGGAGGTTGTTGATCTCAGGATGGTAACATCTATCCGTAAGCTGGTTCAATTCCAGCGCCTGCACCCCTTTTTAATTTCTTTTATCTCTTTGTTTTTGGGGAGTTGGGCAAAACCTGACTCCCCATTTTACAATTGTAAACCAGTAATAAATTCGCCTTTCACTCTACTTCTAGCTGGTTCGCTTCTAAACCATTGAAAAAATATTTGTGTAAACTTACGCATAAAATAACAACCAAAATAATTGCAATCCTAGTAATCAATGGAATTTTCAAGCCTTTCGTCAACTGTGTCTGTTGGCAAAGCCTTTTTCCGATGAAAAATTTCCTTGATCAGCAAAGCCTTTCAGAGTTCTTTTGGAGAACTTTTCATTAACCTTGCTCAGTACAAGATAGAGCACCTCTATAACCGAATCGCTTCCCATGAACATACTGTACTTTGGTTCTTCTCTGTTTTGAGGCTATCATCATCTCAGGGGGATCGCGGGGAATACTTAGTCCAATGTAATGTGTATAGTGTGCATAGTAATAGCATGGAAGGCTTCTGGGCATATGCTAAGGAACGGCTTATTAAACATCATGGCATATCCCCAGATCGCATCCTCCTTTATTTGAAAGAACTTGAGTTTCGATAAAATCATCGGCATGAGGATCTCTTACCGATTCTTTTGAAATATATTTATGATTTTGCGTCAAAACATGATTATCAATCAAGTTAAAAGAGGTCCAAAAACTGGTTGGCAAAAGTCTGTAAGGCTAGAAAATAAAAAACATGGAGGAAGGGCCATGGGGATCGAGCCCGCCAGGGACATTTCTCAAGCTAAAACTGGATTTGAACTCCTGGAGGTTCACCTGCAACGTAGGCACGTGCGCATTCAATCTACCCTGTAACAAGGCGTAACATCCCTATGAGAACCCTTGTATGATTTTCTATTTTTATCAGAACAATATCAGGATCGGAAAGAGTAGAGGATCCTCTGTATTCGATTGTTTCACCCCTTGGCCTTGAACCAAAGCCAGTTGCCGTCTTTGGTCTTAATAAGCGTGAACCGACCCTGAAGTCGTTGCCCCTTTAAAACAAATACAATCTTACGCTCCTGACGCGACTCCAGCTCATATTCTCCCCTGTCCCAAATCTCCACGATCCCAGCACCATATTGCCCCTCGGGGATGGTGCCCTCGAAGTCGATATATTCAAGGTCGTGATCTTCCACAGGCACAGCCAGACGCTTCACACCAATTGCTGCCGGGGGCTCCTTGGGTATGGCCCATGATTTCAGCACCCCGTCCATCTCCAGCCTTAGGTCCCAGTGAAGCCTGGTGGCATCATGCTGATGGACAACGAAACGCGGAGACATGATTTCCCTCCTGAAACATAAAATATTTTTCAGTCAATATCTAAAAAAGTTCAAATCGATCTTCGGTAAAAAAAATTTCCGATATAGCTTCCTCAATGATGTAAGTCTTCTTCCTCTATATTCCCTGTTACATTTCCGTCATAAGATCAGTTGAATGAATTCGCTGCTGGAAGAACGAGAAAAATTGAACACACTGCGGTTATCTAAGTGGACATATATACTTCTTTTTATGTATAAAAAAATGAATTCAATAATTATAATAGCTTTTTCGAAGATTATTGTCAAAAGAATTTAAGATTCATTGATTACAGAAAGACAAATGTATTTCCTTGAGATTTATGGAATTTTTTTAGTTATAATGTAAGCATAGAGTTAAAAATAAATATCAACTTTCAAGTATCGGCCACCAGAACAGCCGCACAAAAACCGGTCGATCACATGGGGCAATCCTCAGGTCGGAGGGAGAGAGTAATAGATGTCCACATATTGCCCACATATTGTGGATAAAATTTTTTATATACAATATGTAGATCACTCAAGAGGCTTGATGCTTTACGCACTACTGTTGAAAAGATACAGTATTAAAATAAATGCAAAAAATTGAAATAATGGGAAGATGCAAATCTAAGGCAAATATTTGCTTATTGTCTTGAAGAAAAAGGATTGGTGTGAAGGCAGAATGAGAGGTTTGGGATGCCTGTGGTGTTCCTCCAAAATAGCCCCTTGGATAGGGGAGTATGTAACAGGATTTTTCAGTAACGTCTTTCCCAAGAAAAAAGCCAAATTGAGCATCTCATTTAAATTGTTTGGTTTACTCGCAGTTCGGATGTCAGGATGGAACGATACCCATTAAAGTTTCTGGTGGTGGGATGTGGGCGGTTCGGGCGTCGCGCTGTCCATCAGATTCTGGACAGAAACCCGCAGGCGATCATTGAAGTGGTGGATTTGAATCCTTCTGCCCTGGATGCGGTTAAAAGGTGTAACGTGGTTCGGGTCTGTGCAGATGCGGTGGATTATATGGCGGAGAGAATGTCCATTGCTGAGGGGCCCGAATGGATTATTCCCACCATTCCCATCCACTTGGTATACCATTGGACTATCCGCACGCTTGAAAAAAAGTATAAAGTGAATCGGCTCATCGTGCCCGGGGCCATCAGGTTTCCTGGCGAGGTACGGCCCACGGCTTGGGAAGTTTACAGCAGCCTTGCGGATTTCCTCTGCCCAGAGGACTGTCCGGGCCCGAGTGGTGGCCGCTGTCATCAAACCGGACAGCAGCGAGAAAACCCTCTTCATCGGGTCCTGGAGAACATCCGTTTCGGCGAGTTCATCTCGCGCGTGGTACGCAGCCACCAATTAGCCCCGGGAGTCGGTGGCATTCAATGTTCCGACCTTCATGGCCTGCCGGAGGAGGTCGCCTCGCTGCGACGCCCTGTTCTTCTGAGCACTGCCAGCCCATGCCATGGAATAACGGCGGCCCTCCGCGTGACCAGCAATGTTGAGATATGATCGCCGAAGAGATGAACCCCTTTCGCATGTTATTCCAAATTCATCAATTCATTTCTTGAGATCACTCAATCCTGAAGATATTTTGAAGCAACGCAGTAAGGATCAAAATTTAGCATAGGTGTCGCTGAAGCGATGTTTATCAATGCCCTGGATCATGAAACATGGAAAAATAAAATCAACAAGTTGATGGAAAGGTTAAAAAACTTTAAGAACAAGTTCTAAATTGTAAAAGTCAGGATCTGACCTGACGGACAGTGTATGGTAAGGTTCTAACTGACTTTTTCATCTACAAGTGTTCAGACATTCCAAGGCTCACCAATTGAAGATTACTGAGTGAAAGCATGAGCACTGTTCTTGGAATAAACGAAGTTATGAACTTCTAATGGATATTTTATCTATCTTTGTAACTGGCTGATATTATTGCAAAGTAAACCGGACACTACTGGAATCGAACATATTCCCAGTCTCCGTTTTCCATGTTTAATTGCCATTCGATGCTAAGATAAATTCTTAAGAATTTTATCGAAGATATGGTCATCTTTACACAATCGGAAAAACTTGATTGCGCTCCTGTAAATTCCAGGATTCCACTGCCGACCATCGGGCCCTCGCCTATTCCCTGGATATGCCAGTTGCCATTTCTGAGATCCATTTTCCAGTTAACAGTGTAATAATTCTGGAAATATTTAATATTGTAGATAGTCAAGCATGGTATTCCCTCGGTGTTGTAACCGAAGGCAGTCCTGGCTTCAGACATATCTAACAGACATGGTTCCGCAACTGGCGGGCTACCCATAAAAAGACGTCCTGCACCATAGAGCGTGTCTTTTCCCGCACTTCCCATGTCCACCGCCATGGTTTCGAGGAAACTTTGTATCTGATCTACCGTATAGTCCGGGTAGGCCTGCTTGATAAGAGCAGCCGCTCCTGCCACATGGGGTGTGGCAGCGGAGGTGCCTGGAAATCCCCCCGGCCCAAAACTTACCGTCGAAACGCTATCATATGCAACGATGTCGGGCTTTGTGGCTCCTCCGTTGCAAGCGCCCCCGGGGCCAAAGGTGGGGCCCTGGGAACTGAAAGGCCTCAGAGAATATGGAGAGGCCACATCTACTGCTCCAACCGTGATCGCGGCCAGCGCGTCACCGGGAAATAAAATACTGCGTTCCTCCACTTGCTCATCCAGAGGAGGTAAGTCGTGGTCCGCCAGCAGCCTCATGCACACATTGCGGGTGGCGCTATATCTTTTGACAGCAATTCCATAGTGAGTCCTCTCGGGAGCCTCATAAACGATCCCCTCAACAGGGATCTGCCCGGGCTCCCCATTCTGATTTTCTTCACTGCGTGCTGCTACTATCCACCTGTCACTAACCCATCTCAGCAAATACAAATCATAATCCTGGGTTATGCTGTTCCAATCGTCCCAGTGCAGTGCCACTTTGATCTGGGTTCCCTCAGGGATAAAGTATGCGCGGCCGTCACCAGGCCCAAAGTAATTCACATCTTGACCGGGAGCCCATTCATGAAGATCATTGTCATCCGTATCAGCGAATGTGCCGCTCCACGAATGCTTTGCATGGTTACCAGCAGGAACGCCACAAAAGATGCCATTCGTGCGGGCAGTTTGAACGACATCCGCCAGGAAGCCAGTGCCATCACCTGGACCTTCTATCAAGGCGCCCACAGATGTGCTGATTATATCCACGCAGTCTGATATCGCATGGTTAACTGCGTTGGCGAATTCAACTTTTGTCTTGACTTTATGAAAATACATCGTGATTTCAGGTGCCATATCGTAGACGATTTCTG
>CAZTAS010000213.1:0-11035 GCA_964611635.1 uncultured Thermodesulfobacteriota bacterium
TGCACCATAACATATGTACTTCTCTATGTCAATATAATTATGAGACGGTTAATATGAAGTTTTATTCGCTGATCCTGAGAGGTATCTGCCTTGAGCAATTTGATGCGATGAAGAAGGTAGTTCAGCGTCAATTATTTCGGGTGAAGATCAAGGATCGGATGATTACCCATATTTTCGTAGTTAGGGGGAGCCCGAGGGAGAGTGCAGACCGAGAGGAGTGGATGCTTCTCACCCCAGCCAGTGGCAAGCACGGCTCAACGCGCCAATGGATACGACAACTAACGCGCGTTTTCGTCTCTAGAATTGAGATACGCATCCGAACTTAGCCAAGACATTTGAAAAATCCTGTAATGTTTTTCGTCGATATTATGCGCGATTACGGAACAAAGCTGGGCTTTTGGCTTCGCGGCTTCAAGAACTGAGACGGGTGACCACAAAAGCTAGGAAATTGCTTTAATCCCGTATTTCGCAAGTGTCTCTCCCAACTGCCCGAGCGTACTGGCCACCTCGAGGATTTCCCTTCACCCAATCGGTGAAGAGATTTTGTCTCCAGAGCTGCAAGTAGCATGGCTTCTCCAGATATACTTGCGAAATCCGGGTTAATACACAAGGTGTCTTTTGGACAAGAGTGAAGGCATAGTATTGGACAGGTAGAGAGATGTTTACGAAATGGAAAGTAATGAGCTTCTTCAGATACGCAGTGGATTATTTTACTTTTAGAAAGAGACTGGCTCGTTTATTGAATACGGATGTGGGTGAAGTATGGAAGGCTTACGACAGCCTTCTAAGGTCAGGTTTTTATCATTGTATTCAAGAAAGGGCAGGATGTGCAGGGAATTTCTTTGATCTTGGGATGTTAAATTTCATGAGAGCTCCCACCATGTATGTTGTATGCAAGTTGTTGAATCCAATTGTAGTTGTAGAAACTGGGGTTGCTAATGGCTTTTCTTCAAGCTTTATCCTATATGCACTGGAAGAGAATAAGCGTGGAACATTGTATTCTATAGACCTTCCTAACCAGCCTGGGGAAGAAATCTCGAAGCAAGTAGGGTGGCTGGTTCCGGAAGAGTTGAGAGGCAGATGGGAACTTATAATAGGAGATACAAGCATAGAGCTACCTAAAGTCACCAGTGGATTGGGAGGGATTGATATTTTTTTTCACGACAGTGATCATTCTTATGAACACGTTCTTATGGAATTGGATACTGTTTGGTGGAATTTACGCGATTGCGGAATTGTATTGGTGGATGATGTGAGGATGAGTAGCGCTTTTGACCATTTCTTTTCGGACAAGGTGAGCAGGCTAGGAAAATTGTGGAAATTGGGGATCGCAATAAAGGTATAGAAAGGGCAGGATGCTGTCCAAGGTCTATAGGCATTAACGTATGAGAGGGCCTATATTTCTTGGAGGCCGCTTTCATAACAAGATGACGAAGCTTCCCCGTGGTACAAGCTAACTTACTCCATATCTCTTGGAGACCTTTTGACTCGGTCATTCGGCAAAAGAGCATCACGACAAAATGGCCCTTGGAACTGCATCCTTTGGAATTCCGTTCTGTACGATGTTTCATCACCGACTGACAGAATTGTCTTCTGTTGGAAAATGGGATTGAGTGACTAAAAAGGTTCAGGTAACGTAATATTAGGTTATCTTTTTTAGGATCTTCCGTCTGTTTCTATCAAACCAAGAGGAGATCTAATAAGTCGCCGGGATCTGGCGCGGGGGCTGCGGATTTCGGATATCTAGACGACCGTATGAAGGGGAGCATAGAAGAGACGCAATAAATCAGGAGGAACAGGGGGGAAACTCCAGGAGAAAGACAACAGTGCTCCTTTGAAGAGCGAGAGGCATTTTTTAGGAGAGATTTTGAATAGGCCGAGGCTGTGGTTACTCCAGCTGTATGATATTGCGAATGGACTTTGGAATGGAAGGCCTCCGGCTCGTAGAGCCTGCGCCTTGGAGAGAGGTGTGACCATCTTTTTAAAACGTGGATCGTTAGTTTGAAGAAATTTTCTGAATCTATTTGTGACCCTGGCAATAAAGGAGAAAGCGCGTGAGCCCCGTTAGAAAATCGTGCAAGGCCTCTGCACCACAACCATAATGGTGGTCAGAACATACTTATAAGATACCGGCGGCGGCCTGTAATTTTCTAACGGGGTGAAAGTAAGGTAATCCCAGCCATTTCTGGCTCGTTACAACCCGAATGCCATCCAAACTCGTTTCAGAGGAGGTGCTTCGAGTCCGGGTTCTTTGTCCGTTATCGAGACTGCTGAGAAGAGGGTGGGTGTACGCCTCATATTACGTTCCGACTTCGGGGAAATGGCGGTTTAGAAAAAATGACCAGAAATGTTCCCAACGATTGCTCAACACGAGGGATCGAAGCGTAAGAACAGTTTGACCACCATCAATAGTCCATCGCATGCCTGACTTCTTTAACCGAGCGCCAATAAGATTCTTGCAGGCGGCTTCAACGATGCCACTGCCAATCGGGAGATTGTTCTGCCGAAGTTCGAAATAATTCATCCGCCTCCTGTTGCGCTGGAGGTACTTGAGTTCAGATTCGATCTCTGGATTCTCTTTGATTTTACTCCTTCTGTATCGAACAGCTCGAATCACCTTGGAGGCGCCGTTGGGGTCGTCTTTTAAGATAGTCCTTTGCTTTTTGTACCAAATCTTTGCGGCCGCTTCATCCCGGAACAGTAGGTCGGACAGTTTTGCAAGATGCTCACAGACATGAAAGAAATCAACTACATGAATAGCATCGGGGAATTTTTTGCGAAAAAATAACCATAAATCACGTGCCCCGTCCGCAATACATACAGTATGCTTAAAACTGTGTTTCTTGGTTATGGCTTCAACCTCTTTTTCAAGAAGACGCTTCGCTCGGATTTTTCCTTCCTCCGGCATCCGGCCGATATATATAGTGTCCAACCTGTTACCATCGGCATCATATGTAGTCACTGTGGCTGCCGTGGCCTGTTTCCATCCCTCTTCTCTGATGGAAACAGATGTGGAATCCATACTCATAGCCAGGGTCACGGCCTGTTCAGGAACTGTTTGCTGAGATTGAACCATGTCAAGAAAACCACTTGTCTCTAAAAAATCGCCAACGTATTCGAGAACCCTTTTAACAGTTCCTTCTGAGGGTTTCATGAGTGTCCATTTCTCACAATGTTTGACAAATTCCCTAAGGGTCATGGAGGCCAAGCTATAACAGATATATTCAGCAGCAGCGAAGCTTACATAGTCATTTATGAACTTGAGTTTTACCTCGAGGGGACAGATACTACGGTTTGCTTTGTTGCTTTGATAAATTCCCCGTTCTAGAGAAATCTCCCCCAAGAGGGTTAAGTATTTGCCCAGTGACAGAAATTTACGATAGTGTTTTTGGCCGTCAAGGATAATAGTTTTAGCTTGTTCGTCGTTTTGGGCGAACAACTCACTGAGCCCAGAGGCCCCTGATTTGCCAAGCGTCTCAAAGAAGTGCTTTTCAACATACTGTACCCTTGCACCGTCAAATGGGTATCTTGCAAGGGCTTTGAGCTGCTTCACTACGCCAACTCGAACAGCCGATATTATTGCAGATGGGACGCCTCTTGTTTTCATATATGACAAAACATACTATATTTGTCATATATTGTCAAGCTAAAAATACTGAAATGCCCATTTTGCCGGGCTCTTAGGACGTAATATGGTGCGTACACCCAAGAGGGTTTTCGAACGGGTCAGGAATGTGAGAGATGCCGATGCATTATGTTTACGTTTTGCTGAGCGAGAAGGATGGGAAGTTCTATACTGGATCGACCGTCGACTTAAAAAAGAGACTGGAAGAGCACAGCAGAGGGTATTCGAAATGAACCAAGTACAGAGGACCGTTTAAACTGATTTACTGCGAAGCCTGCCTACATGAGGAAGATCCCTTGCAACTGGAGAAATACTTAAAGTCTGGCATGGGAAAGAAATATCTCAGAAATCGAATCAAGTATTATCTCAGGGAATTTGTAACGGGATGACGCCAGGATGTTGGCCCTGAATCTGTCAATGACGCGTGGTTTTTCGAGGGTTTTGATATCTTCCTTGATGGTGCTGTTGGCGGGCTCAGCGTCCGGCCCGTCGGGTCTACGCCCTGGAGGGAAGCGGATCGCATATTTTTGAGGGTGCTATAGCGCTTCGATCCTCTCGGAATTTTCACCCCGTTAGAAAATCGAACTCTGTTTTGAGGATTATGAAAAGCCTTTACTCAAAGTATACAAGATGGTTTACAAAAATGTTTACACTTATTTTCTAACGGGGTAAATTGACTAGGCGAGAATGTTCTTTGACAGACATATGCTTTGAGAAACCGTTTCGGTTGTGAATATGAGGGCATTGGCAGATATCGTAGCGGTCCTGTAAATTCTTCAAAGTGGTTTGTTTGAGCTTCAGGCACTGCTTGAAGTTCATCCTGTTAGAAAAACATGAAAACTGATATCATAGAAGGTATCTGCACATTCCTTGGCCTGGAAAACGCATATACGCTGGAGAACACAAGGAAGACAACCAATACTGCCATCATCCCATGAAAATTCTTCCTTATGCTCCTTTGCAGGCATTTGGCCTACAGAACCCGCTGGAACGGTTTCACTCGATTCGATGAGAAATATAACCGGATATACTACAAGAACTGAACAGGAACAAAAAACATAACGCCAGAACTTTTTGATTCACTTATGAAATCGTACAAGACAGATATTCAAAATCTACAGAATATTCTTGGAAGCGATCTAACAAGGTGGCTCGAATATGACGCACTCGAACCTAGATTTAAGGCTGTCCAGCAGTTTTAGAGGAAAAAGAGTTCTTATCACTGGCCACACCGGTTTCAAAGGTTCCTGGCTTTCTTTTTGGCTGAAGAAGCTTGGTGCCGAGGTTATTGGCTATTCCTTAGAACCTCCTACCGATCCCAGCAACTTTGAGGTCTGTGAACTGCAACGCATGCTTATTCACACGCATGGTGACGTTAGGGACCATAAACACATGGTATCAATCTTTCAAAGATATCAACCGGAATTCGTTTTTCATCTGGCAGCCCAGCCTCTCGTGAGATTGTCCTACAAGCAACCCTGCCTGACTTACGAGACGAACGTCATGGGGACGGTCAATTTATTGGAAGCCGTCAGGCAAACCGAGAGCGTACGGGTTGTCGTCATCATAAGCAGTGACAAGTGTTACGAAAACAAAGAATGCCTATGGGGCTACCGTGAAAATGACCCCATGGGCGGCTACGACCCTTATAGTTCAAGCAAAGGATGTGCAGAACTTGTAACTGCGGCTTACCGTCGCTCTTTTTTCTCTCCACTGTCTGCTGTCCACTCCCCACCTGCCGTTTCCATCGCTTCAGTGCGTGCAGGAAATGTGATCGGCGGCGGTGATTGGGGCGAGGACCGCCTGATCCCCGATTGCGTCCGCGCCTTGAGTCGGGGAAAGGAAATAGTGATCCGCAATCCCAGCGCCGTCCGGCCATGGCAACATGTGTTGGAGCCTCTGTCTGGTTACCTGTTACTTGGGACAAAGATGTGGCATGACGGACCAAGGTACTGCGGAGCCTGGAACTTCGGCCCTCAGGACGGCGATGTCTGGACTGTTGAAGACGTAGTCAAAGAGACAATATGTTTTTGGGGACAGGGAAGCTATCGTGTCAAGAGCCACGGGAATCCTCACGAGGCCCATTGGCTTAGACTCGATTGTAGCAAGGCACGGATTGAACTTGACTGGAAGCCCCGGTATTCTGTCAAACAGGCCCTGGAGAAGACGGTTGAGTGGTATAAGATGTTTTATCAGGGGAGTAGGGCTGCAGATATGATGGAATTTACCAAGAAACAAATTTATGACTATTTGAAGGCTTAGAAGCTGAAAGCTGAAAGGTCAAGGCCGAAAGCATAGAGGCGGAAATGATAAAGCCAAAAGGGGCGAGAAGATAAGATTTGGTTATGAGGATTTGGAAGCCTGCCCTGTGGAATTCCCACTGTGCGGGACCTCCTGCGGAGGCTTCCCAGGGTAAAAAATCGGTCTGTTGACTTCGCTGTGAAGGTTATGATTTTTTGGAACGGAGGAGTCTATCGTGATAGGGAAAGAGATCATTCAAAAAGTTTCTGATGACGGTGCGCTTAAACTAGAAGTACCGGAATACAGTGGGCAAAAGGTTAAAATCCTTTTTTTCCCGATGAGTGAAGACACAGATGACCAAGAGCGTCTTGAATTCTTGGCAGCGACTTACCTGGCAGCTATAGAGGACGATGAAGAGGAAGATGCCGTGTGGGAAAAATACAATTGTTGCCTTCGTAGTGGAGGGCCAAAATGAGAGCAATGAGAAGAATAGAATCAGTAGGGGAAAACGGTAAGATATTCATAAAAGTGCCGAAAGAATTTGGAAATAAAATAGAGGTTATAATATTGCCGGTTATGCCAGACGCGGAAGAACATTCTGATTGGACTGATGAAGAGTGGCAAGCCTTTAGCCTGCATAGTTTTATGAATACAGAAGATGACAAGAATGTAGATTGGGAGGAATTTTTTGGTGTTGAGAACGGGTGACATTCTCCTTGCTGAATTTCCGTATAGCAATCAATCTGGATCAAAACAAAGACCGGTTGTCCTTATAAGCAGGTTTAGGGAAGATCTCCTCGTTGCTTACTTTACAAGAGAAGTTGCAAAATATGCAGATGAGATAACCTCTGTACTCATATCACAAGAGGATATCGGAAGGGGGAAGATCAGGTCTACAAGTATTGTCAGAGTCCATAAGCTTGCGGCGATTGAAGCTCGGCTATGCAAATGGGTGGCTAGACTTGGAAAAAAGAAGATTGATGAGATACTGAGAAAGCTTGCGGCTATTCCAACCATGGCTCACTTTGAAAGCATACATAAATCAAATACATCTTTTGTGCCAGGTAAATCAGCTATTCATTATGCCGGCAGGGTCTATGATGAAAAGGAGATGCGAAATCTGGTGGATGCCTCTCTGGATTTCTGGCTGACTGCCGGAAGATATACAGAGCGCTTTGAAAGGGATTTTGCAGATTTTCTTGGGGTAAACTATTCATTTCTTGTAAGTTCAGGCTCATCGGCCAATCTCATTGCCTTTATGTCTCTGACTTCCCCGCTCCTTGAAGATCGCCAAATAAGACGCGGTGCCGAGGTGATCACGGTCGCTGCCGGATTTCCCACCACAGTGGCGCCCATAATCCAGTATGGGGCCGTGCCGGTCTTTGTGGACGTGGATCTTGAGACAGGAAATGTCGATGTTAGATTGCTTGAGCATGCCCTATCGAGGAAGACCAAGGCTGTAATGCTTGCGCACACCTTGGGCAATCCCTTTGACATTAAGGCGGTCAGTCAGTTCTGCAAGAAACATGGCCTGTGGCTGATTGAGGACAATTGTGATGCATTAGGTTCCACTTATGACGGGCGATATACAGGCACATGGGGCGATATGGCTACAAGCAGCTTTTATGCGGCACATCACATGACAATGGGCGAAGGCGGAGCGGTCTATACCAATGACAAGTTCTTGAAAAAAATCGTACTGTCCATGCGCGACTGGGGCCGGGACTGCTGGTGCGCAAGCGGCAAAGATAATACCTGCGGAAGCCGGTTTAAAGGGCGGCATGGAACTCTTTCTTACGGATATGACCACAAGTATGTTTACAGCCACTTCGGTTATAACCTGAAGCCAACGGATATGCAAGCGGCCATCGGCTGCGCTCAACTTGAAAAACTCCCCGGCTTTATCGACAAACGGAAAGAAAACTTTCAGTTCCTATATGACGGCCTTAAAGACCTGCAAGAGCTCTTCATACTCCCGAAAGCCATGCCAAAGAGCGATCCGAGTTGGTTCGGCTTTCTTCTGACGCTAAGGGATGGCGTAAAATACAAGCGCAATGATATTGTTACATACTTAGAAGAGAAAAACATCCAAACGCGCAACCTCTTTGCCGGCAACCTGACCCGGCACCCCTGTTTTTCTCCCCTAAAAGAAGGCAAAGATTACCACATTGCCGGCGAATTGAAAAACACGGACAAACTCATGAACGACAGTTTTTGGATAGGGGTTTATCCGGGTATGACGGAAGGGATGATTAAACATATGACGCATCAAATCAAAGCATTTGTTGGTCTCAGAAGACACTGATCTTTAAAAAAGACTTCGCGTCTCGTTTCAAAAAGAAAGGAAAAGAAATAATGAGCCAGAATATGCCTGTTGTCATCCTGTGTGGAGGTCTTGGCACGCGTCTCCGCGAAGACACCGAGTTTAAACCCAAACCAATGGTAAAGATCGGAAGCCATCCCATCATCTGGCACATCATGAAGATATACTCCCATTACGGCTTCAAAAGGTTCATTCTTTGCCTTGGATATAAGGGGGAGATGATAAAAGAGTATTTCTACCATTACGAAATTATGGCAAACGACGTTACAATTACTTTGGGGTCTCATGACAACTGCCAGGTGCACAGTGCACATGATGAAAACGGCTGGCAGATAACCTTGTGTAACACCGGAGATGACGCTCAAAAAGGTGCTAGGCTAAAGAGGATTGAAAAATATGTAGATGCCGATCAATTCATGGTTACATACGGCGATGGGCTCGCTGACATAGACATAGAAGAACTTCTGAAATTTCACCATTCCCATGGTAAAATAGCAACTGTTACCGGCGTTCGGCCGAAGTTCTTAAGGTTTGGAGAACTGAGTATTCAAGAGAATCGGGTCACCCGTTTTTCTGAAAAACCGAGATATTCAGGGAACTATGTGAATGGTGGTTTTTTTGTCTTTAACCGTGGCATATTTGATTACCTTGAGGATAAAGACGACTGTGACTTAGAAACAGAAGCCTTGGAAGAAATATCGAAAAAAGGAGAGTTGATGGTATATAAACATCACAATTTTTGGGCATGCATGGATACCATAAGGGATGCTGAATACTTAAATCATCTGTGGCATGCTAAGCGGGCAGATTGGAGAAAATGGTGAATCCCCTTAAGACCTCTGTTCGAGAAACCTCCTACTCCCCTTCGTCATCTTAGAAGGAAGCCTCGCAAATCTTACAAATTTCCAAGACTTTTTCCGCGAGACCGTAGTTTTTTTACACGGTAAAAGATTTCATTGTGCAAGGAGAAAATGTAGTCCAATGAAAGCGTCCGACTATATCGCTGATTTCCTTTATGCTCAAAACGTAAGATGTGTTTTTGAAGTGGTTGGAGGCATGATTACCCATCTGATAGACTCCTTAAATCGCCAAGGAAAAATGCAAATCGTAAGCGTTCATCATGAACAAGCGGCCGCTTTTGCTGCTGAAGCTATGGCGCGGATTACTGGTGTCCCAGGGGTAGCTATGGCTACCAGTGGGCCTGGTGCTATCAACTTACTTACTGGGATGGGCAGTTGCTACTTTGACTCGTCGCCCGCTGTTTTCATTACGGGCCAGGTTAATGTCAACGAGCAAAAAGGTGCTCGTCGCGTCCGCCAGTTAGGTTTCCAAGAGACCGATATCGTTTCGATGGCGAGAGCCATTAGTAAGGCTGCATGGCGTATAAAATCTTCAAACGAAATATCTTCGGTATTTGAGCAAGCATTTGCTTGTGCAGTCTCAGGCCGGCCTGGTCCGGTTCTCATAGATATTCCTATGGATGTACAGCGGTCTGAGGTTTCCGCCAAAACTCCCATGCTGTTATCTGGGATTGATGATGAAAGAGTCGACAATCAATTGATTGATGAAATGCTCACCGATTTGAGAGGTGCACAGCGTCCCCTAATTTTGGGCGGTGGTGGAATTCGTTCATCACGCACGACCGATTTGTTCAGAAAATTTGTCGAGCAGGTCAAAGTTCCGGTGGTGAATTCATTGATGGCAGTGGACGTTCTGCCATATGCCCATCCCTTGCGTGTGGGCTTGATCGGTTCTTATGGAAATCGGTGGGCTAACATGGTGATCGGCCGGGCTGATTTTTTGCTTGTTCTTGGAAGCCGCCTGGATATTCGGCAGACGGGTTCAGACACTGACTCATTTAAGGGTAACCGGACAATCTATCATGTGGACTGTGATGCTGCAGAGGTAAATAATAGAGTAAAAGGGTGCAAAGCTATTTTTGCGCATTTGCGCCCGTTCTTAGTGAAGGCAGTCCAAAGCTGTCACGGCAAGATCTTCTCAAACCTGCTGGGGTGGCTAGCTGAAATCGATGAACTTCGGCGCTCCTGGCCTGATACTAACGAATTGGATGGTACGGCTGGAATTAATCCAAATAAGTTTCTACATAAACTTTCCCGAGCATCTGGCAAGGCTGTAGTTTTTGTAGTCGATGTGGGCCAACATCAGATGTGGTCTGCCCAGTCGCTGGATTTGTGCTCTGCTCAGCGGTTTCTTACCACAGGAGGAATGGGGGCGATGGGCTTTGCCCTGCCGGCGGCAATAGGCACTGCGATGGCAAGGCCCGGTAGTCCAATAGTCATGATCGCCGGCGACGGTGGATTCCAGCTTAACATTCAGGAGTTACAGACTGTTGCACACCATCGTCTGCCTGTCAAAATGGTGGTGCTCAACAATAAGTGCTATGGTATGGTGCGACAGTTCCAGCAGAGTTATTTTAATGAACGATATCAGTCCACCTATTGGGGTTACTCTGCGCCTGATTTTGCGCGAGTAGCTCAAGCTTATGGCATTGACAGTCGGACGGTCGATAGCCCTGGTGAAGCGCAGACTGCTTTGGAGGTGATGTGGTTAGATCCAGAAGCGCCTTTTCTTCTCCAAGTAATGATTGATCCTTTTGCTAATGCCTATCCAAAAATTGCCTTCGGCCACCCTATCACAGAGATGGAGCCTCTTGTCAAACCAGCTGAGATGCAGGGGACATAAGCCAAGACACTGAAAACCCACAATGGGAACTGCGATATTTCCCTGAATTTTGATGAACATCCGGGAAGAGTGATTGCTGAAGCCATTTATACATAAGTTTCGGCTAAATACTCTTTGTGTTGCGGTTAAATGATACTAAAGAT
>CAZTAS010000214.1:0-10992 GCA_964611635.1 uncultured Thermodesulfobacteriota bacterium
CGTGTTTGCAACTACTTGATTTTATTGTAAAGTAAACCGGACATTACTGAAAAAATTTGTAAGAGTTTTTTACAATTACTCAATTTCTAAAATTTGATAGATAACATTGAATTTTTCAGTTTCAATAAAATGAATTTCGAGTCAATTAGATCAAATATATTTCATAATTGGCCATATTTCTTGAAATGAGACACTTTCGAAATCCGAGTCTAAATTATGTTCTTTGCAACATCCTCCTAATAAAGGTGAATTAGAATATTTTTGTCGGTTTATATTCACCAAACACATCCCGTAATACATTAAATATCTCGCCCATAGTAGTATATTCCTTTATAGCGCTCAAAATAGGCGGAACGATATTGATAATGCGCCCATTAGCTTTTTCTTCTGCTGCCCTTCTGATATTCTCCAGGCTTTTGGTTACTTTGAGATTACTTCTTCTGCGTTTCACATCATTCAACCTCTGGATCTGTATCTCTTCTGTCTTTGGGTCAGGCTTAAATAATTTTATGGGAGCTTCTTCATCAAGGGTGAACTTGTTCACACCGATGAGGGTCCTCTCGCCTTTTTCTATTTCTCGCTGATACCTATACATTCCATTGGCCATTTGTTCCAGATAAAAACCCGACTCTATGGCTTTTATTGCTCCTCCCATATCTTCCACGCGCTCATACCAATTCTTTCCCTCATCCTCAAGTTGATTTGTCAATGTTTCCAGAAAGTATGACCCGCCCAGCGGATCAACTGTGTTGCCTACCAAATTTTCATCTGTGAGAATTTCCTTAGTTAAGGCTGCAAGCCTGGTTGACTCAAAAGTGGGCAATGCCAGGGCCTCGTCATAGGCGGGAATAGTAATCCATTGAACACCTCCCAGAATTGCAGCCAGGACTTGAATTGTAGTACGGATAATGTTATTCATAGGCTGATGGCTTGTTAATCTCGTTGAATTGGTAAAAACAGTAATACGAAGCCCCAATACTCTGGGGTCCTCACTTTTAAACCTTTTTTTTGCAATTTTTGCCCAGAGTCTCCTCATCGCCCTGAATTTGGCCACCTCCTCTAATAAATCATTGTCAGCAGTGGCATGAATATTCATTTTTGGGAGGACATCCTCCAGCTTTGCCCCCTTTTTTAAAGCAGCTTCTACATAAGTGATCAGATTAGCTATGCCGAAGCCGATTTCCTGGCTTGCACTTCCACCACCCCACCTGATCGTTGTAGTGCAGGCCCACTGCAGGTCCGTAAATCGGGGCAAATTTTCTAGGCAATACAAAACAGTATCGGAAGCAAGGTCTACTGCAATATCGACAGGTAAAATATATGTCCCTCGACCGGTATACTCCTTGAAAGGATCATTCTGAATCTTTCCCTTGAACTTATCTAAAGGAACACCCTTATGCTCTGCGAGCGCGCAAAACATAGCAATTGCCCAAGGGGCAATGCAATTACCAACAGTACCTATAGAAATATTATCTAAAAAGATTCCGTCAAATAGTTCGATAAGGTCTTCCAGGGTATCGATTGCTGTGCCTACCTTGCCGACATCTCCTTTTGCCATTGGATGGTCAGAATCCAGGCCAATTTGCGTTGGCAGATCCAAAGCCAGCTGCAGATGATTTGCCCCAGCTTGTATTAAAGCCTTTAGCCTTTCATTGGCACTGACCCCAGAGCCAAAGCCGGAATAGAAATATTGGGGCCACTCTCTGGCTCTAAGTCCACAAGGCTCAATTCCCCTCGTAAAGGGAAACTTTCCAGGGAAACCGATGTCTTTAAGATAATCGGTGCTTATATTACTATTTGGAGTATATAGTCTTTTGACTTCGATTTCTCCACTTCCCGTCATGAATCGCTTCTTTAACTCCGGATGAATGGAAAGGCTCTTTTTTAAGGTTGTTTCTTCCCATTTCTGCTGTTCACGATCAATTTGATCCATTATAGCCGGCTTCGAATTTTGATTGGCACCGTAATCATATTTTGTCGAGTCCATCTTATAAATCCCTTCTTGTTTGGTCTTTACATTCTTAATTTAAAGAAGATATTTCTGCTTCTAACTATATGTGATGAAAAATAGAATTCGTCCAGTAAGATGTAAAACGCTTTACAAGTATTTATTTTCATTTAGTTTTTTAACCGCCTTAAGCCAAATTATGTCTTAAAGTCGGCTTTAATCCGTTGCGGCCAAGGTTTGAATTTTTAATCAATTAATCTGTTTTTTTAAACCTTCCCAGAACTTATCTCTCACTTTTCTTCTTAAAATTTTTCCTTCAGGACTCTTTGGTAGTGAATCCCAAAATTCAACGGATTGCGGTTTCATAAAACTGGGAAGATGAGCTTTACAGAATTCGATCAATTCATGTTCCGTGGCCTGCATACTTGGTTTAAGGGCAACCACGGCTTTTACCGACTCTCCCCATTCTTGATGAGGCACTCCAACAATTGCCGCTTCCATTACAGCCGGATGCTTATAAAGTATTTGCTCTATTTGATTTGGATAAATGTTATAGCCTCCGCTGATAATCATCTCACCTTTTCTATCAACGAGAAATATGTATCCTTCCTCATCCATCCTGCCGATATCACCTGTATATATCCAGCCATTTCGAAGCGTTGCATCTGTGACACTTTTTGGTTGGTTCCAATAACCTATCATAGCATGCTCGCTTCTAACAATTATTTCTCCTAATTCTCCTTGAGCAACTTCATTTCCTGAATCATCCACAATTTTGACTTCAACATATGTATATGGGCGGCCAACGGAAGAAAGACGTTTCAATTTCTGTGGGTTTTCTCTGATATCATGATCTTCTTTTCCAAGACAGCATATAGTTGTAGGAGTTTCGGTTTGACCATAATTTTGGATAAAGATAGGGCCGAAAATCTCCATGGCCTTTTGCAATTTGTCCGTTGGCATTGGGGCAGCGCCATAAATGATTGTGTTGACACTTTTAAGGTCTCTTTTCATTATGTCCGGGTGATCTATCATTCGGTTTAGCAAGATTGGGACCGTTTTGATAATGCTCACCCTTTCCTTATCAATTATATCAAAGACAGCTTCGGGAGAAAAATCGCTTGTTATGACATGCTTAGCGCCCTTTATCCAGCATGGAAGGATAAAGGCTCTAACAGCATGGTAGATGGGCTGAACCCCAATGAAAATATCCCGGGAGCATAAATCAGGAATATTATCGATCAGGAGATTTGATAAGACTATGAGATCGCTCTTAAAAGGAATCATAATGCCTTTTGGTTTTCCCGTACTACCTGTGGTATACTGAATTCTGCACAGGTCGTTTCCATTCAACTCAATCGGCGGTATTTCAGCCTTATTCCCGGAAATGAGTTCTTCATATTTAATCTTATCATTCTGGAATCCAGCAATTGATATAAAATTCTTCACTTGTTTAAGTTCAGATTGAATTTCCATTATTTTATTGTATGAACTTTCGTCAAAAATAACTGTATTTGCTTGACAGTCATCAATCTGCATTAACAAATTACGGGCATCCATTCTTGGATTAAGAGTCACATCCACCGCACCGATTTTATATTTGGCAAAACCGGTCTCAATATATTCAGAACAATTTTTAACGATTCCGACAACCTTGTCTCCTTTTTTTACGCCGAGATTCAGCAGGCCGCTGGCTAATCGTGTTGATCTTTCGTCTATGTCTTTGAATGAGTATTGTTTGTTTTTGTCAACGACCGCAATTTTTCTGCCGTAAAACTGAACCCCTTTTCTGATTAAAGTCAATATATCCATTTTTTTAGTCCATCCCCACTGATTTAATCAAATTGCAAAAACCTTGCCCCTTTGCCATTAAATCGGCTCCATAACCTCATTTTCACGCAAATCACTTTTTCAAAATAATGACTGCCGATGCGCCTGTATCGTGTCCTACAGCCCCTCCAGAACAATGGGCAAGTGCTGTCTTGGCTGATGTAATTTGTCTTGGCCCCGCCTCTCCTCGAAATTGCCATACTATTTCTGCCACCTGAGCCATTCCAGTGGCCGCTATTGGATGGCCCTTGGACAATAATCCGCCACTGGGATTGATCGGAAATTTGCCTCCAAGCCAGGTTTCTCCGGATTGGACAAAAGCCCCTCCCTCTCCATCAGCACAAAAACCGAGATTCTCACAACGGACAATCTCCGCAATCGTAAAACAATCGTGAACTTCGGCGAAATCAAGATTTTCCGGGCCAATACCGGAAACTTCATACGCTTCCTTGGAAGCCCTTTTCTCAATATCATTAAGAGATATATCTCTGTCATGCTCGTAAGTTCCGGATTTGAGTACAGCGGCAGCCACATGGATTGATTTTGCGCCTATTCGTCTGGCCATTTCTTCTGTGCACAGAATAGCTGCTGCAGCTCCATCCGTTGTCGGGCATGAATCAAAAAGGGTAAGAGGATCACAAAGCATTGGCGAGGATCTGACATCCTCAATATTAATCAAGTCTCTATAATGCGCTCTTGGGTTTAATGAGCCATGTTTTCTATTCTTTATGGCAACCATGGCCATTTGTTCTAAAGTTGTTCCGAATTCCATCATATGTCTTTTGGCTCTCATGGCCCACATACCAACAGGCGTAAATCCTGCAAGTCCTTCCATGGTTTCTGCAACTCTAAGCATTGGCGCCTTTGCTTTCCCGCTTAATTTTTCTACACCTACTGCCAGAGCGATATCGTATAATCCTGAACCAACAGCAATCCATGCCTCACGAAAGGCTGTAGAACCTGAAGCACATGCGTTTTCAACTTTAGTTACAGGGACTCCCACAATGCCCACCCCCCTGAGAATTTCTTGAGCCACGCAACTGACATACCCTGACTCTCTGCTTTCCGTCACATTTCCCAAATAAGCAGTTTTAATATGGTTGGGTTTCAAACCTGCATCTTTCAGAGCATCACGCACTGCTTCTCTTCCTAAATCTGTTACAGGTATTTCCGGAAATTTACCAAATTTTGTCATTCCGACACCGGCTACAACGACTTTTCTCATTTGTTTATTCTTTCCTTATTTTTATGGTCTATTCTTTATTCTTAGGAACGAATCTAAATGTCACAACATCATTACCATTTTCGTCTTCTCTGATTTTTTCCAAAGACATTGTAACAGCCATCCCAATATTAAGGGTATCAGGTTCCCAATTGTTGATCTTGGCCAAGACTCTGATGCCCTCTGGCAAGTCTATGTATCCATAGGCAAAAGGAACTTCATAATTGCCTGGTGCTAAGCTTTTCCGCTCCACTATTGTAAAAGAATAAATGTTACCTTGCACACTTAGCTCGGTGGGTTCCAAATTTCCCTCCAAACATCTGCTGCAAAATTCCTGGGAGGGGAAAAAAAGTTCATTACATTGATTACATTTGCTTGCCATAAGATGAGGCAAACCATCCTTAATAGATTTAATATTAAGAATAGAAGGGTTATAAGAAACAATTCTTTTCCTTTTGTTCTCTTTCATTTGAGCTCTAATCTTTCTCTGTAATTTGCAGTGCATATTCGAGAATACAATAGTGAACAACTAAAATTTCATCGAAACCCTAGATGGCTTTTCTTACTTTACCCTTATCCTCCAAAGTCCAATCTCCCGGGACCTAACAGTTAGGCTCTATTCAGTTAAACATCGTTCGAAAAAAATAGATGCTACTTCACGGTAACTCCGTGTTTTTTTAGCCATTTAATTGTCCCTGAATGAAGCGGGGCGATCTCATGCAACTGGGTCTTGAAGTCATGGTAAGTTAATCCTGCCGGTGGATAGGCTGTTCGGAACTCGTCGAAGTGCTCATCAAGGATATTTAGTATCTCCATAACCACGTCATCGGGAACGTCTGCACGAACAATCGTTGTCTGAAGGGAGCCATAGGTTACAAACGAGTTCGGCTGGTTGGGATAGACGTTTGCCGGCATCTTCACCGGAAAGTACCTGCCTTTTGCCCATTCAACAACCTTGTCGAGAGTTTTCCCGCTGACACCAAAAAAGTTCATCTTCATTCTCGAGGTAAGGTCAATCAAGACTGACCATGGATGCGAGACGCCGTAAAAACCGCAGTCATAAATCCCGTCCTTAATCCGCTCACCAAGTTCAGCGGAAGAGGTGTTATAATACCACTTTGCCTTACCTTTCAGGCCTGCTAATTCCAGGGCTTTTGCCGCCGTCTTGCCGCTTGGTGTTGTACTCGGTCCGATACCTATTTTTTTCCCGACTAGATCATCCAATGATTTTATGTTCTTTTTGGCTGGTGCGAAAAGAATGTGAATTGACTTCCCCCAGACAAACATGCGACGAACCATCTTGGCTGGTTTCCCCTCGTATCTTCCTGTTCCTTTTGTGGACATCAATTCACCACTGGCACTACCTGAGGCTATCTGCACCATGTTCGCCTCGAGCATGCGCGGAGTCTCAAGTGTGCCGGGGCTGACCTGGACGGCAATCTCGAGGCGTTTTGAGTATTTGTTCACTATCTCACCAATAGCCAGCGCGCTCCGACGAGTACCTGTGCCCTCAGCACCGCCGGCATATTTAAGACGTATTTTCTCTTGTGCATACACAGGGTTCGAAATTAGAATAATAAAAGATAAAACAAATAAAACTGTTAAAACAGAAAATACTTTTTTACACATAGCTTTACCCCCCTTGTTTGTTCTTGGTGGTTTAGAAGTTGAAAGAAATTGAATTGTTAATACTAATCAACTTATTAGCCTAACCGAAAGATCCCGGAGATTGTTCCAGAATCAATTAAAAGAAGTGGAGATTGAATTATTCGTATTTTTTCATGATGTTAAGTGATCCTCATTTTAAAGTCAAGATCAAAATTGTTTTCGAGCTTAGCTCTGATCGTTTATAAATTCTGGTAGCTCTGGATTTGGCGGAAAGGGAGGAGGGCAAATATGCTGGGTCTTGTGAGAATACGGAGCCTGGATTTATTACTTTTGGAAGACTAGGAGAGGAATAGATCCCTGATAGAACATTACTTTTTCATTTGATGGAATGTCATTAGATTATTTCGCTTGATTAGCCGCGTCTCCAAATTTTGTTCTTTCTAATCCACTCCCCTCCCATTTCGTTTATCTCTGTCTAATCTTACTCTATGACGCCCATGCAAATCTGAAGGAAAATCTTATCCCAAGACCTCATATTTTAATAAGAAGTGTATTTATCATAATACTTCAGAAGACATCAAAGATATTATGAGAATCATGGAGTTTTAACGCAAGTCAGAGACCTTAATATATACATATACAATAGCAAGTTTTTATCATAATTCCATCCAGGATCATAGTCTAACCATAGGGCTAAATTTACTCTTATAATGTAGCCCGAAGTATATGGCTCAATAGCCCAATTTTCTGTTCACCTCGTTCAAGAGTTGTTTTCCCGACAAATAGCGGGCCAGATTTTCCCGGAAAAGTTTTACACAAAATTCATTGTACTGCGTAAACCTTCCACCAACGTGGGGAGAAATAATAACATTGGGAAATTGCCAGAGCGGACTAGAAGCTGGGAGTGGCTCCTCGGTAAAAACATCTAACCCGGCACCTGCCAGGTGGCCGCTTTGAAGAGCTTCGATGAGAGCTTCTTCATCAACAGTCTTTCCACGACCAACGTTGATGAAGAGTGAGCCTGGTTTCATCGCCGCGAAGGCGCTCGAGCTAAGTAAACCTTCCGTCTCCGGGGTTGCCGGTATCACATTCACTACCACATCGCTGGCTCTTAATAAGGCATGCAGACTATTAGGTCCGTGGTAAGCAACTGGAATTGAGCCGTCAGGGTCCCCGATGCCTGAAATGGTGAAGCCCGTCTCACGGCTATTGCGTGGATTGCGCTTGTATGCCAATACACTCATTCCAAAGGCCTGGGCTAGCCGCGCGATTTCGCGCCCGATAGATCCATAGCCGAGAATACCGATCTTTTGGCCTTGTAAGAGGGGCCGTGTGAACTCGGCCCCCACATTCTCTGGCCATATCCTCAGGCGCTGTAAGTCCAGCATGCGTGGAATACGCCTTCTCAGAGCCAGTAGAAGTGAGAAAGTGTGTTCTGCCACAACAATGCTGTGGACACCGCTGGATGTTGTTAACTTAACTTGATACGGAATGACATCGAGAGATAAATGATCAATCCCCGCAAAGTGAAACTGAATCCATCGCACCCCCCAGTCAGGGTGCCATGATGATGGAGTTTTAATGCAGTATAATACTTCGGTGTCAGGGTGATCGCAAAGCGCCGTGACTAGTTCGTCCGGTGTACGCGCGCTCATTTGCCGAAGGACTAGGCTATTAGAAACGGCCTGGAGTGCGTTTAGATGATCGGGTTTGAAGTCGAGCGTTATCAAAACGTGAACCGGTTTCATATATTTCTTCCTTTCTTGACTTCATAAGCAAAGAGGGGTAATACTCATGCTGCCTTCACAACCTTATCGTATAGCCAGTAACTTTCATATGTTTTGCGAATAACCCAGATTTTGTTATCAAATTTTTTTCTTTAATTTTATATCATTTTCTTGTTATTGTTATGTAACTCATCCAGGATGCGCCGTCAAATTATCCATAATACATTGCATAGAGAAGAAAAATTGACAGCTTGAATAAGGTACAACTCAGGAAATCACCCCTTTTTGAATTTAGACAAAAAGTTCGACGTTACCTCTTGAGGTTGGCATTTGTTTTATTGATGAAGATATGATATTAATAAATTATTAATAATATCGGAATTGAATCCAATTTATTCTTTCCTGGGATGGCCTAATCTCTCTGCCCTGACTTGAGTAAAATGTATCAAAGAGGTATGTCTAAAAAAGGGAAGATCAGCGAGGTGTGCAACTATTTGTCAAATCTGTTCACCGAAGTCATCTGTCAGGAGTTCTACGACGCGGAAGCCGAGATCATTCAGCCCCATCGTTGAATGTCCTTTGCTGAGAGGCCCGTGACTTAATGGAGGATCAATCTGGCTCTCAGATCCTTTCAGGGAATATCCAGACCGAAAGCCTTTTCTTCATTATCGAGCGCTCCATCACCCCGCCCGAAGTATTGAGCGGGAAACTCTCAAAATGAGTCTAACAAAAGATGACATTTCATTGGACAGTATCACCAAAGGAGAACTGATGAAACCAAAAGTCTCTTTTCAGAAAGCGTTCTTCCAGCTATCCCAGACGGAACCGGAAGATGGATACCTGGTGGGCAGCCGGTGTAGCCGATGCGGCCATGTTTCATTTCCCAAAGTGCCAGTCTGTTCTCAATGCTTCACCGACAGCGAGGTGGAGGAGATACCTCTCAGTAAAGAAGGGAAGCTCTATACTTACTCTGTCATCCATGTGAAGCATCCCCGTTTTGGCTCCCCGTATGTCACAGGATACGTGGATCTCCCTGAGGGCGTGAGGGTCTGTGCTCGGATTGTGGATTGCGAGCCATTTGATCAAAAACTCAAGCTGGGCGGAGACGTTCGACTGGTGGTTACCACCATCCATGAAGGAGAGGACGCGCTGATGATGGGGTATGCCTTTCGCCCCGTTTGAGAAGAAATTAAAGGCTAAACAAAATCTGTACTTAACTAAAAAAAATTACAAGGAGCAAGCTATGAGAGAGGTGGCCGTGATCGGGGTGGGGATGACCCGCTTCGGCAAGTTTATCGACACTAGTTTGAGGGAACTGGGAAGGGTGGCGATCTTGGATGCCATGAAGGACGCCGGGGTTAAACCCTCGGACATTCAAGTAGGATACTGCGGCAATGCAGTGGGTGGCGTGATCACCGGACAGACCATGATCCTGGGTCAGTTGTTGTTTCGCGAGGTTGGAATCACCGGCATCCCTATTACCAACATCGAGAATGCCTGCTCCACCGGCTCCTCGGCATTACGCGAGGCTTGGATCGCCGTGGCCTCCGGGATGTACGATGTCGCATTGGCTGTCGGTGCAGAGAAGCTTTACGCGGCAGACACGGTCAAGAGTGTTCAGGCCCTGGCCGGTGCTGCGGACTTCGAGCTAGAGGCTGACCAGGGACTGATAATGCCTGCTGTGTGGGCCATGCGAGCAAATAAATACATGGATAAATATGGCGCCACCATTGAGCAACTGGCAAAGGTATCTGTCAAAAATCACCGCAATGGCGCCCTGAATCCCAACTCCCAGTACAAGGACGAAGTGACAGTTGAACAGGTCCAGTCATCCCGAATGATAAGCTACCCCCTGACACTTTTGCACTGCAGCCCTATCGGCGACGGGGCCGCAGCGGCCGTCCTGTGCGCCGCCGAAAAAGCCCGGCAATTCACCACTAATCCCATACTCATCGCGGCTTCCGTTCTAACCACCGGGACCTACGAGTCCCAACGTGATATAACTTTCAATGAGCTGGAAGTGCGAGGAGGGAAGGAAGCCTTTGAACGCGCCGGCATCAGCCCCAAGGACATCGACATGGCCGAGGTGCACGACTGTTTCACCATAGCCGAGTTCTTGCGAGTAGAGAGCCTGGGATTGGTCCCCATGGGCGAGTATGGCCGGTGGATTGATGAGGGGCGAACGGAACTCGGCGGGCAACTGCCCGTGAACCCCAGTGGCGGCCTTCTGGCCAAGGGCCATCCCATCGGGGCCACAGGAATTGCCCAGGTGGCTGAGCTGGTCTGGCACCTCCGAGGCGTGGCGGGTAAGCGGCAAGTCCAGAATGCCAAAGTAGGCCTGGCTCATTGCTCTGGAGGGGCTTTGGCAGGCGATACCTGCGTTTGTTCAGTGCAGATACTCAAACGATAAAAACACTCCCCACCCTTCGCAAGGAAAGGATAGCGATGAATCGCATAAATAATGAGTAAAAGGAAGGGAAAAGAGGCAAACAGAGAGCTACCGTTGGTTTAGCGCCGGTTCCGGCCATTTCCTGGTGTCAATACGTTACGGGATCATTCGGCGAATTAATTCCAAAAAATGCAGTTATTTGATCAAAATAGCCACAACTCCTCATGGAAATTTATTGTGGCATGGGCATCTTGCCCATGATTGAACA
>CAZTAS010000215.1:0-10966 GCA_964611635.1 uncultured Thermodesulfobacteriota bacterium
AATGAATATAATACAGTTAAGCTGAAATGTCAATATCTTTATTTGAGCGCTTATGAGGAAGCGCCCCGCCGTCAAGACAGTGGTGAAGGAGGCGGAAGAGATACTGAGCCACAGGCATGGCCGAAGGCTTTTGGGCTGCACCGTGGACGAGAGGAGCAGGAGGCTCTCTTATTGCCGCAAGCACGAGGCCCTGGAGTTAGAGGAGGCCCTGGACGGGGTGTACATTCTGAGAACAAAACAAAGGGAACTCACCCCCATCAGTATTATCCATGCCTATAAGGGGCTGTGCTATGTAGAGCGAGCATTTCAAAGCATGAAGAGCGTGCTTGAGCTTCACCCCTTTTCCCACCACCTGGAGCCCCGGGTGAGGGCTCATGCCTTCATCTGCTTTCTGGCATATCTGTATTGAGAAATACGTGGAACAAGCTCTCCAGATGGCCGGGGTGGGTATGAGCGCAGAGAAGGCCTTCCAGAGCCTCAAGAACATGGGGGTGGCCGTGATGAAGGTGGGCCGGGAGCACTATGGCTACATCACAGAACCTACGTTTTGGCAACAGAGGATTCTGAAAGCTCTGGGGATTCAGCCCCCGCCACGTATTTTGGTGGAGCAAGGTTAAAGAAAATAAGAAGGTATGGTGAAAATTAAAAAAATTAAATCGTATAATATCAGTATGTTAAAAAATTAATTATTGAATGTAGGTAAATAGCCAGACGGTTTATGTGCTTTGCACCTGGCAGAGATCACTTCTTTATATCATATTTCATAATTACATCGTATTAAATCAAAATCCAGACGAATCAAATGGGCATTTTAAAAAAAATTTATTTTCATGAAAAAAAATTCTTGACAATTTGATAGTTTTACTATATGCGTGAAAAAGAACATAGTAGATAGAATAAAATCGAGGGTATATATTTATTACATATAACTTACTATTGAAAAATATATTATGATGAATGGGAAATCTGCAGATTCGCTCGTTGACCGCATAGAATCCAACAGGAATTACCTCACCCCTAAATTACGGCAACTAGCATCTTATATATCTCTTCATTATCGAGAAGTTGCATTTATGAGTATATCGGAATTGGCTCGAGCCGCAAGGGTGTCCGATGCCACGGTAACAAGGTTTGCCGCATTTATCGGGTATTCGGGCTTCACCGATATGCAGCGTGATCTTCAGCAGAACATCCAAGCCCGATTGAGCACAATAGAGCGTTTCAATATAACGTTTAACATTAACCACCAAAGGAAACCAAAACCCGGCTTTCAAGAGGCGGTCTATCAAGAGGCCCAAATCGTGCAGAGACTGGTTGAGACAATCAGGGAAGATACCTTCAACCAAGTGATTGATCGAATGGTTCGGGCATCTCGCATTGGCTTGATAGGACTCCAGGCTAGCGCAGCATTAGTTGAGTACTTTTATTTTGCATTAGAGAAAATAAAGCCCCCTGTTATACGAATTACTAATGGAGAAGGGCACGGCCATTTGCTGGTTAATCAATTCGAGAGAGGGTACCTGGTGTTTTTACTCCTATTTCCTCGTTATCCGCGTTTGGCTGTGGAATTGGCTACATATGCAAAGGATAGAGGCGCAGAGATAGTGGCCATTACGAACAGCTATTTCTCTCCAGCTGCGCAACTTGCCGATGATACATTGTTAGTTCAGTTGCCGGTGACATCATTTATCGATTCTTACTCAGCATGCCTAGCATTGATTCACATCCTTATTAAGGAATTCTCTTCCCGGAATCCGGAAAAGACCAAGGATAAACTCGAATTGTATGAAACAGTTACTCAACGCCAACAAACTTTCATGGAGTAGCGCAAAATTATGAGTCAAAGCTCGTATAATCCGTGGATATGGATATTATAATGAATGAGTTCAAAAAATTGTAGCATTCACGAAGATTTTGCAAGGAGGTTGCTTAATATGGAGATTGCTCTGAAGCCTGAACAGGAAGAGAGGGCGAAACAGCTTCACTGGGAATCCATTGTTGTAGATTCCACTGTTCTGCATCATACAATTCTTGAAGATAAATTTTTTGACCGCATGAAGTCATCGGGAGTAGACATAGCCTTTGTTACTTCCAATGCAAAAGGGTATGTGAAGACACTGGAGCGCGTGGGGATGGTCTTGGATACCATTTGTCGCCGCAGGGACCTCATGATACAAGTAAGAACTTCCCAAGAGATGCGTCAGGCGAAAGCTCGAGGAAAAGTTGGCGTTCTCATCGCTTTTCAGGATTTATCGCCGATTGGAGACGACCTCCACAAACTAAGAATTTTTTACGAACTCGGATTGAGGGTGGCAGGACTTACATACAGCGGGGGAACATTAATAGGCGATGGATGCGCCGAACGTACCCGAGAAGTGCGAAAACTCAGCTTTTTTGGTGTTGAAGTCCTCGAAGAGATGAATCGTCTTGGGATTATTCCATGTTTGGCCCATACGGGTGACGCCACCAGCGAGGACACGCTGGAGTTGTCCGCTCCTCCTGTGGTTTTTACTCACTCGAACGCACGAACTCTTGCGAACACGAGCCGCAACAAGCCGGATCACCAGATTCGCGCCATGGCCGCCAAGAAAGGAGTAATGGGAGTTGTTCCCATGCCTCGAACCGTCTGTGATGACATGTCTAAAGCGAACCTGCAAAAACTCATTGATCATGTGGACTACATTGTAAAGCTCGTCGGTGTTGATCATGTGGGTGTTGGTACTGATTTTACCGACGCCCAGGAACGTTTCGGTAACACCATGCCTTCCTGGTGGAGTGCAGGCAAGTGGCGGGTATTGAGACCTGAGATGTTAGGCACTGTCGAGGACTGGTATAAGTATCCTTACGCAAAAGACTTTGAAAACATGCAAGGATGGCCTAATTTTACCAGAGAGCTGGTGGCAAGAGGTTACAGCGATGAGGAGATTCGGAAGATACTAGGCGAAAACTGGGTAAGGGTTTTTGAGTTTGTGGAGAAACGAACTACATACTAAATCATTGGACCAAAACAGTTGTTATTCTAAATAATCAAAATAATTAGGCGCTTTCTCGAGAGGAGATTACTGTATGGATTTATGGAACATAAAAGGTGGCAAACTCAGCTACCTAACAGAAGACGAAATAGAAGAGATCCATTATCGTGCGCTGGACATATTGCAGCAAGTGGGCTGTTATTTCGAGCATCCTGAAGCCTGGGAGATTCTCCGTAGTGCGGGCTGCGTGGTGGACGCCACCTCCGGCATCGTCAAGTTCCCTCCCACGCTGGTGGAGCACTCCCTGGGGCAGTGTCCTTCGGGGATGCTTCTGGCGGCGCGAAACCCCGCGTATGACATCCACGAGGAAGGAGATAGGGTGTATTTCGGCACCGGCACCCTTTCTATAAAAGTTCTCGACCTCGAGACCGGGGCGGCCCGCATGGGGGTTCTACAGGACTGCAAGGACTTCGCCCGGCTGGTGGACGCTCTGGAGCACGTCCACTTTTTCAAGGCCATGATCCACCCCCATGACGTCAACCAGAAGGTGGCCGAGTTGCACATGGTATATGCGGCTTACTCCAACACCACCAAGCACGTCTCCTCCATGCCATACAGTCCTGAGGGTGCTGCTGACCTGGTCCGCATGGGGCAGGTCATTGCCGGTGGGGCGGAAGCTTACAAAAGCCGCCCCTCCATGCTGGTCAACGTGCTGGCCGTCAGCCCGCTCCAGTGGAGTCATGTGAACCTTGGGGCCATGATGAACATGGCCCGCATGGGTGCTCCCATGATCATCGGTTCCGAGCCCCAGGCCGGCACCACCAGCCCATCCACCCTGGCGGGGACCCTGCTGCTCAACGTGGCCGAGACCCTGGCGGGGATCGTCTTGGCCCAGATCATTCACCCTGGAGTGCCCGTCATGTACGGCAACGTATCATCCATCGCGGATATGCGCTCGGGTCTGTTCGCATCGGGCGCGGTGGAGTTGGGCATCATGAATGTGGCTATGAACCAGATGGCCCGCTACTATAAGCTGCCCACCTATTCTACGGGGGGGATGTCCGACTCCAAACTCAGCGACGCCCAGTCGGGGGTGGAGAAGGCCATCCAGGCCCTCATGGTGGCCTTGGGAGGGGGCAATTACATCCATGACGCCGCTGGCCTGCTGGAGTGCTGTCTCACATCCAGCTACGAGCAGTACGTCCTCGACAACGAGATGCTTGGCATGGTGGCCCGCGCGCTGGAGGGAATGCGGGTGACCCCCGAGACCCTGGCCTTCGATGTGATCAAGACCGTGGGGCCCAGGGGCAATTTCCTGGGCCAGCGCCATACGCTCAACCATATCCGGACCGACCATTTTTTGCCCCGGGTCTTCAACCGGCAGACCCGGGAGGACTGGGAGCAGGACGGCGGGCTGGATGTCCGGGAAGCGGCAAGACGGAGAGCGCAGGAGATTTTGGCGACCCACCAGCCCGAGCCGCTTTCTGAGGGGATTGACCGGGAGTTGAGGGATATCATTCGCCACGCAGAGCAGACCTACGGGAGGTAGCACACAATGTCTGAACGAGTGTACGAGGATTTGCAGCGGGCAATCATCGAGCTGGATACCGCGGGAGCAAGCGCCATGGCGCAAAGGATACTGGATGAAGGGGGAGACCAAGTGGCCGTTATCAACAGGAGCCTTCGGCCGGGCCTGGAGGCCATGGGAGAGCGATATGCCACGGGCCAGGCGTTTCTTCCCGAGCTGATGCTGGCGGCGCAGGCGGCCGAGGCAGCGGTGGGGCTGATCGAGCCGGAGCTGCTGAAGCGGGGAGCCCAGCGGCCTGCCGATGCCCGGGTGTCTCTGGCCACCGTGAAGGGCGACATTCATGACATCGGCAAAAACATTGTCAGCCTGCTGCTCAAGTCGGCGGGCTTCGAGGTGGTGGACATTGGGGTTGATCAGGAGGGAGCCGCCATAGTGAAGAAGGCCGAGGAGGTCAAAACCGACATCATCGGGCTCTCAGCCGTGCTGACCGCCACCATGCCGCGAATGAAGGAACTCATAGACATGCTGGTGGAGTCGGGCAGTCGTGAGCGCTACAAGGTAATAATCGGCGGCGCCCCGGTAACCCAAGCGTTTGCCGACCAGATCGGTGCTGACGGCTATGGGCCCGATGCAGCGCGGGCGGTAGAGCTGGTACGAACCTTGATGGGGGAAAATAGATTCGTAACCTGAGCCAAAAACTTAAAATGAGAGCAGTTTCAAGGGATTGATGCAGAAAGGAGGTGGGGTCAATTTCGAACAGATTTCCAAGTTAATTTGGTCAGTTGAGAAGAATCGCACATGACTTAACATTATCAAAACTCATTTTGGGAGGGAGACAATGAGACGATTTCAAATTATCTCTATAGTTATAAGTCTGATAGTGTTTACATCTTTTATAGCAGACCTGCCCACGCCATTTGCAGAGGAGAAAACTCTTGTATTTGGGGTAGAATATGGAACAGATCACTTTGACCCTCAACAAGCCGGTGAAGAAAGAACCATTCTGGCTAATATGTACGAAGGCTTAACAAAACAGAAACCGGGCAGTTATGAAATTGGGCCGGGATTGGCCGAAAGGTGGGATATTTCGCCGGACGGAAAGGTATACACATTTTACCTGCGCAAGGGGGTGAAATTCCATGACGGGTCCGATTTTACCTCAGAAGCAGTGAAGATCAATTATGACCGTCAAATGAACCGGGAAAGCCCATTCTATAAGATGGGAAAATTTCCTTATGGGCGAGCAAGATTCGGCAATATCGACAAAATTGAAATTATCGACGACTATACAGTCAAAATGTACATGAAAAGGCCTATGGCTCCATTTTTACACTATCTTTCAATGTATGCCGCCTGGATGGTGAGTCCGAGTGCACTTAAAAAATGGGGGAAAGAATATCCCAGACATCCGGCAGGCACCGGACCCTTTTTCCCAGAACTTGAAGGTTGGGAACCCGGTGGTAATGTTGTTTTTAAAAAATTCCCTGATTATTGGGGGAAAAAGCCGGGCATAGATCGTCTCATTTTCGCTGTGTTTCCGGATCCTGAAGCCCGTGTCTCGGCTTTGCAAGCTGGCACAGTGGACCTTATTTGGGGTGTCCACCCGGATACTATCCCTCTGTTGGAGAAAGATCCGAACCTCAAGCTCGTGAGGCAAGAGGAAAGTCCCCGCATATGGTATGTGCTTCTCAATAATCGCGTCAAGCCCTTTAATGACGTTCGGGTTCGACAGGCCATGAACTATGCGGTAAACAAAAAAGAAATCATAAAGCATGTCCTTCGAAATACGGGGGTCGTAGCCAAAAGTCCTTTATCTCCGGCCTTCAAACCTTACTATGATGAGAGTCTGCCGGGATATCCTTATGATCCTGAAAAGGCTAAAAAACTCTTAAAAGAAGCCGGATATCCTGATGGTTTTAGCGTAACCTTCAAAGTTCCCGAAGCAGGCAGAACCTTACAGTTGCCGGTGGACATGGCAGTTGTGATCCAGTCACAACTGAAAAAAATTGGAATCGAAGCTAAGATTGAAATCTACCAATGGAGCACTTACGTGAGCCAAGTCCTCAATAAGGGAGATTATCAAATGTCAGTGCGTTATTGGGCTTCTATCATTGGCGATCCTGACAACGTGTTCTGGCATCAATTTCACTCCAGTAGAATAACTCCCGGGCAGTACAACTTTGCCAATTACGTAAACCCCATTGTCGATTACTTGATAGAAGGAGGAAGGTTTACTATTGATGAAAAAAAACGCAGAGAATATTATAAGCTCGCAGATTGGATTATCTCTGCAGAAGCACCATGGATTTTTGTTGACCATGAAATAGTCATTGCTGCCATGAATAAGAAAGTGCATGGCTTTCTCATTCATCCGAGCGCCAATTACATGGCTGATACCGTATACTTCAAGTAGCAAACAGATCGAAAAGGAGGCGTACGGAGTCAATGCCGTCGTCTCTTATTCGCCATAAGTTTCACAACAAACGGGAGAATTCAAGATGGAGCCGATGGAGATTCTTACACGTCATGTTAAAGACACTGAGTTTGACAGCCTTCCACTAGAAGTGAAGAATTTTAGCAAGCTCTTTATTATAGACTTATTAGGTGTCGCTATTGCTGGGTCATCAGCGCCGGGTTGCCAGGCGGTTGTTGAACAGTTAAAAGCCTGGCAAGGGAAAGAAGAAAGCACTGTGATTGTTTATGGCTACAAATTGCCCTCAATCCATGCGGCTTTAGCCAACAGCACTTTTGCCCATGCTTTAGATTATGATGATACCCATAATCGAGCTGGGTCACATACGACTGTTCCAGTTATCCCAGCTGCACTTGCTGTCGCTGAGGCCGTGGGAGATATTTCCGGTAAAAAATTTATAACAGCTGTTACTGTGGGAGTTGACATAGCAGGCCGACTTGCTGTGGCTCTCAGGGGCAACATGCACAATGGCTGGTTGCCAGCATCAATATGTGGAGGATTTGGATCGGCTGCCGCCGTAAGTAAAATTCTTGAATTAGGTTCTGATGAAATAAGAAACGCTTTTGGTATTGCGTATAGTCAGGCCTCGGGAAACAGGCAAGCGTTATTAGACGGGGCCATTACCAAACGAATGCAACCGGCTTTCGCTGCTATGCAAGGAATATACGCGGCTCATTTCGCCAAAAAGGGCATAAGCGGGGCACAAAACGTGATCACCGGTAAATATGGTTTGCCTGAACTATACTCTGGAGGTCAGATTAACACAAAGGAAGTCACTGAAGACTTAGGAAAAAGATTTGAAATCACTAAATTGACATGTAAAATATACCCTTGCTGTAGCAGCACCCATCCCTCCATTGACGCCACTCTTCGCATTGTTAAGGGAGAAAATGTTGATCCTTCTGATATAGACAACATTGAAGTTAAAGTTCCTCCAGTAGCTTGCGATTTGGTTGGCAGTCCTTTTCAAATCAGGAATAATCCTCAGGTCGATGCCCAGTTTAGCATTCCTTACACCGTGGCAGCCGCGATTACCAATAAATCAGTTGGCTTAAAGGATTTTCAAGAAAGTGTCGTGCTCGGTAATACGACGATTCATGAACTTGCCGCCAAGATAAAAGTGTTTCCCGATCCTCATTTTAACAGGGAAGATCCTGATTCCCCACTCGCCTTTGTTCGAATCAGATGTAAGAGCGGCCAGGAGTTTATAGAAAAAGTTCGAGTAGTCAAAGGGTACCCGGAAGACCCCTTAAATGTCGAGGAAAGTATTAAAAAATTTCGAGACTGTGTTTCCTTTGCTCACCAAAAACTCTCCCACAAAAAAACAGAAAAATTGATCAATTCCTTACTCGATCTGGAGCAAATAAGAGATATGAGACAAGTTTGTGATTATCTGAAATAGTGCTTTGGAAAATATACAGTTTTTCAGGGTGAGCTTTAAACAGATATCGTTTCTAGTTTAGCGTTTCATAATAAATCTGAGGGTTTTGGTATGTCTGTTTACATATTGCGGCGGATACTAATAACCATTCCAGTTTTACTGGGCGTGTCATTAATCATTTTTTCTATTATGAGATTAACGCCTGGCGATCCTACTATCCTCATGCTGGGAGATGACGCTTCAGCGGAGGCTATTAGTGAACTCCGTCACGATCTTGGATTGGACAAACCGTTTTTAGCTCAGTATTTGATCTATTTAAAAAAAATTCTGCAGGGCGATTTAGGTACTTCTATTTGGAGGCAAGCTCCGGTCTTTGGAGAGGTCTGGCGACATTTTAAAGCTACTTTTGTCCTAGCCATTGCAAGCCTTATGCTCTCAACAACCTTCGGAATCAGTGCCGGTATATTAGCATCCGTAAGACCACATTCTGTTTTTGATAAGATGAGCATGAGTGTGGTCTTGTTCGGACAGAGTATGCCGGCATTTTGGCTTGGTATTATCTTGATTTTATTTTTTTCATTGCGGTTAAATTTGTTGCCTCCGGGAGAAATGTATCCTTACGGGAGTCGAGAAATTGGTGCATTAATTAAACACCTTGTGTTACCAGCCGTGACATTAGCGGCACGCACTACAGCTATTATTGCCCGTCTCACCCGTTCCAGTATGCTGGAGGTGCTTCAGCAACAGTACATAATAACAGCCCGTGCCAAGGGAATAGGAGCCCTGGCGGTGGTTCTCAAGCATGCTTTGAAGAATGCTTTCATCCCCGTAATTACAGTCATCGGTGTTCAAATGGGAGTCCTGCTTGGGGGAGCTATAATAGTTGAAACAGTTTTTGCCTGGCCTGGACTGGGAACCTTAATTTTGAAAGCCATATCCAGGCGCGACTATCCATTGGTTCAGGGCGGCATCCTTTTCATTGCTTTTACTTTTACTATTATTAACCTGCTGGTGGACATAACCTACGCTTACTTTGACCCTCGAATACGTTATAAGTGACAAACCAATTATCGAGTTAATAGGTGTTAATTATTAATTGAAGTGAATTGGAGAGAGTGAATTTCACCTGGGGAAAAAAATGAGGGAAATTGAAGATGTAAAATTAGAAATAAAGAATATATCAATTAATCAGCGGAAGAGATATGCTCGTATTTTTTGGAGACGATTCTCACTTAATATCTTACCTTTAGTAGGTATAATTATTATTATGACATTTAGCCTTTTGACATTATTGGCACCGCTTTTACCCCTGTCAGACCCGAATCAGGTTGAGCTTTCCGTACGTTTGCGGCCTTTATTTTCGAAATCTCATTTACTGGGGACAGATCAATTCGGTCGGGATATGTTGAGCCGGATGTTATGGGGAGGCCGTATTTCCTTGCTGACCGGATTTTCGGCTACATTGATAGCAATGATCATCGGGGTGTTTATAGGTTTAATTTCGGGCTATTATAGCGGAATTGTCGATACTGTGACAATGAGGACAACCGACGTTTTTATGTCTTTCCCTATGATCCTCTTAGGTATTGTAATTATTGCTACTTTGGGCCCGGGACTTTTTAATGCAACGCTGGCCGTTGGACTGGCAGGTTATCCTATATATGCCAGGATAGTGAGATCTTCTGTTCTATCCGTCAAAAACCAGGAGTTCGTGGAAGCAGCAAAGGCTCTTGGAGTCGGAAACTGTCGTACAATTTTACATCATATCCTTCCAAATGTCTCTTCTCCTATCATTGTGGCAGCGAGTCTTGATGTTGGTAATAAAATAATTCTGATTTCCAGTTTGAGCTTTCTTGGTCTAGGAACTCAACCCCCTACTGCTGACTGGGGAAACATGCTTTCTGAGGGACAAAGATTTTTGCGGATTGCGCCCAACATCACAACCATTCCTGGTTTAGCAATATTTCTTACTGTGTTGGCTTTCAACCTTATTGGCGATGGAATTCGAGACGCCCTGGATCCAAAGGCTGCGGCAAGCAAAGAGGCTCAAACTTAGTGTCTCAGTGACCAACTCTAAGTTTGTAAACAATTTGAAATGTTAGACTACTGGTATTGAAAACTTCTCCGATTCAGGAGATAGCCTATAATGTATGAAGCCAAGTAGTGTTCAACATGACTCACACCAGCAAATTAGAAAAATGCATTTTCAACCCCACATTGGCATCTTTAATTAAGCCAGAAAGTAGGCGATGAAAGGACTGAGCTAATCTGTTTCCTTTTTACTCAATTAAAGCTGGTTAATAAAGGAGGTATAAACCCAAATTTTGCAGTTGAAAGTCCTTTGCCTCTACGACCTTGATTTTTCAAGGTGATGCGGCCTTTGTTTTTTGCATGATTAGTAGAAATGAGGTTTTTCAGTGCATCTTTTTATCCTCCACATTCATTTTAAAGCCTTCCAAAATCCCTCCAAATTTGCTATGCGGTTTCAACTGCGATGCAGTTCAAGCTATTGGAAATTAAGGATATTAGCTCCGAGAAGTAGCTGATCTTCGCCCGTAATTTTCGATCTCGAACCGCAAGCCTGAGCACTTCATATCCAGCGCTTTTCCCCA
>CAZTAS010000216.1:0-10917 GCA_964611635.1 uncultured Thermodesulfobacteriota bacterium
AAATGTCAATATCTTTATTTGAGCGCTTATGGGGATAAACCCCGCCCCTACGTCAGCACGCTATGAGATACCACAAATGACAGTAGGGGGTTTATCCCCGCCCGTACAATCTTTTCAGACAGGGATCAAACAGGATCATTTCATGTCAAAGGAGAGCTGTTATGATCAACCCGGGTGATACCGCCTTCATCTTGCTTTCGGCTGCGTTGGTGATGCTGATGACCCCAGGACTTGCGCTCTTTTATGGGGGCATGGTGCGTGGTAAAAACGTCCTGGGAACGATAATGCACAGTTTTATCATAATCGGCCTGGTAAGCATACAATGGATTCTGGTGGGCTACAGCCTGAGTTTTGGGTCAGACCACTGGGGCATCATCGGGGGACTGAAATGGATTGGATTAAAAGAGGTTGGACTTGAGCCTAATACGGATTATGCAGGCACTATTCCACACCAGGCTTTTATGATCTATCAGGCCATGTTTGCGGTAATCACCTCGGCCCTGATCACTGGCGCCTTTGCGGAAAGAATCAAATTCGGTCCCTTCCTGCTCTTTACTCTTCTCTGGACCACTCTGGTCTATGATCCCATTGCCCATTGGGTGTGGGGCACTGGAGGCTGGATTGGCAAATTGGGCGCCCTCGATTTTGCCGGCGGCACGGTGGTGCACATCAGTTCGGGCATCTCGGCCCTGGCCGCTGCCCTGGTGGTGGGAAAGCGCAAGGGGCTGGGGTCGGAACCGATGGCCCCGCATAATCTGCCCCTGACCATTTTTGGGGCCGGCCTCCTGTGGTTCGGATGGTTCGGATTTAATGCCGGAAGCGCCCTGGCCGCAGAGGGTCTTTCAACATCGGCCTTTGTGGTGACCCACGTGGCCTCGGCATCAGCATCAATCTCCTGGATACTGATGGAATGGTGGATCAAAGGGAAACCCACCACCCTGGGCGCAGCCTCGGGAGCTGTAGCCGGGCTGGTGGCAATCACTCCGGCGGCCGGCTTTGTGGGCCCTCTTTCGTCCCTGGGTATCGGGACGGCGGCTGGCATTCTGTGCTACTTGGCAGTTCTTTTTAAGTGGAAGGCCGGCTACGATGATTCCCTGGACGTGGTGGGAGTCCACGGGGTGGGGGGAACCTGGGGAGCTCTGGCAACCGGTGTGTTTGCCTCGAGATCGTTAAACCCCAGCGGGGCTGATGGCCTGTTATTCGGCAACCCTACCCAACTGGGCAACCAGACCATGGCTGTGTTAGCAACAATGGTATACGCCTTTGTGGGTACTTTTATCATCCTCAAGTTGATCGATATGAGCCTCGGACTCAGAGTACCTGAAGAGGATGAACTCTCCGGGTTGGACCTCAGCCAGCACAACGAAAAAGGTTATGTTATCTGATTAATGATTCAGCTGAAAGAGCGATAAGAATTGAAGATTCAGGAGAAAATTGATCTTGAAATATGCAGTAAAAACTTATATTTTAATCAAAGTGGAATGAATAAATTTCGAAATTCGAAACAATATGATTTAGAACAACCATGCCCTCTCAGGCACAATGAAGCATGAGAAGAAGAAGAGTTTTTAACAGAATAATAGGATTAAGAAAATCAGGATTATCCTTTTATCCCGTTAAAAAATCTTTTTTTCATACAAAAGTTTCTTAGAAGTCATTCGGATTGCGGAGGTAAATCCATGAAAAAGATCGAGGCCATTATCAAGCCCTTTAAAATTGACGAAGTCAAGGATGCTCTGGGGGAAATCGGCATCCAGGGAATCACCGTAACGGAAGTTCGGGGATTTGGCCGCCAGAAGGGACACACCGAGATTTACCGCGGGGCAGAGTACGTGGTGGATTTTTTGCCGAAAATCAAGATTGAAGTGGTAGTCACGGACGAGATGGCGCCCCGCGTTGTTGAAGCCATAGAACAATCCGCCAGGACAGGAAAAATCGGCGATGGAAAGATATTCGTGCAAGAGATTCAGGAGGCTGTGCGCATTCGCACTGGGGAGCGGGGCGTTTCAGCTATTTAACATCAATGCCGGTTACTGCCAATTATTTCATTGCACGCTCAATCTATGGAAATATATTTCATAACCCATCAATTGTGGCGTTTTAGTGGGATTACATATGAATAATTCGAGGCTTGTCTTGCAATGATAGCATTAGCAGACAGCGGAGTGATCAAAAGCCCGGAGGAACTCCTGGAGCAATACCGGGAGAATATCCGTGTCATCGGACAAAGAATGGAACAGGGTGTCTCGGCCCTTTTGCTGGCTCGCGAAAGGGCCCGATCCATGGATGATCTTGTTCAGGGTCTTTTTGCTGCCTCACCGGCATGGGCTTGTTGGTCTGCCGTCTCTCCCCCGCAAAAACTATGTATAGTTGCTTTGGGCGGCTATGGACGGGGAGAATTGGCCCCTCATTCCGATGTGGATTTGCTTTTTCTCCACGATGGCGAGGCTAACGAGTTTATCGAGGAACTTACCCGCAGTGTTGTTTACCCCCTTTGGGATCTCAATATGGCCATCGGCTACAGCCACCGGACGGTAAAGCAATGCCTGGAAATGGCCGAAGCGAACGTTCAGGTCCAGACCGCGCTCATGGAGGCCCGTCCGCTCTCCGGAGGCTTCGAACTCTTCCACGAGATGGAGCGTACAATTGATAACCTCTTTGCCGGCTTCGGCACTCGGTTTTACATTCGCAAGATCCACCAAGACAATATTCAGAGACATCGCCACCAGAGCCGTCCCTCATGCCTTGTGGAACCAAACCTGAAAGAGGGAGTGGGAGGTCTGAGGGATTACCATTCTATGCTGTGGGTTGCCAAGGCGGCACTAGGGATCAAAAAGCCCGACAATCTTGTCCGTATGAAAATAATTTCCATGCAAGAGTCGCGCGATTTGATGAAATCGGTGGCATTCTTATGGGAGGTTCGCACCCACCTGCATATAATAAGCGACCGGAAAAACGACCGCCTCACTTTTGAAGCCCAGGAACAGATCGCCCGTATCTTGGGATTCTCATCCCGGGAAAGGGCAATTTCCGCTGAGGGTTTCATGCAAGTATATTCCCTACATACGCGTAAACTCCATTTTATTTCCGAGCTTTTTTTCCAGGATATGCTAAGGACCGAGGATAAAGGAAGAGCTAATTACCTGGGACATGGACTGGAAGTGCGGAATGGCTGGCTAACATTCTCTCAGGGGAGGATATTGCCCTCTGATCCGACAGAGTGGATCCGTATCTTTCGGAAAATGGCAGAGGGTAGCTTTCGGGTTCACCAGGATCTTCTGCGCGCCATACGGGATCAACTGGAGGCATGGACCTCTGAACTTTTCTGGCCCCGGGAGGCCCACGAGGAGTTTCTGGCGATGTTGGGCTATGGAGAGGGCTCTTCGCACGCGTTAACTCTTATGGGGCACGTGGGTTTGTTATTGCACTACATCCCGGAGTTTGAACTTATTGCTGGCAAGCCGCATTATGATACATATCATGCTTTCACGCTTGACATGCATCTTTTTTACACAGTTGCCGAGCTGGGCGACCTTTGGGCCGGTAAGTACGCAGAGGAGTATCCAGGGCTTACCAATATCATGCAAGGAATACCTCATATTCACTGGCTCCTACTGGCTGGACTATTGCACGACATTGGCAAAGGCATGGAAGGACATCATCCCGCCACTGGCGCGGAGATGGCCCGAAGTATCACGCATCGGATGGGGTTGGAGGAGGAGGGAAAGCAGCTCGTTTATTTTCTGTTGGCCAACCATGACCAGATGGCCAGGACGGCCCAGCGCAGGAACCTCCATGATGAGAGGATCATCGTGAACTTCGCTCACCTGGTGGGCAGTCGGGAACGGCTGGACATGCTTTATTGTCTTGCTTTTTCTGACTTGCGAGCCACCGGTCCTACGGCCTGGAATTCATGGAAGCACGTTCTCCTGCAGGAGCTTTACATTAAAACCCTCCACGTACTGGAGCAAGGTGAGGAAAGGGCGTACGGTAATGAGCCCACGCCTGAACAGATCCTCAATTTGCTTCCGTCATCTTTTACCTATGGGGAAGTGGAATCCGCTATGCTCCAGATGACCCTTACAGATCTGCGAGGAACTGAGCCAAATGCAATTGCTGAGCAAATCAAACTCCAATCCAGGCTGAAAGATGAGTTGTTCGTATGGGAAATCAGACCTCGAATCGAAGAGGGATTTTGCCAGTGGAGCATCTGCATGCGCGATAAGCCGGGGATCTTTTCCGTAATGGCTGGTGCTTTGGCTTTGAACCGTGTGAATATCCTGGGCGCCCAGATTCACACCAGGCGCGACGGTATAGCACTGGATGTTTTTCACGTCAACCATCCGGATGGAGATATCATTTATCAGAATGAGTTTTGGGAAAAAGTCGCCCACGACTTGACCGACTGCCTGGAGGGAAAGCTGGATCTGGACATGGTCATGGCTCAGCGCTCCAAAACTTCACCATGGGCGCGGAGTCTCATGCCGCGCGTTAAAACACGCGTACAGGTTGACAACCAGGCCTCTGACTTCTCCACCATAATTGATGTTTATACCCAGGATCGCATAGGGCTGTTGTATGATATAACTCGATCTCTTTTCCATCTTGGTCTGGATATTAATCTGGCAAAAGTGTCCACGAAAACCGAGGAGGTATTGGACGTTTTTTACGTTCGGGATCTGGCGGGGGACAAAATCACAGACCCGGAGGCTCTTGAGGGCATCAAAAAGGCTATTACCAGACGGCTGACCACTATTGATGCCTTGGAGGACTTGCCCTGAGAAACACCCTGGGGGATGCAAGAAAATTTAATCAGAGAAAAAATCATCATTATATATTTGCTTGTCCATACGAGATATAAATCTATTCCACATTGAGAATGTCTTTCATACAACCATTGACGAAGGGAGATAATAGCTGTGAAACCAGAAGAAGTTATTAAATTCGCCAAGGAAAAGAGCACAAAGATGGTCGATCTGAAGTTCCTGGATTTTTTCGGTATCTGGCAGCATTTTAGCGTGCCCATCAAAGAGCTGGCTGAAGAGAACTTTGAGTTGGGGTATGGGTTTGATGGTTCCAGCATTCGAGGGTGGCAGCCTATCCATGCCAGCGATATGCTGGTCATCCCTGATCCCAACACGGCCATCATGGATCCTTTTATGGAAACTCCCACTTTGAGCTTGATCTGCGATATAGTGGACCCCATAACCAAGGAGAGCTATACCAGAGACCCACGGGGCATCGCCAAGAAAGCGGAAAATTATCTGAAGTATTCCGGAATCGGTGATATGGCGTATTTTGGACCGGAAGCGGAATTTTTTATTCTGGATGATATCCGTTACGACTGTGGACCTGACCATGCCTTTTACTTTCTCGATTCCGCAGAAGGGCAGTGGAACACAGGTCGGGACGAAAAACCGAATCTTGGTTATAAGCCGCGGTACAAAGAGGGCTACTTCCCGGTATCCCCAACCGACACCTTACAAAATATTCGCACCGAAATAGTACTGATCCTGGAGTCTCTGGGGATCGAGGTGGAGGCTCAACATCATGAAGTGGCCACAGCCGGCCAGGGAGAGATCGACATGAAATACGCTTCACTGGTCTATATGGGCGACCGGCTGATGTGGTTCAAGTATGTGGTCAAAAACGTAGCCAAACGGTACCGGAAGACAGCAACTTTCATGCCCAAGCCTGTGTTTGGTGACAATGGGTCTGGCATGCATACCCATATTTCTATTTGGAAGGATGGTCGCAACCTCTTTGCCGGGGATCGGTATGCAAATCTCAGCAATGAGGCTCTCTGGGCCACCGGCGGCATCCTCAAACACTCTGCTGCCCTGTGCGCACTGTGCAACCCCACAACCAACAGCTACAAACGACTGGTGCCCGGCTTCGAGGCTCCAGTAAACCTGGCATACTCCAGCCGCAACCGATCAGCCGCCATTCGCATCCCCATGTACAGCGCTTCGCCCAATGCAAGGCGCTTGGAATTTCGCACGCCGGATCCTTCTTGCAATGGCTACATAGCCTTCTCGGCCATCCTCATGGCGGCCCTCGACGGCATCGAAAACCGCATCAATCCCGGCGAACCGCTGGATAAAGACATATACTCACTGAGCCCGGAGGAAATGACCGATGTCCCCACTGCACCCGGTTCCCTGGAGGAGGCATTGAAGGCACTGGAAAAGGATCACAATTTCCTCATGAAAGGCGATGTATTCACACAAGACGTAATCGACACATGGATATCCTGGAAGATGAGCAATGAGCTCGTCCCTGTACGGATACGACCGCACCCGTTTGAGTTCTCTCTGTATTTCGATTGCTGAGCATGATCTCTTTTTGAATCGCGGCTTGTGAGTGAGAAATAGTGCACCCGATTTTGCTGAAACTAGGTGATAAGAATTATGGGCCCGGTTGGTAACAAAATTCTGAGCCAGGCATTGGCTGTGTACCCGGACTACCAGGAGGCTCAGATCGCTCTGGAATTCATTCTAAACGCCTTCCCGGAGGAATCTGCCAAAGCCCTGGCAAAAGACAACATGGCTGCGCAGGGCCTGATCAGCCTGTGCTCGGCCTCTCCTCCCTTGGCGCGAATGTTGGCGAGAGATCCAGCGGCCACGGTTCTCCTCTTCAAACAGGGGGAGATTTTTCAACCCAAAGATCGAGCAGCCATGGATGCTGAGCTTGAGGTCCATGTCCGCGAGGCTGAATCCCTGGTGGATTTGCAAAAAGAGATTCGCCGATATCGCCACGCCGCTATGGCCCGTATAGCCGTGAGAGACCTGTGCGGGCTGGCAAGCCTGGATGAGGTCATGAGAGAATTATCCGACCTGGCCGCAGCTGCCCTGGGGCAAACGTGTGAATGGTGCTTTCAAAACCTGGCACAAAAATACGGATGCCCCGGCGAGCTGGACTGTAAAGGCGACAAAACAGGCTTTGCCGTCATCGGGATGGGGAAGTTGGGCGGACACGAACTTAATTTTTGCTCGGATATTGACCTGATTTACATTTATAAAATCCCTCCCCGCCAACAGGAAATGACTTCAGGGGGTAGCGCCGCTCCCGTGCACTTTCACGATTTTTACACGCGCCTTGCCGAGATGGTTACCGACGTCCTTCACCGGGTTACGGAAGACGGCATCGCATTTCGTGTGGATCTGAACCTCCGACCAGGTGGCAAAGAAAGCCCCATCGCGCACTCCCTGGATGCAGCCGAGATTTTCTACACCATATACGGGGAGACATGGCACCGCCTCTCCCTCATAAAAGCGTCTTTTGCTGCAGGAGATGCGGAAGTGGCGGAGAGCTTCCTGAAGATGGTGCGACCATTTGTCTACCGTCGCTATTTGGACTACGGTTCACTAGAGGAGATTCGATGGCTAAAGCGGCGTGTGGAAAGTGCCGCTGGCAAAGAAAGTGGCCTGGACATAAAGAGAGGGCGGGGCGGAATTCGCGAGCTGGAGTTCCTGGTTCAAACCCTTCAGATCATAAATGGGGGCCGATTCCCAAAAATACGGGAAACAAGTACCCTTGGTGCGTTGGAGGAGTTAAGCCGGACAGGTTTTATTGAATATTCCACCAAGTTTCAGCTTGAAGAGGCCTACCGGTTCCTACGGCAGCTGGAGCACCGGATCCAGATGGTCCAGATGCGCCAGACACATCGCCTCCCCGATGAAGAGGAGGCGGTCGCCCGGCTGGCACACGGATTGGGATATTCCTCGGCCAATAAGTTAAAAGAGGTTTTGCGGCAGCACTGCGAGATTGTTCACGAGCATTTCTCTCGCCTCATGGGTGAGAAGGATAGTCCAGGGTCTGAACGACACCTGGCCGAACGGCTCCTATCAGGCAGCATGGATGATGCTGAAGTCATGGATGCACTGACGACTATGGGGTTTAACAACGTGCCCGCTGCCATGGAAGCGATTAAATCCTTAACGGGAATACATGCTACTTCCCGATTACATGAGCGGTCTCGAAAGCTCCTGAAGGGATTGGCACCAGCTCTGCTTTCCCAAGTGTCTGCTGCGCCTGATCCTGATATGGCCCTTATGAACCTGGACCGTTGGATCCATAGAGTTGTCCATAGATGGGGCGTTCACGCACTTCTGGCTGAGAATCCCATTGTTGCTGGCTCTCTGACCCGGCTTTTCGGAAGCAGCAATTTTTTGTCCCGCATGTTCATCAATCATCCCCAACTCGCGGAGCAACTGATACTCCAAGACGAGAACGCCAATTGGAAGTCTCGCAGAGAAATGGAAGAAGATCTCTCAAGGGAACTTCAGGAAGAAGAGAATCCTGAGGAGAAACTTGCGATTTTGCGCCGCTACCAAAACGAAGAGATATTGCTCATAGGCATGCAATATGTCTTCGACAAGCTGTCGGTAGAGGAAGTATCTCACTACCTGACTCGCCTGGCCGAGGTATGCATAGATCGATCCCTCTCACTGGCTATTGAAAGCATCGATGCTTGGAATGGGGGCTCAAGGGATAGCAAGCCCCCTTTTGTTGTCATGGGCATGGGTAGATTGGGGGGCGAGGAGTTGAACTTCAACTCAGACCTGGACTTGCTCTTTGTTTACGAGACTCCCGAAAATCTACAATCTGCTGGTGAGGTGGCCAAATTCGGATATTTCGTCCGGCTGGCCCAGCGCTTTATTTCTCTGTTGAGCGTGCCCACAGTCCACGGCTTGGGATACCGAGTGGACATGCGGCTGCGTCCCTCAGGCACGGTAGGCCCGCTGGTTGTATCTCTTGAATCCTTTCGCGACTATTATCGGAATGAGGCCCGTCTCTGGGAGCGGCAGGCCCTGATCAGGACGCGTGTGGTGGCGGGGCATCCCGGATTTGGAGATCGGGTCTTGAGGGAGGTACACCGTTTCGCTTATAAAGAGCCCTTACACCCCGAGGCCGCCCGGGAAATGCGTCGGATGCGGAATCGGATGGAAATAGAACTTGCCCGGGAGACTGAGGGGAGCTTCAACATCAAGACCGGCCTGGGTGGACTTGTGGATGTGGAATTTGGTGTCCAGTATCTTCAGTTGAAGTACGGAGGGGAGCATCCCCGCCTGCGGGAGCCCAACACCTTCAAGGCCATAAAAGCTATGGGAGAAGAGGGAATACTAACGGGGAATGATCTTCAAGATTTGATGGATGGATACGATTACCTGAGACGAGTGGAGACCCACCTGCGCCTCTTACACGATTTCTCGACAGATAAGTTACGCTTCGACAGCGATGCGGCGAAACGGATCGCCCGGGGACTGGGATATAAAGCGGAACAGGAAACTACCGCAGTCGAAGCGATGAGAGAGGAATATGAGCGGGTTACGAAAAATGTGAGGGAGGTATATGAGCGGATTCTCAATTGAGAAGGGGATCATTATTTGATTTAAATTTCAGAATAACTTTAAATCTTCTTTGCCAGCAGGTATATTCTATTAAACATTAGTTCTACCTTACCGTCTTTTCCTCTCTGATAAAAAAATGACTTCCTTACAATGTTTAGTAAGTTTTTTATGTAGTTTTCTCCAATAGGCACATCATAAAATTCCTGATTAAGATAACCCGCTGTCGCTCCTGACTCAAAGATGCTGAATACTTTTTCGGGCGTGTAAAGTGTTTTCACGACGTCTAATTTTGCAAACAACACTTTAAATTTCAAGCTTTCGAGCAGTAACTGATATTCTTCTTCTGTTTCAAGAAAAAACCATGGATTCTTAAAATGGGCAAATGTTTCATTCGTCCTGGGGTCAGTTGCAACTTTTTCTGTCGCCTGGATGAAATTGGGGCAATAGATCTTTTTGGCCGGAGCCTGGATGCCAATCTTTCCTCCACTTCTGAGCGCCCGATAGCAGTTTTCAAGCACCAGCACAAGCCTCTTAAACCATTGAAAAACGGAATTGCAGAATATGATGTCAAATGATTCACGGTAGCGCATTTCTTCGGCATTTTTAACTTCAAAGGTAATATCAAGGCCATCGAACCTTTGCCGCGCTGCTTTGATCATTCCCTCTGAAGGATCAATGCCGACCACTTTACCATTTGTCATTTCTCTAATTCTTTCAGATAAATGGCCTGTTCCACACCCTAAATCCAAAACATCATCATCTTTGCCAATATTAATAAGACTTATAAGATTTTCGCTGGCGGATTTCTGGATTAAAGAGTTCTTTTCATATCTTGGGGCTATTTCCGAAAAATTTATGCTTGCCATATTATTTGCCTTTACCGATATTATTGGGCGAGATTTGCCCAATAAGAGCTTATTATAAGTGCATGCCGTTTAAAACTGAATCTTTTTACGATTTCTTTTGTTTTGAGCCCGATTGCCTCACCTGTTGATAAGGCCAAGTCCATCAGCATCCATGTCCCATCTCAAGTCCTCCGTTCTTAGAATCTATCAGGGATGGCCTGCTCCTCGGTAAACTTTCTTAATCCCAGCACTTCTTCCCGATTTATGTACTGTTCCCAACTCAGTTTACATTGCTTTTCCATCGAGTTTCTACCTTAAAAAATTATATTTTTCATAAATATTGTAACGCCTTTCTAGGGGAATTCTTTTCAGATTTCCTATTATTCTGTTAACATCACCTATGTCCTTTCGAACTAAAATAAACCGTTCAAGCTTCAATGCTGTATATTTTTCTTGACAGAATGCATGAATTATATCATAAAAATATACTCCTGCTTAACACATAAAGAGGATAAGTATCATGCCACTTTCTAATATACAAATACTCGACTTGACACGATTTGCTGCTGGCCCCACATGCACTTTACTCCTTGCTGATATGGGTGCAGAGGTGATCAAGATCGAATCTCCAGGACGCGGCGACGAGGCCAGATACCAGGGGACCATCATCAATGGTGAGAGTTGGTATTTCGTTGGGATGAACAGGAACAAAAGGGGCC
>CAZTAS010000217.1:0-10840 GCA_964611635.1 uncultured Thermodesulfobacteriota bacterium
CTTTTTATAGTCAAACCCTCACCCTATTATGACACAGTCTCTGGGGGGAGAGGGATTTATAATTTCTCCCTCTCCCCCCAGCGGGTGGGAGAGGGCGGGGGTGAGGGGGGAGAAGGCATACGGAATAATTACTTGTATGACTGCAACTTCGTATCAGATAAGAAGCGGATGATGTTAAATTGCCAGCATCCCCTATTCTAAGGTTGCACATGGCTAGCACCCTCCATGATGTTGAGTGGCCACGCTTCCTTTATCGAGAACCATCTGGTAAAATGGTTGTTGATCGTGCAAGAGAACAACTCCATTGAGAGGGATATCATTGATCCGGCCGATCGGATTCACTCGAACCCTGAAATCGCCTGCAAAAAGTTCAAGGCATCCCAGTGGTTTTCGGATTATTTTGAAAAAAACGGTATCCAGGTCAGTAGAGGGATCGCCGGTTGGAAACAGCCTTTCATGATATTCTCCGTGATGCAGATGGACCTGCCAGTATCTTCCTTTGCGAGAATAATGCCCTGGCCAAGATCGGCCTCGGCAGTGGACATAACCTGATTGGTACCGCCAACGTGGGTGCCGCCGTGGGGCTTGCAAACTCATTGCAGACACGCCAGGAACAGTAATGGTGTTCGGGAACCCGGCTGAAGAGGGCGAGATAGATTGTATTCAGCCCGATTTTATCGCCACCTAGAAACATCTAAAACCATTGTAAAAAACTGGCAAATCTAAGTTATTGAAATCATAAATTTGACTTTTTTTGGCTTGGTTTTGATTTGATTTTGGTTAGTAAAATTCAAAAATTAAATTTCTATAAGATTTGAAACATGTTTAAGAATTGCATCTCAGGTTTTGATTCAAAATGATACGTGGCTTAAAAGTAATTCTTAAAAAATATGAACCCAAAATTTGATCTGGCAGACATTGGCAAATCAAGTCTAGGCCAATTGTTTCACCTACAACTATTCAGATGTACCAAGACTCACAGATTGACGATTACTGATTGAACTATGCGCAATGTTTTAGAAGAAGCGAATTTACGGACTTCGTGCAATTGAATGTATAATATCCTATCTAAACTTTTTATGGCTGTTGAAAATACCAGATAAATAGCAGTTAGAGCTGGCTTTCTGGGCTCAAAAAGCGCGCCCTTCAGGTAGCCGGCGGGAAAACACCAGCATGGATAACCCATCTTTGACTCACTCGCCGCGAACGATACCGACGCGCTGTTCTACCTGGGCAGGGCCCACGAGAAGCTGGATCAAAACCCCGAGGCGCTGGCCGCGTACAAAAGGCTAGAGGAAAAAGATCCACACTACCAGGGGCTCTTCTGCCACACGGGCCTCGTCTATGCCCGCATGGGGGAACCCTGCATGTCTCACTATTACCTGGGGCTTCACTTCCGGGCTATATAGGGAATGCAAAGCTGGAACAGTTCAACTTTGATAGAATGGAGCAACTGCAGAACCAGGGCCAGTGCGGCCTCGGCTATAAACCTCCTCCCCGCCCCAAAGATGACGATATAAAATAACGGGACAGATATCCGGACCAGCCCCGGGTCACGGACAGCCATTCTGGGTGTGTGCGCGCTCACAAAAAATCCAACCCAACGCAGGTCCATTTCAGCCACTGGCTCTGCTCATACACATCTGCTCCCTCCGGGACGACGAGGCCGTATACTTCGTAGTGCCCTGGCGGCACACCTGCCGGAACGTGGTAGAGGTACGCCGGTGATCACCGGCCCATTCACCCGGGCATACCCTGCATCCTCCACGACGGTCAGCGGCACGTCAAGGGCCTGCGGCCACGAATGTCCCGCCTGGCAGAAGAGAACCGCACTGAGCACCACAAGAATGAGCATTGTCGGATGGAAGCGTCTCCCATGCATGATCTGTTTTCCCTTATGGGTCTGGTAAAATCGTCCACATCACCCTGTCCTGCGGAAGGGCAGGAACAATTGAGAAAAAAAGATGAGTACCCACCTCTTCCGCCGGAACATATCATCCCTTACTGCATTTTGATCACGGCCGCCTGGGCTTTCAGGTCAAGAGGCGTATCCGCGAGAACCTGGATGTTTTCCTCGCTGACGTAATTGGCGGACACGGCCAGATAGTAAGCTGGAAGGGCCGCGTCTGACTGCCCCTGGGCAAAAAACCTTCCGGAATCCCTCCAGGTATACGACGGCAGCATTCTGGTGGTAAGGACCACCTGCTCCTGCCTTACGTCAAGCTGCTCGCCGTCGGTGATTAAGGAAGCCTGGCCGGTGGCGACCCTGTTGCCGGCTTCATCCATCAGGGCGAGCAAGATGACGATGGGGCCTTCCATCAGAGTACCTTCGGCGAAATCCATGGCGATGTCGACGGTGACCTGGAGGAAGTCATCGTGTTCAAAGAGTTTCTGCGCTTCGCAGTCAATAATCAGACACGGATCCGCTGCAAACTCTATCACCGGGTGGAGCACCGCGGGGTGGAGCGGTCCAAGATCTTCTGGGATGAACCGCAAGAGGATATCGAATGGCACGTTCCACCTCATGGGGCAGCCGTACTCACAGGTGTAACCCTCCGGACACCACCTCCATGGGTTTGGAGCATACTCATCGGGGCAATGATCGGCCGCATTGGAGATGCCGTCACCGTCCCTGTCGTCATCGCAGTCGTCCCCCACGCCGTCTTCATCAAGGTCCTCCTGGCCGGGGTTGCTCACTCCATTGCAGTTGTCACACGCGTCCCCCGCGCCGTCGCCGTCTGAGTCGGTCTGGGCCAGGTTGCGGACGTCGGGGCAGTTATCGGAGCTGTTGACGATGCCGTCTCCATCTCGGTCATTATCACACACGTCGCCCTGGCCGTCTCCATCGGCGTCGGCCTGATCGGGATTGGACGTGGAGCGGCAGTTATCCAGGAAATCAATGATCCCATCCCCGTCGCTGTCATCGCACGAGTCCCCTGTGCCGTCGCCGTCCCAGTCCACCTGGGTCGGGTTGGCGACAAGGGGACAGTTGTCATCCTCGTTGAGGCGGCCATCGGCATCGGCATCCGGGTCGCAGGCGTCGCCGATGCCGTCGCCGTCCACGTCGGACTGGGTCGGGTTTGGCATTAGTGGACAATTATCTGCAGTGTCTCCGATGCCGTCATTATCATCATCGGTGTCTTCCCAATCCTCGCGGCCGTCACAGTCACTGTCCGCCTCCTCCAGCCCGACGGCTGCGAAGGCGTTCTTGACCTGGCAGCAGTCATCGCCGGTGATGCCATGCGCTCCGATGAGTTCATCGCAGGCATCCTGGACGAATTCCGCCAGGTCAGTAAAATCCGGGCTGCGGGTGAGCTTGCGGGTGACCGTCCGGTAATAAATCTGTCTGGCTTTCCCCTCGTCAATGCCCCTGACTGTGATGGAATTGAATGTCCCGCCCGCAGTCATCAGGTAGCCCGCCTTGCTGGGGATGGTGCTGTTGAAGTGGACAAAGCCCCAGTCGTGGTCCTCGTCGGCCGGGCCGGAGGCGTACTCGGAGAACTCATCGGGGTCACCCAGGAGGGAGGGGTCTTCGAGATTGCGGATTGTCCCTGTTGGGAGATCCTCCCCCATGAGCCAGTCGGGGTCGATGAGCGTCCAGGCGCCAACAAAGTGCCCGAACATATCGGCCACATGTTCAGCAATGGCCCCGCTCTGGTGGCGATTCACGTAATTGGCTTCCGAACTATGGAAGGAATGGCCCACCTCGTGGCCCATGACATCGAGCACGGCATAATCGTCGGAAAACGTGTGAATGCGCCATCCTCCGCAGTCCTGCGACACGGCATTCGGTTCCAAGTCTCCGTGATCCACATGGACGTACATCCGCATGGGCTGGTCGCTGCCGTCGAAGGATCGGCGGCCGAAGAGGTCCCGATAGAAATTGTAAATATCCCAGGTGAAATCGTAACAATCATCCCCCTCTGCATCAGGGCTGGCACAGGTCAGAAACCACCAGTCGCACCAGTTGTCGCAGCACTCGCTCGCCAGGGGGCAGCCATAGTCATATCGGCATTCCCCTGCCTCATCAAACCAGGCACGGACGAGCCAGGATCCCCAAAAACAGGCGATCGGGGTGTGTCCTCGGGCGGTGAGGATCTCAAATTCCGCAGCATCGGTCCGCGCCTGGTGGAACAGCAGATCTCCAGTGTATGCGTCCACAAAGGCATCGGCCAGGGCGCCGTAATCTCGGGGGGACTCGAAGATAACCCGCCACGCCAGCCGGGGATTGTGTTCCACACGCGGGCAACCGGGGCATTCCGGTGTAAAGATGGCCTCGTCGTAAATCCATAATTTCACAGGGACGGCCAATCTCAGTTCCGAAAGCGATCCGATCTGGTATTCCTGCATGACCCTTCGCAGGGCCTGCTGAGCGGTAATCAGGGGATCAAGCTGGGTAAGAGCAAGATCGGGCGTGTACCTGCCGGACAGGTTCTTAAGAACAAAGACATCTGTCCTTTCCTCGATGGTCATCTGGAGCCATGAGCCAAAGACAGGGATGTCCTTATAATACTGGCCAAAAATCATCGTGCGCACATCTTCTCCGGCCCTCTTGAGGAGGCGGAGATTGACCAGGGGCCTTTCCACTCGCAGGAGATTCTGCGAGGCAGAAAGGAGAGTTAGCGCCAAATCGTCTACAGTGGAATTTGATGGAAGAAGGGACTTCGGGATGGAAAGATCAAGTTCCAGTCTCCTCACTATCCCATTTCTCACCCGGGCGCGAAAATTGTCGGGCTCGACCATGTTGCTGAGAATTCTCAGGCTGTTCCACTGGTTTCGATCCAGCGCGTTTTGTGCCACCCCGATGATTTTGGTGCCGGCCTTTGCGATGTTGGAGAGAAGGTTCTCCGCTGTGAGCGGCGCCCCGGTCTCCATCAGGACAGCGTAGAGGTGAAGCTCCAGCCCCTGCGCGACAGAAGGTATCTCGAGCTGCAGGATCTGGTACCCCTGAGAGGCAACGGGGATATCCCTCTGCACCGGTACAGGCTGGCCCGTAAAGGGATTCAAGGCATCTCCTGTGCAGAAGAGAAAACCGGAAATTCCTGGAGCCCATGCCAGAACATACAGATCGGCCCTGCTGCCTCGGGCAGATGATTCGATGAAGACGTTGACGGATAACTGGTCACCCGCAGAATAGGCCCTCTGCAAAGCACTGAATGAGACTTGCGCAATTGCTTGATCTCTCATCATGCTCTTCTGCCGGCTAACTTGTGGAAAGTTATGGTCGAATAATGTTTCCTTCAACAGATTGGGACTGGAATAAGCATGCGCATCCTCATCGATAATCGAGCCTCTATGTTCCAAAAAGGCGACTTGCAACGGACTGGTTTTGTTTTCTTTTCGTAACAATCCTGATTCTGAATCACGGAAGGGAGAGAGGATGATGAAAAAAAGTACAGCCATCGCAAGTATTTTGATACTGTGAAGATGTATCATGGTTTATCCCTCCTTTCCTGAATTTTACAGCAAAAGCAGTGATTTCTAAAATAGGGAGAACTAATGATGTTCCAGCAGGGATTGCGGTATGCTTTTTTGTCTTCATGACTTCTTGCAAAAAGGCTTATCATAACCGGCAACAAGAGAGCCTGCGCTTTTCTTATAAATCTTTATATCAGTGCAGGGTGGCTGGCCTCCTCTGGTTCCGTCGTACTGCTGGTAGATGGAGCTCAGATCCAGCCCCCTGACCACGTCCATGATGAAGTTGACCAGGTCATCCTCAGGCAGCCACATCCTCATGTCCGGGGGAAGAAGAAGGAGCTGATTCGGATCATAGGGACGAAATTGTGCATGTGTTTTCATGGGCACATGATAGCATTTCTGGCAACCTGAATCAAATGATTTTTAGTATTTTTCTTAATCTTTACTACAATGGTTCTCCGACAGGCTCCTAGGCTTGTACTCCAGAGGGGTTTCGTCACTAAAAAAGGCACCTTCCCGCCCCTATCCGGTGCTTAAACCGAAAGACTATCACGTGCGCGAGCGCGGAAATTTGGTCCGCTTTCATTTTGTCTCGTAGCTTTCCCATGGTACGCCCGGTGGTGTGACAGGGACAGCCCGCGAGGGCCTACCTATGTCAATCAGCTTGCCATTATCCGCGCTTTCAAAAACAGTAAGATATGGAAAGCATAACAAACCCTTGAATCAGATCGAAATGAGTTAAGAGCGAACAAGTCCTGTCGATTACAAAGTGAAATCGTGCATGCTTAGCGACATTGTCCGATACTCGATTACAGGAAGAAATGATCTAAAGGATTTCATAATCTAATGAACAAAACATCACCAAGAAACAGAGAGCCTCTCAAGCCAGAAATTTTCCAACATCCACTACTCAAAATCAAGAAATAAAGATGGTGTCCCCGTAAATCAATTGGAAATAAGAAATGTTCACAGGAACTAGAGATGGGCTAGTCTTAATTTAAACAATTTTGTCAAAAATGATTTTCATTTCGGTTACTTGGCTATAACCAGGGCCTGGAAGTGCGAAGCTTCTACTTCGGCCAAATCACCCCGCGCAGCATTTCCAGGCCTTCCACCACCTGGGCTCGGAGCTCGTACCACGATGTGAGCTTCCAGAGTCGCCGCCAGAGGTAAGATGGGCGGAGGTAAAACCTCAGGATGAAGCGCCGCCGCAGCCTGTACATCTCCTCCCGGCTGAGCTCCCGGGTGGGCATGGCAATGTTGCGGCCGGTCTGGTCCATTGAAAACGTCTCTTCCTGCACAAGCCCCTCGGCCAGCGCCTGCTTGCGCAGCTCGGTCCCCACGCGGGGAACGGCCAGGTTGAAGGATGCAAAGTCGCATTCAAGCGATTTGGCCAGACACAGGCTCTCCTCCACCGTCTCGGCCGTTTCCTCAGGCAGTCCCAGGATAAAGGTCCCTACTGTGCGGATGCCCAGCCGGCGGCACCAGGTGAAAGCATCCCGGATCTGCTGTTTGGAGTATCCCTTTCGATATCGACGCAATATATCCTCGTTGGCGGTCTCCACGCCCAGGATGATTGTGTGGCAGCCCGCTCGCTTCATTTCCTCCAGTACGGGAGGATCCACCACGTCCACCCGGGAGAAACAGCTCCATCCCATCCCGGGGACCTGCTCTCGCATGGCGGCACATAGCTCCAGTGTCCGCTGCCGCACCGCTCCGAAGGTCTGATCGATGAAGAAAATCTCATTGATTCCCATCCGGCGAATGAAGCGAAGCTCCTCCATCACGTTCCCGGCAGGCCGGACCTTAAATCCCAGGTTGGACATGATGCAAAAGCTGCATTTAAAGGGGCATCCATAATCCGTGAGCACCGAGGCGAAACGGCGCTTCCTGGAAAATGAATAGCGGTATCCAGGGTGCTGAAAAAGGTCGTGTCGCGGCACGGGCAGCTCGAATTGGCGGTTCATGACTCGCGGTTGGTCCCGTACCACCACGCATCCGGCGTCGCGATACGCCATGTTTTCAATTCGCTCGGGCTCTCCCCTCAAGAAATGAAGGGCGTCTTCGTTGGTGAAATCGAGGATGATCCCGTCCAGGAACGGATAGCGCTCCAGCCACATGCCAGGTTCTTCCATGAAGAGATCACCGCTAACCAGGAGAGGGGCTCCCGCTCGGGTGCGGACCTCTTCGAGGAAAGGGAAATCCTCTTCCAGACTGACTGCGCCGGTCATGGCAACGATGGCCGCCGGTGCATGCCGCACAACCCCCTCAAGGGCCTCGTCAGGGCTCAGGCGCATCACCATGGCGTCTTCCACTACCACCCGGAAGGGGCCGGAAAGCCTGCCGCTAAGGACAAGAAGGTCAAGAGGGTGGAAAAGATAGTTGGACTTGGTGGTCTTGCTGCAATAATAGTCTCGTATGTAAATCTTCTTCCCCGGGGGGTTGAGCAGAAGGACTGTGGACGATTCGGGTATCATGGGGTTCAGAATCTCCCGTTGTTAAGGAACTGGTGAAGTGCCTCCTTAACCTCTTCGAGGTCGATGGCCTGCATGCAAATATTGGTTCCCTTGCATTCGGACATCTTGGCGTTGTACACATTCAAGCAGGGGCTGCAGTAAAGGTCGGCAAAAAAGATCTTCCGGTTATCCACCACGGGCGCATAGCGCACGGGCGTATCCGGGCCATAGAAGGCCATGACAGGGGTGTTCAACAATGCTGAGAGGTGCAAGGGCCCGGTGTCATTAGTAATAACCAGGTGAGCTTCGGCCAATAGACCCGCCAGCCCATAAAAGTCTAATTCGCCGGCCAGAGAAATGGTGCTTTCGGGATTTCGCATAATGGAGAGCACGTGCCGGACGTACTCTTCTTCCTCGCTGGCGCCAGTCAAGACAGGCCGGATGTCGAACTCTTCCACCATATGATCCATGAGTCCTGCAAAACGATCAGCGGGCCAGCGCCCCTCCAGGCACCGGTCCGAAGCATTTACGTTCACCACAATCAGTTTTTTATCCTCATTCAGACCCTTTTGGCGCAGAAGTGAGCGTATCCGATCCCGATGGAGCGAATCGATTCGGAGTCTGGGCTTCAATGGCTGCTCCACAGGATCGGCCCCCACAGATTGGCCCAGTGCCATGAATACCTCTGTTATATGTTTGTAAGCATTAAAATAGGCGGGGTGGGTCAGCAGATTGCCTCTCCAGAAAGTCTTTGTGTAATAGCCCACCCGGTAAGGCGCCCCTGTCAGGTAGCTGAAGATCATGGAGAAGCGCGCGAAAAACTCAAGGTCGAACACCATGTCCACACCGCGCCATCGAAGATACAAAAGCCGCGCAATGACGTCTCGTGTGAAGACCAGGAAATTATCAGGCCTTACCGTCAAGATCTCGTCTACTGGGTCCACACATCGAAGCAGGGGTTCGTTGACGGCAAAGGTAACGAAATAGATTCGGGCATCGGGGTATTTTTTTCGAATTGCGTGCAGCAGCGGTGTGCAAAGGATGATGCTGCCCATTCCAAAAAACTTCAACACCGCGATGGAAGAGACTTTCCGGGGGCGCGCCGGAAACAGGCGTCGCTTGAACCAGTGAAACAGGCTCAGCATCGTGCACAGAGTTGTGCCCACAGCCTGGTCGATAAAGATCATTTTCCTCAGTCGCATTATAGTTTTCCCATAGCCCCTATCCTGGAGATCAGGGGTTCATTGCAAAATTAGCAATTATCATTGATAATTTTGCATTGATAATTTTGCATTTTTCAATGCCCTCCTATCTACAGCCCCTGGATGCGATAGACCTTGGCCGGCGATCCAGAACTCTTGGAGAAGACCAGTTGAAAATGCGTTGGATATTGAGCCAGGAGCCTATCCCATTTCCTACGACCCGTGTCGTAGAAGGGAGGAGTGTCGTCCAGCAAGAGGTATCGCGCTCTGGAAGCTCGCACAAGGCCAATATCGTGCTCCGGCTCTCCGGGGTCCCACAGGCCAATTCCGCGAATTCCATCCGTCATAACATACATCCATCGCCATCGACGCGAGAGAACCAAATCCTCTTTACGGACGTTGTTCCGCACCCAGTCGGCAGCATGAACAAGGTTGGCAACGGAGAGTATCTGAAAGCCTGTCCGGCGCTTGAATATTTCCCGGGCGCTTCCGGCTCCTGCGGCAAGGAGAGCGGCCAGGAAAAGGACGGCGGTTGCTCTCTCAATCTGGATCCAATTTAGTCTCACAGCGATCCTTCCCAGGACATCATGTATGCCCACAAACAGGTACAACCAGAAAAAAGCCATAAGTGGCATGTAATGGCGCGGGAAATAGCGATTCCATCCCATGCACATCCCCATATAAATAAGGATATACATCTCAATAGGGGGGATATTCCGAAAAAGGTGCCAAAAACCTCCGGCTCCAACAACTCCCCGCAGACGATTGATGAACCCAATGATTATTAAAATCGCCAGGGCGGCTCCGAAAAAAAACTTTATCGCCCACCATTGTGATCCTGTAGTGATAGGGGTGAATATGGGATAAAACAGAAGATCCGGCAGATCCCGGTCCAGCAGATGGAAAATATTGGCGCCAACCCACTCAAACATTGATGAAACATCGGGTGTATAATACCGAAACTCATCGGCGTAGCGCATTCCCACCCATGTTCCCCTGACAAACCAGGGTGCCGTGATGACCCCCAAAATCACCGCCAGCTTCACAGCCAACCACAATGACCTCCTGGTGCCGACAACGTATATAGCCGTAAGGAGCAATGTCACTCCCAGAAGGCGCGTGTAAAATGCCGCGGCGAGAAAAAGAATCAGGAGCATCCAATGGGTTGGGACAGATACTTCTCCATCACGTTCCTTTTCCATTAAGCTCAGCGCAGTGAATGAAACAGCGCAATACAGTGCTTCAACCATGATGGTATGAGCAAACACCACCACGGGAGGACTGATGGCCCAAATTGCTGTTATGGCCCTTGCCCATCCCTCTCCGGTACTGCGGCGAAGGAGGGCATAAAGCGGCCAGATGGCCAAAACCATGAAGAATGAAGAAACGCATTTCAGCGCCACAAGATTTCCCGGAGCAAGATACTCCACAGGTGCCAGCATCATCGGGAAAAGGGGTGGATATTGCACATCGGGATGATCGGCCGGATCGGCTGTAAAAGAGTAACCCTTTCCACTGGCCAGAGCACGCGCCAGGATAACAAAGTGTGCATTATCGTCTGCTATTTCCAAAAAACCATTAATAGAAAGGGCGTAAATAACTGTGGCCAGGGCCATAATTAAGATCAGAAAACGGCGGGGGCTTGGATAGTGAATCAAGGGTAAATCATAGGGGAAGGGTTTCGTTTTCCTCATAATGAAGGTTCCCAATGAGTCAACTACCACCCCTAAAAGGGGTGGCTTGTGGATGACCCTAAAAGGGTCA
>CAZTAS010000218.1:0-10825 GCA_964611635.1 uncultured Thermodesulfobacteriota bacterium
TCAACTTCAGAATCAGGCAAAATAGGCTAAAAATGGCCTTACAGATCCCAAACTCAAGTCTAATGACGGCCGGTTTCCACCTTAAAAATTTTTGTCTTGACAATGGGATACACCTCAAATATATCATGTTCATTATAAAAGTCTTAAAAAAATTTTGGCAACTCGATTACCATCCATATTGCGATAAAAAAGATGTGATAAATGAAGTTGTATTATCAAGTTTTAATAAGGTTAAATTTTATTCGACAGCAAATTTCAAGGAGAGATGATGAAACGAGTAATGATGGCAAAAGGTGCAAGGATATTAGCGGAGCAGTGTGCATGCATCAAGCCGGGCGAAAAAGTCCTTGTCGCTGCAGATTTTCTCGAAGTGGGAATAGCCGAGGTGATCGCTGCAGCGGTGCAGAAGTTGGGTGCTGAGGTTGTGATGACAGTCATGGCCCCGACCAAGATTGACAGCGCAGAGCCCCCGGAGGCCGTGGCCAAGGCTATGAAAGAAGTTGACTGCGTGATCATGCCTGTCGCAAAATCGCTGGCACACACCAATGCCGCTCGTAAGGCTATACAGGAGGGGGGAGCAAGGGTTATTTCCATGACTGCCTTTACAGAAGAACAGATGATTGAAGGTGGTCTCTTTGCTGATTTCAGGAAAGAAAAACCTAAATGCGACAGAGTGGCAGAGCTTCTTTCGGAGGCAAAGACGGCTCATTTCACAACAAAAGCCGGCACCGATCTTACCTTCAGTATTGAAGGCAGAAAAGGGAACTCCCACTGCTGTATAGTGGATTCACCGGGATTTACGGCGGTCCCCAATATTGAAGCGAATATTTCTCCGCTTGAAGGCACAACCAACGGTGTCATCGTCGGAGATGGCAGTATTCCTTATTATAACATCGGGGTACTCTCTGAGCCAATCACTTTTAAGGTTAAAGATGGTTTTATCTACGAAATCACAGGCGGGGTGCAGGCAAAAGCTATAAGCGACCTTATGGCGGCTCAAAATGATAAATACGTATACAATATTGCTCAGTTTGCCGTCGGACTCAATCCGATGTGTACTGAGTTGACGGGAGTGATGCTTAACGACGAAGGTGTTCTGGGTACGGTTCACATAGGCATCGGTACAAGCTCCAACATCGGGGGGCAAACAAAGGCCGCCACTCATTTCGATGTCCTCATTCGAGAGGCGACGGTTGAATTTGATGGCAAATTGATCATGGAGAATGGCAACTTGCGCATTTAAGAATGTGGATGATTGTATTAACATGGAGAGAAAAACCTATTGAGGGGCAGGGCTTACGTTGTTTATATTTTGGTGTTTATGGATAGCATAAGGTAAAGGGGGTGAATTATTAAGGGCTTATCAGAATGACTGCTCAATTGCCTGTTTTAACATGAGAGTTAGGTATATGAGCCTGTATATGGGGCCATAGGATGATCAAGAAAAGTTAAGAAGGAGGTTTTACAAATGGTAAAAAGGACAATGATTATAGCGATTATCTCCCTTTTCGTGTTATCATTTTCAATAGGAAACGTCTCTGCTGAAACAGTAATCCTTAAAGCAGCGGGTGGCGGAGTAGGTGGAGCATGGTATTCAACTTTAGCTTCTCTGGCCGAACTGATTAACCAAAAAGACCCATCTATCCAGATTAGGGTAGTTCCCGGAGGCGGTGTAAGCAATCCGGCCAACATAGGCAAGGGAAATCTTGACATGGGATGGGTTTATCCACCTTTTGCCAAAGCGGCTTATAGTGGGAAAGAGCCATATAAGACAAAATATCAAGATTTACGGGTTATCGCCGGCGGGTTTAGTCCTTCAGTTCTTGAAATATCAATCCTGGCAGACCGGGATATAAAATCTTTTGCCGATGTACTGAAAAATAAAAAGCCCACGAGGTTCCTGACAAACAGAAAGTCAACAACCACCGGGTACTTTTTCGAACGAATTCTCGCGTATTACGGAGTTACAACTAAAGATGTCGAGTCCTGGGGCGGTAAAGTGATTTTTACAGCGTATGGTGATTGGGGCCAGTTGGCAAAAGATGGGCATATCGATATGATGTTTAATCAAATAGCCATACCATCCCCTGTGCTGCAGGAAATTTTGACCGCCAGAAAGGTAAAACTGCTTCCATTCCCCGATGATCTTCGCGAGTTCATGGCCAAAGAGTACTCTCTTAATAAAGAAATTATCCCTGCGGGTAGTTATAGCTTCTTAAAAGAAGACATTCCCACACTGGGACTCGCCAATGCGCTGGCTGTTAACAAGAAGGTTGCAGATGAAGTCGTTTATAAAATTTTAGAGATTATCGAGCAAAACCCAAAAGAGATTTTAGCGATTCATCCCAGCTGGAAAAACTTCAGCATAAAGACTGCGTGGAAAAACTTGGGCGCACCTTTACACCCCGCTGCCGAGAAATTTTTTAAAGATAAGGGATACATGAAATAAAACCTTTAGCCCAAGGATAACCCAAAATTACGGGGTTATCCTTAGGCTTTTACAATGCGGTCAATAAAATAAGCTAATTTAATAGTATCTTGGTATATGTAGATTGAATCCATACAGTAATTAATGGTTGAAAATGATTTGATTCTCATAGGTCCCTGAAATGGGATTATTTTGTATTTAACTTAACCTTTAATATTCCTCACGCATATTATATTCCCTGAATCAGTTCGGGACTGGCTTTCTTGAAGGAGGATAAATGTTTCGCCCTGAAGGCATTATAGCATCATTAATAACTAATTTTACATCTGATGGGAATCTTGATGAAGCAGGACTTCGGCGCAATTTGGCGTTTTACAGAGAAACCGGTGTAAAAGCAGTGTGCGTGTTAGGAGGCACCGGCGAACCGCTTTCATTGACTTCCTCAGAACGAGAGCGTATCATGCACATTGCTGCTGAAGAGTGCAGCGATCGTTTGGATTTGGTTGTAGGAGCGCTGGTGGGAGATCCCGTCCAGGTTGCTGAAAATGTGAAATCTGCGGCAAAAGTTAATGCCAAAGCCTGCCTGGTAACATCGACTCCTTTTGTCCGTCCATCTGAGCGTGATGTTGAGAAATTTTTTGTTGAGCTTGGTGCAAAGACAGACATGCCCTTGATTTTGTTCAATGTGCCGAGTCGCTCCGGATTTCTTATGTCGGCTGAACTTATTGCACGCCTGGACAAAAATGTAAAGACAATAGTGGGAATAAAGGAGTCGAGTCGGGACATTGTACTCTTGTCCAAGGTGCGGTCAATCACATCATCTGAATTCGCTGTGGTGCAAGGGGTTGATTCTCTCTTCATGGCCTCCCTGGCCCTCGGGGCGGATGGCGGCCTCTTGGCAGTGGCAGCCGTTTTCCCTGAGATCTGCACCCAAATTTATGAATCCGTCCAAAATCAAGACATTTCCAGGGCAAGGAAGTTACACTACTTACTTATGCCTCTTGTGGAGCTTATGTACGAGGCGTCCCACCCCGCTCCCCTGAAGTATGCTGTCGAACTGCGCGGTTTGTCAGCCGGCCCAACTAGACCCCCGATTTATGGGTTGACTGAAGGTCATATGTCTAGAATCCGCGACTGCATGAATACCCTTACAAAGCAACTATAAAAAGCTAATCAGATAAACCAGCTGAAATATCAGAAAAGAAGTTCACAATGATGCTATTTCCTATAACTACTCAATATTACAGCGTATTAAACTTTAGCACTTGATGATTTTAAATGCAGCTTTGAAGTATATGATTTAAATAGATTAAATTGATCTGTTTACATGAAAACTGATTTGAATAAAGGTCGGTGACCTTTGAAATTAAAAGAGGGAGGCGAGTAAATTGGGAAAGATCGGTTTTTCGGTAAAGCGTGAAATAACTCGACCAGGCGAGGATTTAATTCAAGCAGCGTCTAACTTTGCAACACCCAATGTGGCTGATCTCATAGGGCTATCAGTCAGCATAAACAGCCGCATCAAGCCAGTTGCCGAGGGCATGAGGGTTGTGGGCCCTGCTGTTACAGTCAAGCTTCATCCGGGCGACAACCTTATGGCTCATATAGGAATTGACGCGGCAAGACCCGGAGATGTGCTGGTCATTGACAATCGAGGTAACGAGGATTTCGGCCCCTTTGGTGAGTTGATGAGCCGGGCCGCCCAGGCCAAAGGAATAGCGGGTCTGGTAATCGATGGAATGATTCGAGACATCGCAAGCCTAAGAAAGCTTGGATTCCCTGTTTTCGCACGCGGAGCCTCTCCTAACGGTACGAATAAAGTGGGGCCTGGAGAAGTTAATTCACCTATAACATGCGGCGGTGTACCAGTAAATCCCGGTGATTTGGTTATTGGCGATGATGACGGTGTTGTCGTTGTTCCAAGGGAAAGCCTTCCGGAAGTCATAGAGGCAGTCAAGAAAAAGATAGCCTCTGAGGAAGCCAGGCGTAAGGAAATAGCAGACGGAATTTTTGTGAGGCCTAATCTGATACAATACATCAAAGATAAGGGGGTAGAGTAAAAGTGGCCACTCTATATGAAGGTGCGAAAAAAGTAGTAACAGTATGCGCAGCTCTGAAACCTGAAGAAACTGCCTTGCTCATAACTGACGATGATAAAATTGAAATTGCTCAGACCTTTCGCCAGATTATAATACAAGAAGTAGGGGCTGCCGTGGTTATGATCTTAATGCAGAAGCAAACGCTGGGAGGACAAGAGCCTCCTGCTCCAGTTTTCGCCGCGATGTGCGAGGCAGATGTAATTTTCGGGCTAACCACTTTTTCTCTTTCCCAAACCGATGCCCGGGTAAAAGCCACCCAGCACGGCGCAAGAGTGATCAACCTTCCTGATGTTCAATTGAGCGATCTCACATCCAGAATGATCGAAGCGGACTTTGTCAGCCTCTCTCCTCTGGTACAAAAAATGGCTGATAAATTGACACAAGGGAAAAAATTCAGGGTTACAACTCCGGGTGGGACAGATTTTACATTCGATGGAACCGGCCGGGCGGGACGGGGCCTTGACGCACTTTCTCATGAGCCGGGCACATTCAGGTCCATGAGCGTTGAGGCTAATATAGGCCCTCTTGAAGGAACAGCCGAAGGGGTTATAGTTATTGATGGAAGTTTGCCCCCAGTTGGCCCTCTAGAAGCACCTATTCACTGTAAAATCGAAAAAGGTCGAATCGTTGAAATTAAGGGAAGCAAACTAGCTGAAGAGTTTTCAAAATTTCTTGCTTCATTTAATGATCCTCATATTTACATGGTGGGTGAACTAGGTATCGGACTTAATCCGTTTGCCAAAATTACTGGGACCTCCTATCTAGAGGATGAAAGCGCCATCAGCACCTGTCATGTTGGTTTTGGGAGCAATACTTCACAAGGAGGGAACATAAGAGCGGCGGGACACTTCGATGCCATGATCATTTCGCCTACTATCGAAATGGACGGTGAATTCCTGATGAAGGATGGGGAAATTATACCTGTTAAGATACTCCCCGCCTTTTAAAATCTCAGTAAATTTTTTACAGGAGGAATGTTAAATGCCTTTATTAGCCCAGAGATCGAGTATTATTAAAGGTTCGGCAACAGCCGCGATGACGCAAAAAGCAGATGATCTCAAAGCAAAAGGGATCAAGCCCGTATATCTCGTGCAGGGCGAACCAGATTTTATCACGCCTGAAAATATTCGTCAGGCTGCCTACCGAGCTATGGAAGCAGGAAAAACCAATTATACTCCCGCCCAGGGTCTGCCTGAACTTCGAGAAGCTATATCTGAGTGGGAATTAAAGAACAATGACGTTAAGTCTGACCCTAAATCTGAAATCGTGGTCACCAACGGCTCTTATCAGGCCATATTTTTATCGTTAATGGTGACGGTAGACCCGGGTGAAGAAGTCATTCTCACAGACCCCTTCTTTGGGCCATATAAGAATGTGATCAATCTCGTAGGTGGCGTGCCGGTCTATGTTCCCTGCCACAGGGTCAACAATCATTTCGTCATTCCCCCAGAAGGCCTGGAAAGTGCAGTAACTAAGAAAACAAAGGCAATAATACTCAACACGCCCTGGAACCCTACTGGCACGGTAATGACTCGTGACGAGCTTCAAGAAATAGGCAAATTCGCAGAAAAAAACGACCTCTACATCATCGTTGATGAAATATACTGCAAGCTGATTTATGGGGGCGCAAAGCATTGCAGCATAGCATCCCTAAGCGATGATCTGAGACACAGAACCATAACTGTCAATGGGTTCTCAAAATCATTTGCCATGACTGGCTGGCGGCTCGGCTACATGATAGCTGACAAAGAGATCTGCCAACCTGCTACCCGCATGAACCACCATACAGGCCGGTGCGCCACCAATTTCGTGCAGTATGCAGGGTTGGCGGGGCTTACTGGACCCCAGGATGAAGTACAAAAAATGGTTGAGGCTTATGACAGGCGAAGAAGCATTATGGCCGAGGGGATAAACTCGATAAATGGTTTGACTTGTATAAACCCAGAAGGAACTTTTTATATAATGGTTGACCATACGGCCTTCGGCGTCTCTTCTTCCGAGTTTACTATGTTTTTACTGGAAGAAGCTGGCGTTGTGGTATCGCCTGGAGATTATTACGGGAAACTGGGTGAGGGGTATGTCAGATTATCATTCTGCACCTCTGATGAAGACATTTCTGAAGCAATAGATAGAATTGGAAATTCAGTCGGAAAACTTGGGAGAGCTGGTTCATGATAGAGCTTAAGGAAAACTTGATGCAGCGCGGGGTTGCCAAGCTTGTTAATGAATGCGCTGGTGTTGGCAACCATGACAGTGTTTTGATTGTGTGCGACTATGAATCGTTCTCCATAGCCAACCAGCTTTGCCGCACTTGTCTTGCCGTTGGCGCCGAGACCAACATGATGATAATGCAGCCAGTCAAAGGCCATGGAGATGAACCGCCACCAATGGTTGCAGCTTCCATGGAGAAAGCCACGGTAGTTTTCGCTGTAACTTCTAAATCAATTTCTCATACAAATGCCGTAAAAGCAGCCAGGGCAAGCGGTGCAAGGATTCTAACCATGCCCGAATTCAACGCGGATATGCTTATATCGGGAGCTATTGAGGCTGATTTCTTGCAACAGCGCGCTGTGGCTGAAAAAGTTAGAGACCTCTTCACAAAAGCTAATACCGCCTTGCTGGTGTCTGATGAAGGAACAAATCTGCGATTTGATCTTTCGGGAAGATTTGGCCGGATAGTTGACGGCATAGCAAGGGAAACCGGTTCATTTGGCGCTCCACCCAATATTGAAGCCAGTATAGCTCCCATCGAAGGTTCAGCGATGGGGACAGCCATAGTCAATGCAAGCATTGCTGGAATAGGCCTTCTTTCACAACCGGTTAGAATGGATATCGAGCAGGGACGGGTGATATCTATTGTTGGAGGGGTTGAAGCTGAAAAACTTAAGAAAATTTTGGATGCCTGCAATGACGAAAATGTTTACATGATTGGTGAGCTTGGTATCGGGCTCAACCCAAAGGCACAACTGAAAGGTACAATATTAGAGGATGAGGCGGTCTTAGGCTCGGTGCACATAGCGTTGGGTTCCAACGCAAACTTCGGTGGAAGTATCAAGGCTGCGCGGCACATCGATTCAATTTTTATAAACGCGACACTGGAGTTTGACGGCGTAAAAGTTGTTAATGAAGGTAAACTTAACATTGATCTGCCTTAGTTTTTTTGGAATTCCCCGCAGCTCCCTGCGGGGAATAGTTTTATTTGCATATTTTCAAAAGGTTAAAAAGAATATTATGTCAAAGCGATAGTTTGAAATTTCTTTGATTTATGTAAAGAACTGCTTAACAGTATTTAATCAATATGAAATGACTGTAACCAATTTTCATCAAAGCACGAAATGGCTTTACAATTTATGCTATGCGGAGAACGGTAAATGAGAGATATCAGAGGCCCGGTCAAGTTTATTTTGATCGCAATGGGAGTATTTATTTCTTTGTTCCATTTATATACCTCCAGGTGGGGTGTTTTCCCTCCATATGTGCAACGTGGAATGCATCTGGCATTCTTGATGCCTATAGCTTTCCTTCTATATCCTGCGACCAAGAATTCACCTAAGGACAGAATTACAATACTTGACGGCCTACTTGCTTTTCTTTCTTTTTTGCCTTCCATATATGTAGTGCTCCAAAGGACTTATCTTGAAGATCGGCTTGAGTTCATCACACCCGTTAAACCTATAGAAATATTTCTTGGAACATTAATGATTATTCTCGTTTTGGAGGCCGTACGAAGAGCCGTCACCCCTACCATGGCTATTTTGGTAGCAATATTCTTGATCTATTTGCCCTTGGGCCCTTATATGCCGGGCATTTTTCAACATAGCGGATTTAATTACACCGAACTTATTGAAGTTGTATATCTGCTGACGGGTGAGGGTATTTACGGAATCCTTATGGGTATATCGGCTACTTATGTTGTTCTTTTCGTTATTTTCGGGGCATTTGTGATGAAGGTAGGCGCGGGAGATTTTTTCACACAAATTTCTCGCGCTATAGCCGGGGCATCTAGAGGCGGACCCGCCAAAATCGCCACTTTCAGCAGCGCTCTTTTTGGCACCCTGTCAGGATCCGCCGTGGCTAATGTTTACGCTACAGGGAGCTTTACCATACCTCTGATGAAAAGGCGTGGATTTCGAGCTCAATTTGCTGGCGCTGTTGAAGCGGTGGCATCAACCGGCGGTCAATACATGCCTCCCATTATGGGAGCCTCAGCGTTCATTATTGCCGAGAACCTTGGTATGCCATACATCCAGGTGGCTCTTAAAGCCTCTATTGCCGCTATTCTTTATTATTTTTCCCTTTTAATGATGATCCATTTTATGTGCCTCAGAGAAGGGCTATCCGGGGAACCTAAAAGCCAATTGCCACCTATTAAGGCAGTGCTTAAAGATTCGTATCTTTTTATTCCTGTTATAGTCCTTTTCTACCTTTTAATAAAAGGTTACTCTCCTTTATATGCTGGTTTCACTTCCATCATTTCCTGTTTGGTTATAAGTTTTTTTAAGAAAAAGAGTTTTATGACTCCAGTTAAGATAATAGACGCGTTGGCCACAGGGGCAAAGAACGCAACCATGGTGGCAGTGGCACTAGCCGGAGCCGGCATTATAGTAGTTGCCTTTACCCACACCGGTTTAGGCCTTACTTTCGCAAGTATGATTATCTCCCTTTCACACGGCATTAAGCTGTTAGCTCTATTATTCATAGGTATTACGTGCATTATACTTGGCATGGGGGTTCCCACTACTGCTGCTTATGTCATTGCATCGGCTTTGGGAGCCCACGCTCTCATAAAATTGGGTATCGACCCGTTTGCTGCGCATTTGTTTGTTTTTTACTACGCTGTTATTTCCAACATTACCCCACCTGTCGCTGTTGCCGCTTATGCTGGAGCGAACATTGCTGGATCTGACCCGATGAAGACGGGTTTCGAGGCTTCAATGATTGCTTTGACGGGATACATAGTGCCCTTTATGTTTGTTTATAGTCCTGTTCTGCTGGTACAGGGAACTGCTGCTCAAATCTTACTCGCAGCGACAACAGCTTTTTTGGGTGTTTTATTGTTAGCATCTGGAATTCAAGGATGGTTTTTTGGACGCACACCCTTGTGGATGCGTATAGCCATATTAATCGCCGCGCTTAGCTTGGTTCGGCCCGGGCTAGCTACTGACGCGGTTGGTTTTGCAACTTTCGGAATAATGGCACTTATTCAGATAAGAAATCGAGGCTCATTAAAATCACCTATTCATCATAGGTGAATAAGCCGGCCTTTGCTACTAATAAATAATGAGTAATATAGACTAAATTATCAAATTGGAAAAGGGTGTTATTCCTTATAAAGTGCGGAGGAAAAGCGAGGTGGGCGGCGGAGTAAAACTGTGACACCTGGTTTATACATATAAAACCTTCATTTTTTCTGTCAAGCCTTTCATTCTGTCAGTTGTGAAGTTATTGCTGTTTTGGATCTTTCTTTGCTGAATCCTGCCGTTTGGATTGTTTTCTGGCCTGGCGAAGTCGGTAGTTCTTCCCGTTGGCTTCCAGGATATGGCACTTGTGGGTGAGCCGATCCAGGAGGGCGTCGGTTAGTCGTTCGGAGCTAAAGATCTCAGTCCATTCCTCAAATGCCAGACTTGTGGTAACCATGAGGCTATTGTGTTCATAAGCTCTAACTGGGCAACCAGTTCGGTAGTGGAGTGGAAGTGGACTTTAAGGCCCAGGGCGCAGGCTGAAAATGCTAAAGCGCACGCCAGATGGGTCTTATACTGCATTCAAAAAGATATTATTTACTTCCCCTCACCCCAACCCTCAATACTGTTGACTTAAGGTGAATGTAACTTTTTTGTTTTGTTTATGCACCATTTATTCATATTCCGTCTGATGACTCGTGGTTGAGAGGGACGAGGTATTTCAGGTCGGTAGTATTTGACTCTCGATATTTCTCGCAGGAGCTCTTCGAGAATAGCAATAGCAGTCTGGGGCCGCTCAGGAGCGAGGAGTGCGGCCATGGTTCGTGCGATGAGCGTCATGATGGCAGAGGCGAATAACTCCTGGCGGATGCTGTTGGAAGTCTCGCCGTGGAAATGTTCTACTTCCAGCACGATCTTTAATTTCATAGCGTTTATAATACAGGGCAATGAGGTTCTCTGCGGGGAACTCTCGTGTGTCAAAAAGATTGCTCAACAACATCGATTGTGTGCCATCAGGATGGCAGAGCCTGATGACTCTGAGCACAAGAGGCTGGTGCTCTTTTCTTTTTGGCATTAAGGGAAGGAGCAATCAAGACCATATCTTCACTTTTATTGCT
>CAZTAS010000219.1:0-10808 GCA_964611635.1 uncultured Thermodesulfobacteriota bacterium
GATCAAGGGTCTCATCTCCGGGTTAATAGGGCTTTTGATCAGCACCATTGGGATGCATCCGCTCAGCGGTTACATGCGCTTCACGTTCGGACGCATGGAGCTTTATGATGGAATCCCGGTGATCATCGCGCTTATCGGCTTGTTTTCAGTATCGCAGGTTCTGTATCTCACCGAGCGGAAAGGGGGCGAGGCAGCCGAAATCACCGAAAATATAGGCCGCGTGCTCCCCACCTGGGAGGACCTGAAGCTGGTCAAAGTAACACTGGTGCGCTCCGGCCTTATCGGAACTGTCATCGGCGCAATTCCCGGCGCAGGAGCCGACATCGCCAGCTTTGTGGGTTACAACGAGGCCCGCCGCTTCTCCAAGCATCCGGAAAAGTTCGGTACAGGTTACATCGAAGGCGTGGTGGGCTCGGAGGCGGCCAACAACGGTGTCACCGGAGGCTCTCTGATCCCCCTGCTGACCCTGGGAATTCCGGGAAATGCGGTAACCGCCGTGCTCCTGGGCGGTCTCCTGATCCAGGGGCTTTTGCCCGGTCCCGAATTGTTTACCAAGCACGCCGACATTACTTACGGCTTTATCATGAGTTTGTATCTGGCAAAGACCTTTTACCTGATCCTGGGATTCTTCGGAGCCAGGTATTTTGTGCAGGTAGTCAAAACACCCAGCGGTGTCCTCGCCCCGGTGATCCTGACCCTTTCTTTCGTGGGTTCATACGCCATCAATAATGCCGTCTCGGACATCTGGCTGATGTTTGGAATGGGCCTTCTGGGCTATGCAATGCGCAAGTTCGAGTTCCCCCTGGCGCCCATCTGCCTTGCCGTAATCCTGGGCCCCATGGTGGAGGCCAACCTGGCTCGAACGCTGACCATCAGCCATGCGAAAGAGATTCACCCATTCCTTATGTTTTTCACCCGCCCCATCTGTGTAATCCTCATCTGCCTGGTGATCATTTCCCTCCTTACTCCGTATATAACTGCCCGCGTGGGCGCGAAAAGAGCCCAGCTGCTGGAGAAGGCGGCAGCTCACGCCGATGATGTCGAGTGAACCATCAGGTCAATATTGAACGAGGTGCGCGAGGAGCGCATTGCATAACCGAGAAAAAAATGTGGCAGCGGAAATAAGGTGGGCAGTGAAACGAAAGAAGGATAAATGTGTGAATCAATCAAACTACACTTCCTGTCAGAATTGTTAGACATCATTTCTTTTTAATAGCCGATTTTTTCAGATTTCTCAAGATCCCTCATGTTATAATTGATTAGTGCCATTAAGAGGATCTCCAGGCTTCCCAGTCAGAAAGCTAAAATCCCTTAAAAAACATACAATGCTTAAAAACAATTGAGAATTAAGGAGCATAGCTATGGAAAAAGTGGGAATAATCGGATTAGGGATCATGGGAAAGCCCATGGCTGATAACCTGTTAAAGCGGGGTTTGGAGGTTTTTGCATATGATATCAAAAGGGAGCCTCTCGAGGAGTTGGAATCACTGGGGGCACACGCGCTCAGTTCTCCCCATGAAATTGGAATTCACACTGACAGGATCATTACAATGCTTCCTGCTTCGCAACATGTCCGAGAGGTTGTCTTGGGCCAAGGCGGCCTGATAACAGCACTTCGAGAGGAGAAGATTCTCATTGAGATGAGTACAATTTCACCATTGGTTACAAAGGAAATAGCAGGACAGGTGGAGAGGACCGGAGCAAAGATGATTGATGCCCCGGTGAGCGGAGGCAGAAAGGGAGCAGAAGAGGGAACCCTGTCCATTATGGTGGGTGGAAATAAAGAGGTTTTTGAACAGTGCAAGCCCATCCTGATGGCTATGGGAAAGAACATTTATCATGTGGGCCGCATCGGCATGGGTGAAACAGTAAAAATGATCAACCAGCATCTGGTGATAGTAAATGCAATCGGGATTTGCGAGGTTGTTACGCTGGCAAGCAAACTAGGAGTCAATCTTGAACTGTTGTACGAGATACTTCGCACTAGTGCTGGCACCTCGAAGCAATTGGAGACCAAAATGCCCATGATTGTCCGGGGGTCTTATGAGCCCGGGTTCAAGATCGAACTCATGGAAAAAGACATGCAGTATATTTTGGAAATGGCTCGAGATGTAAAATACCCCCTTATTTTGGGCAGTCTTGCCCATACGCTGCTTCTTGCCACCCAGGCCAAAAGAGAAATGAATGCTATAGAGGCCTTGATGAACCTCTTTGAGGTGATGGGCAATGTAAAATCAAAATAGTGTGATTAAGCACAACCAGAGCCTTCCAAGAGCATACATAAGAATCCCGGCAACTATTCCATGAAAAAAATCTTCATAATTGATTGAAGTATATAGTAAATTGGATTGAGGATCAGACAGAAAAACTCCCAATATAATAAGTTCGAAAAAGTTATGTTTTCAGGAAAGCTTTTTAAAGGAACCGGTGAGCACCCATTTGCTCGGGGATTCAAACATTAGATAATCAAAGATCGTTTGGCGAATTTTCCAGGAAACAAATTATTATAGCTGGCTGTTAAGGAATAAATGACTTTCAATAAATGGGAAAAAACAAAACGGTTGACAAGAAAAATATAATGTTACAATATGAAAATATATGGAGAATTTGTGAGAATTATCTTTTACAAATCCAGGTGTAAATGACCGCCACAGTCCTTTTCGTTAAAAACAACTAAGTTTGAAAGGAGAATTGTAGTGATTGACAATCAATTATTTAAAAAAGTACACGGGTGTAATGTCGGAGGATATGTAGGGGCGGCATTGGGAGAGCCTACCCGCAGATGCGGTGGAGGCGTTTTCGACTGTTATAAAGGTTTATGTGGGCCTATAGAAGCTGCTCATTATAAAGTTGTGGATGAGGTTCTCGGGAAACCGGTTGATAAAATGCTCCCACAAGTTAAAGCATGGGTGGGGGGAGAAGTCCCCAATATTAGTTATGAAGCCCAAGGCTGGAAAACCTTACGCTGGCATAATGGCCCACTGTTCAAGTTGCCCGCCTTAAATTATCCCCCAGGAACAAACGAGGATGGAGGGGAGAGAAAGTGGCTGGTTATGAAGGCGATCTTCGATAAAGGGGGAAGAATCAACAAAGAAGACCTTCGCAATTCATGGCTTAAGTATGTAAACCCGGACTGGTTTGGATTTCACCTTCTTCCCAGGGATAAATGTACTTATGAGAATATGAAGAGATTTCCGGCCAGTGAAGTTGGTAAATATGACCGGTGGCCCGGAAATGTCGATTGCCTGATGATGATACACCCTGTGGGCATAATCAATGCCTGCGATCCCCAGGGGGCGGCAGAAGATTCCCTTGATGTATGCCAGACCATTCAATCTTCTCTGATCAGTTACGCACCCGATGCTGCTGCGGCAATTGCTGCCGGTATTGCAGAAGCTTTCAAGCCGGAGGCAACAGTCGATTCCATTATTCAGGCAGCCAAGGCTTATGTTGATGAGAATATAGGCCAAATAATTGACGAATGCTTGGAATATGCAAGACAGGCTCCAGACATCCTGGAAGTAAGAGAACTTTACTGGAAAAGATTCGGCGGGCGAGTTCCCACTGATTCACTTGAAGTCGTGGGCGAATCGTTTGCCATGTTCTGGATCACAAAGGGGGATCCAAAACAGTGTATGATTGGTGGATCTTCACTGGGTAGAGATGCCGACTGCGTTGCGAGTATTGCCGGAGCCATAGCTGGAGCTTTTAAAGGAGTTGATGCAATACCGAAAGACTGGGTGGAAATATGCGATAAAGCAACAATGGATGACTCACATGAGATAATAGACATGAGTTTCGAAGAACAATCCAAAGCACTTTACGAGATCCTTATCAAAATTATGGATAACCGAAAAGAGCAGATCAGAATCATTGAATCATTAATGAAATAAGTGAAGCTTCCCGCCTACAAGGCGGGGCATCGAAAAAAGGAAGTTTTTAGTTATATTGGGGGGATTTATTTTCCAAACAAGGAGCCATTTATCCCAATGCACAGAACGGGGTATTCTGGCAAAATGTCATAAAAGGAGGAGAAAATGGAACCCAAACGAATCATTTCGGGGATGAGATTTTATGTTGCTGTTTTTCTGGGAGTTATCTCGCTGTTTGCAATGCCATTGCTTTGCTTGGGGGCAGAATACCCCATAAAATCCATCACGCTTGTTGCTCCTTATGGACCAGGAGGAGCTTCTGATCTTGCCTCCCGGGCTCTGGCAACGGTGGCGCATAACTACATCGGGCAGCCTGTTCTGGTCGTAAACAAGACAGGGGCCAGTGGGGCAGTTGGGTCAGCCTACGTCAAACAATCCAAGCCGGATGGCTATACGCTGTTGTTGTCAAGGGTTGGCTGCAATGCTGTGGCTCCAGCAATTCAAGCCAATTTGCCATACAAATGGGATGACTTCACAATGCTGGGACTTCTGGAGCTGAATCCTTTCGTTTTCGTGGTTCATGCCGATTCCCCAATCAAGACTTTTAAAGATCTTGTAAATGCACTAAAGAGCAAGCCCGGACAACTATCTTACAGCACGTCGGGGCCAGGGACCATCCTGGACTTTGGTCCTAAAATCCTTTTCGACCAGATTGGGCTTGGCAAGGATGCAGCCACAATGATCCCTTACAGGGGAGGAGGAGGCGCTGCCGCGGCACTCGTGGGAAAGCATGTGGACTTTCTGGGCATCAACTTTGCTCCAGTAAAGGGCCAAGTATTAGGCGGCAAACTAAGAGCGCTGGCCGTGACAACCAAGGAGCGATTTCGTGACATACCCGATGTTCCTACGGTTAGGGAGATAGGATATCCTGTGCTGGAGGTCATCGTCGGATGGAGCGGACTCTTCGGACCTCCCAACTTGGATAAAGAAATCGTTGACAAGTGGGCAAAGGCTCTCCAGGGAGTTAAAAAAGATAAGAGCTGGAATACACTCACCAATAAATTGGGATCGATTCCATATATCATTCCTCCAGCGGAGACCAAGGCCTTTGTGGGCAAGCAGTATAATATGTTCCATGACCTGGCGGTGAAGCTGGATCTGGTGGTCAAATAAATAGGATTTGACGGCAGGGGGAGTCGTCTCTCCTCCTGCCTAACAGGTAAGCTCGAATATGCGAAGGTCGACGAAAGATGTAGGATTGGCCGTGGGGTTGATCCTGTTTTTTTTGTTCACGCTCTTTTTTCTCATACCAAAGGGGATCTACGTTCCTGCCAACATAAATATCAGGGTCATGTCTCCAGATTTCTTTCCAAGGGTGGTCGCGATTTTTCTCATCATGATGTGCGTGATTCTGGCTCTCCAAAGCATTCTTTCATCAAGAGGGAGAAACGCCAATCAGAAGGAAGTAAAGGAATTCTCTCAAGAAGGCAGTGAAAGAAATAAAATCCGCAAGGTAAAAATTGTTAAAATTTGTGTCTCCATCCTTTTTCTTTTTATATATTTCAAGGCCGTGAAATTGATAGGAATGCTTCCTTCCTCGTGCATCTTTTTACTTGCTTTTTCATCTCTTTATGGAGAGAGGCGGTTCAAGATCATCATACCTCTGGCTATTATTCTACCCCTCATGCTTTATTTTTTCTTCACACAAATCGCCAAAATACCTTTGCCGAAAGGGATAATCTTTGATTAAAGAAACCGCGAAATCCGGCGAGGTTCATTTATGATCGAAAATTTTCTTCTGGGAATTCAAATGTTCGGCCACTTCAAGAATTTCGTGGCCATTTTCACAGGCGTTGGTGTGGGCATCATCACCGGAGCGATACCGGGCATGACAGGAGCCATGGGTGTTGCGCTGGCCCTTCCCTTTACCTTCTACATGGATCCCATCACAGGAATCCTTTTTTTGGTTGGGTTGTATAAAGGCGCCATTTACGGTGGATCCATCACAGCCATTTTGATCAAAACCCCGGGAACCCCGGCAGCAGCATGTACAGTTCTCGATGGCTACCCCATGGCCCAACAGGGGAAGGCGGGCAAGGCCCTCAACATGGCTCTTTACTCCTCTGTTTTTGCGGATTTTGTCTCCAACATGTCACTCATTATCTTTGCTGCTCCCATCGCAGCCTTCGCACTCCGGTTCGGCCCGCCGGAGTTTTTCACCCTGATCACATTTTCACTGACTATCATCGCCGGGGTGTCAGGCAAATCCATCACCAAGGGTCTTATTGCGGGTGGGATGGGGTTGATTGCGGCCACCATCGGGATGGATTTGGTCTACGGGTCATCGCGCTTTTCCTTTGGAAGCATAGAGCTTTTCGGTGGCCTGAATTTCATACCCGTTCTGATCGGACTTTTCGCCCTTCCTGAGCTCATCAAAGAGTATGGAGAGAAATATATCTCCTCTTTCAGAACATCCTCTCTGGGGGACAGAACCGTCACCCTCAACGAGTTTAAAAATTGCTTTAAGAGCATAGTCCGTGGCAGCTTAATAGGTGTGGTAATAGGTGCCATCCCGGGCATAGGGGGAGCGCCCTCGGCATTTTTGAGCTACAACGAGGCCAAGAGGAATTCCAAGCATCCAGAAACCTTTGGACAAGGTGAACTTGAAGGGGTTGCAGCCTCTGAAGCTGGTAATAACGGTGTTTGCGGGGCTACCATGATTCCTCTTCTCACGCTGGGCGTTCCAGGTGACGTGATCACTGCCATCCTTCTTGGAGCCTTCATGGTCCACGATCTCAGGCCAGGGCCTCTTCTCTTCCAAAAGAATATCGACATCATCTACGGTATATTCGTGGGCATAATGCTGAGCTCCGTGGCCATGCTGATCCTTGGGAAGCTGGGAATCAAGGTGTTCGCCCGCATCGCCAACGTTCCCAATTCGATCCTGTTTCCAGCAGTTCTGGTTCTCTGCGTATATGGAACATACGCTGTTGATAACAAGATGTTCGATGTCCTGGTGATGATCATCATGGGACTGGTCGGATATTTTATGCTCCTCTTCGAGCTTCCTCCAGCACCCTTTTTGATCGCCTTTATACTGGGCCCCATGTTCGAAGATAACCTTCGAAGATCTTTGCTTCTCTCTCATGGAGATCCATCCATACTCTTTCGAAATTTCATCTGCTGGATTTTTTGGGGATTGACCCTGCTTTCCATCGTTTTGATTGTGCGGCGAAACGTGAAGGAAAAAAGAATCCAAATTTGGAAGAGTTAATTTGATCAAATTGGTTTATATGTTATAAGATGGGATGGAGCATTGGGAACGTTCCATTCTTTAAATATCAAATTCTTGAGCAATATTTACAAATACTCTCCCTCTCCTTTTCAAGTTCAAGGGTGATCCTTGATCGCAAAATCACATTGCACAATTCCTCGCCCCGAGAATAAATACTGCTTTTCAATCAACTGAATTAACTAAATATTGTCTAATCTTACAAGCATTTTTACTGTGCATCTTTTGCTCTTCACCCTTTTGGTGAAAGCATATTTTTTTCAATTCCAGGAACATGTATACGAAAGTTATCATGGATTATCCAAACGGCTTGACACATCCATCTGATTTTTGATACACAAAAGCTGCATCTGGAGAGTTGAATAATGAAGTTTCTTCGAGGAGGTTCACTATGCCGCTGCCGTTGACAGGAGTTCGGGTTATCGAACTTACACAGGTGCTGGCAGGCCCTTATGCCGGTCAACTTCTCGGAGACCTTGGGGCCGAGGTCATCAAATTGGAACAGCCCGGTCAGGGTGACAATGCAAGGCGGATGCCGCCATATTTTATCCATGATTTGAGTGCATATTACCTGGGACTGAACCGCAACAAAAAAAGTCTATCTCTGAATATTAAAGCACCTGATGGGAAAAACATCTTTATGGAGTTGGTGAAAAAGTCGGACGTTGTTTTAGATAACTTCCGTCCCGGTGTGAGGGAGCGGCTGGGTATCGATTACGAAAACATCAAAAAGGTAAACCCGCGGATCATCTCATGCTCCATCTCCGGGTTTGGCCAGACGGGTCCCTATCGCGATCGTCCCGCACTCGATCTTATCATTCAGGCTATGGGCGGCGCGATGAGCTTCACCGGAGAAGTGGGCAGGGAGCCGGTTCGCATGGGACTTCCCATGGGTGACCTTGCAGGGGCACTCTTTGCGGTTCATGGTATACTTGCGGCATTATATTATAGGGAAAGAACAGGAGAAGGACAGAACATCGACATTTCCATGCTGGACTGCCAGTTGGCCCTTATGACATACCGTCTCCAGTACTATTTCATCGGTGGAGAGGTTCCTGTACCCATAGGATCCGGCCATGCCTCCGCCGTACCAATCAGGGCATACCGATGCAAAGACAAATATATAGTCATCGATGCCGTAGTGGAGCGGATCTGGGAGTCTCTGTGCCGGGCACTTGGACATCCTGAGCTGATCACAGATCCCCGCTTCAAAGACCGCAATCAAAGGTTACAGCACCGCGAAGAGCTGGATGGCATTTTAGAGAAGATTTTTGCCACCCGCACCCGGGACGAGTGGATGGAGATCTTCGTGCGGGAAGGGGTTGCCGGAGGCCCGATTTATACTTTGGATGAGGTGGTGAATGATCCCCAGATCCAGCATCGCCAGATGGTGGTGGACATGGATCATCCGCTGGCCGGTTCCCTCAAGGCCACGGGAAATCCCATAAAAATGTCCGCAGTGGATAAATATCGATATGATCACCAGCCCACCCTTGGAGAGCACAGCGATGAGATATTGAAAGATCTTCTGGGCTGCGCGCATGAGGAAGTGGCCCGGCTGCACGAAAACGGCATCATATAAATAAAACCAGAACTCCCTCCTTTGTGCAGACCCTGACCGCGATCAATTAAGATGCATTTCCCACAACAATTGTCGGAGGCATTTCCAGAGGCCATTTTCAAATAAAGCCCTTTCGCCCTATCGTGGGCTGATCAGGAGGTGTTCAATGCAGGCCGAAGCCGTGCTGGTTCCCAATGAATCCAAAAAGCTTCTAGCCAAAGCTGTTCTTGCCACGGATGAAGTAAAAAAAGCCCTAAACAATGGCATCCTTGTGATGCATCCCAGCAGCACCACTATCTTCATATACGAGTCCATTCTGGGCCGAAGGCCCGATGAGGGGCAGCTCTGGGTATGCGGCGTTACCCTGCCGAGAGGGTTGTGCGGATCTCGTGAGACCCTGCGGGGAATGGCCGCTCATGCAAATGGTAACCGAGATCCCCTGGATTTCAGGCACGCGTGGATCTTTCGAAAAGGCCATCTCCAGGAGAGTATGCGCCTTGGGGACATCCTGGATCAGATGTCATCCAATGACGTTTATGTGAAAGGACCCAACGCCTTGGACTTGCAGGGGAACGTGGGGGTCCTCTTCGCAAACCCCGCCGGCGGAGGAGGAACCATAGGCCGCGTAATAATTGCACAGCGCAAAAGTGGATTCCACTTGCTATTGCCCATCGGCTTGGAAAAGCTAATTCCAGTTTCCATCCAGGAGGCCTCCAAAAAAGCGGGATTCAAGAACGTGGATAGGGCCATGGGGATGCCCTGCGGTCTGATCCCCGTGCCGGGGCGAAAGATTGACGAAGTTGACGCCATTCGCATTATCAGCGGCGCTGAGGCCACTCCCATCGCAGCTGGCGGCCTGGGAGGAGCTGAGGGGGCAGTTGTACTGGCCATCCACGGCACAGAAGAGCAAGTCAACCGGGCCATGGACGCTGTCGAAAGCATCAAGGGGGCCCAGTTGCCCTCCCTGGACTTGTGGCAGTGTGACACTTGCCCTGGCCCAACTTGCCACCTTCGAGGCCGTGAGGACCTATCGTGGTTGAAGGTCTGAGCTGCTGAGGTGATCGATGCAAATAGATTTGAGCATAAAAATAGCTGGTATTACCTTTCCCAACCCTGTATTGTTGGCTTCCGGTCCGCTGGGCCGTACCGCAAGGGCTATGTCGGTTGTAGCTCGGGCGGGAGCTGGTGGAATCGTCACCAAGACTATCACTCTGGAGCCGCGTCAGGGTTTCCCCCATCCCCGGTTGTTCAGCCTTGCACCATTAATGCTGATCAATTCTTCCGGCGGTCCCAATCCGGGGTTAAACGCCTTCCGGGAGGTCATCCGGGCAGCCAAAAAGGACGTGGAAGTTCCGCTGGTGGCAAGCCCTCTGGCCTGCTCTCTGGATGAGGTGGTGACAATAGCCGAGGGGCTGGAAGAGGCCGGTGCGGACATGTTAGAGATCAATTTCAAGTTCCTCACGGAAATGAACAACCCGGAAAGTTTTTTATCCATGGCAATCCAGGAGGTCAAGGGGGCGGTGCGCGTTCCAGTGGGCGCCAAGCTGTCTCCCCATCGCCCCATGGAGATTCCCCACCTGGCACTATTGGCCCAGGAAGCCGGTGCGGACTTCCTGACACTTGTAAACACTGTGCCAGCCATGTCCATCGATATCGAGACATTTCGGCCGCGGTTGGGGAATCCGGATGGGGCCTTTTACTCGGGGCCTGCCATAAAGCCTTTGGCCATAAAATGCATTGCTGAGACGGCCCGGATCGTAAGCATCCCCATATTTGGTGTAGGGGGGTGTGCCAGTGCTGAGGACGCCATCGAGATGATGCTGGCGGGCGCAAGGGCGGTACAGGTATGTACCGCTGCAATGTTCCGAGGGCCGGTAGTTTTCGGTGAGATCCTGGACGGCATTACGGATTATCTCTGCCGCAAAGGAATCGCCAGCACAAGTGATCTCTGCGGGAAGGCCCTTTTTTACCTCTCCGGCCAATCATTCCAGCAGGAATTGAGGATATCCTGATAAAAATGCACCCCAAGAAGGAGAAACATAGCGATGAACCCTACTGAAAAGCTTGCCGCTTTTGTGGCTGA
>CAZTAS010000220.1:0-10713 GCA_964611635.1 uncultured Thermodesulfobacteriota bacterium
TTTTTCTTTATTCAGTTTTCAAAGAGCTTTTTTCAAAGCGCTAAAGTGTTACGAATTTTTTAATTTTCTTCACCTTGATAAGGGAAAAAATAAGCGAAAAAACATTTTTCAAATTGAAGAGATAACTAGCGAGATAAAAAGCCTTAAGGCGAATTTCAAAGTCTTGATGAAGATTTACTTAGGAACTGAAATCCAGCATGATATCTATCCGCCCTTTGAATATAGAAGAAGGCAAATTGAGCAATATGCCAAGTCTTTAAAAAACACTGATGTCTGACTCGTTAATCCAGTTAATAATATTCGATGTAACTTCATCCGATACGTTCATTTTCCTGCCGTGTTGCTGAATGGCATTAATAATAGCCTTTTTAGACTCGCTTTGAAGCGGAATATTGGCGTCTTTGCAAATCTGATAAAGGGTGAGGATTATCGTTGGTGTAGCTGGTCGCACGGTTGCATCGCCTTTGGCGGCAGCTAAAGCTCCCGCCAAATTAAGGTCCTTTTTCCCCTGTAATACATCTTGGAAAATTGCCCAGGATCGCTCAAATAAGCTGCTTTCCTGAGGGTAATATTTTTTTATAATATCACTTGCAATGCCCTTGAAAGAGGCAAAAAGATTCTTTAGATAGGAATCCTTTCCTTCCTTTGTCATGGTGAGAAGGACTTCCAATTGCCTGTCCTCGGGAAAGGATTTGGTGGCATTTAAAAGCAACTCCCGCGCGCCCTCAAAGTCATCCCCCCGAATAAGCTTCCTCGCTTGATCCAGAAATATTTCTCGGACCTGGCTCCTTGCTTCCTCATTGTCCGGATCAATCCAGGACACGCTTTCGGCTATCAGATAAGCATTTGAATATTCACGGCTCGTAAGCTCTTTCTGAAGCCTTTTGATCAGGAGTTGCGTGATTTGGCCTTCTTTATCCATCTCTCCGGTATTCATTGCATCACCTGTACTTCTGCCAATCGACTTTCCAATCCTTCCCCAATCGTTTTCAATGCTCTTTGTGTTTGCCTTCTTATTGAATCAGGTTTAATTGGCCTATCGGCCTTCTTATTAAACCAATTGGCTATCTCCCCGTGATTCTTACACTTTCTAAGTAACAAATGAAATAGAGCTTCTTTGAACGGGAGTTTCTCTATAAGGATTTCTTCATAAGAAAGTCCCACTGTGTCCAGGAAATTGGGTAAATGATGATATTTTCGAACCAGATAATGAATGATGATATAGAATTTATCACTGTAACTTTCCATAGTTAACTCCTCTTATTGTCCGATTTGTCCGGCGCCCAAAAATCTTTGGTAGTGTCTGGTCATCAAGCTTCATTCCCACCTAAGCGTTAGAGATAGACCTTGTATATCAAATTGCAAAAATGGTGTCAATGCACATCATTCACAAGAGAGGAGGCCACGCCATGAAATTCTTCAAAAAATTCCTGAAAAGGCATGAGGTAAAGGTGCTAGCGCTTGTCGTGTTTGTGGCCAACGCGGCTTTTGGACTGAAACTGGGTTTTTAAACTCTTGATCCAATACAGGAAAGGAGGGCCGACTATGCAAGCTCCTATTCTCCCTGAAGGGAATAAACGCAAATGGTCATGGGCATTTCCGAGGTTTGGGAAGGCCGTGTTCATTGGCGCGGTGATCCCCACTGTCCTGGCTGTTGGTACCATACTGGCCATTATCGTTACAATGGAGGCCCCATCCTTGTTTAAGAGGTTTTCATCAAGGGCTCCGGAGACAGCCGTTACCTTCGACCAGAACGGCGATGAGGCACGAGGTCAGGTCCTGGCTGCTTTCGAGAGCTGGCGACGAGCGCTGAGCGCGAGAGATGCGTCAGGCCTGGCGCGCCACTATTCCTGGGATTTCCACGGCAGGGGCAACACCTCCAGGACTGGCATCATTCAGGTCTATCGCAAGGTGTTCTCAGACGCAAGTTCGCTGACTGTGATGCACAACGGGGTGGATATTCGTGTGAGGGGAAGCCATGCCACTTTGAGCTGCGAACAATACCTCTGGGCAGATACTTACAGCGACCACGGACGGCTCAACATGACGTTCGCCTTCGAGGACGGCGCATGGAAAATCACCTCTGAAAACTGGGAACGCTGGTAAGCGGTAAAAGGAGGGTACTGAAAATGAAAAGGACTCTTATTGCAATGCTGGTTCTGGCATTGAGCGCTCCGGGGTGCTTCTGGCCCAAGTCTCAGCCTCCTGTGATTTACAAGGTTTATATCCAGGAGCCTGTTTCACGGGATACCCGGAGCACACCAACCCGGAGGAAAAAGACGATTTTTTACCGAGACAATTTCGGCTACCTGAGGTCAAAGACCATCGAGGAGGCGGAGTAGTAAAGGAGCGTAGACATGAATCCCTTTGAGCACAATCATTCCACTGGCCAGCAGGGCGATCCAGAGGAGCAGAACCCCTTCAGCAGGTGGTTTGGAGACCTTTTTCACAGAAAGGATTTACCCGAGGACCCTGATGAGGAGCCGCCGGGTTTTCTGGAGCAGCTGCTTGCCTTGGCGCTGAATATAATCCAGGTTTTCGCCCTGTGGTGCCTCATATTTGTGTGCATCGTTATGGTCCCTGCCCTGACCACCGGTTGCTGGGTTGCACTCAATCTATTCATACCATGGCTGTTGGGCCTTCTATGAAAGGGGGGACAAATGAGAATGAACAGATTTAGGGACACTCTGCTCTATCTGTACCTAACACGAGAGTATCCTGTACCGCCGCGTGTAAGGCATATCGTCTTTGGGAACATATTGCATGATGGCCGTTATGGGATTCCACTGGGGGGAGAGATATCACTCTTGCATGCGAGTTCGACGGGCATTGACCTGGCAGAGGTTTTCGTCCCTTTTCAATGCGCATGCGGGCATATCGCGATAGACATCAAGGACTTTGGTGGTCGTTGCACGGTGTGCCGGGGAATACTCTGCTCGAAGCCGGGGTGCCTGCGGTTTTGCGACCTGATGAATATTGCTGTTTGCCGAAGGTGCTCCAAAACCATCGACAATGTTGTCACCGTCTCCAGACGGGCGCAGAAGAAATTCCCCTGGAGCTGGAAGAGGAAGGCAAAGAAGATCGCCATAGAGAAAAGAAAATACCTTGCTGAAATAAAGGAAAGGAACAATCTGCTGAAAGGAGGCTAAACATGCGCTTTCCAACCTATGAAGAAATCTACCAGGAGATCCTTCAGAAGGCTTTTTCCGGGCCTGAAGAAAACCCCTTGCCCAGGCCGCCGGCCAGAGAAGTACAGGGAGAGATAGGCATCGGCTACTTGTACGGCACGAGATTCATCGCCGGTCTCTCTCGGGAAGCGCTCAATCAACACTGTGCGATTTTGGGCAGAACAGGAGCGGGCAAGACAAACACCATGAGGGTTCTCATTGAGCAGCATATCGGACTGAGAATTCCATGGTGCGCCTTTGAATTGACGAAAAGAAATCTCAGGTATCTGCTTGTTGAGAAAAAGGTGGTTCTTTTCCGGGCCACGAAGGAGCTTTGCATAAACCTGCTGGAGATCCCAACCGGAGTCGAATATGGCATCTGGCTGACAGACCTGAGCCAGACCATGGCCGAGGTCTTCGGGCTAAAGGGGGCGTCAATGAACGTCCTGGGTGAGGCCCTGGATAATCTGTACCGGAAATTCGATTCCCAACGGACAGGTTGTTTTCCCACTATACGGGATTTACACGTTACCTGAGGCAGTGGAGGGACTCCACAGCGAGGAGTTCTCGGACGTACCTGGATTACATTGACCGCTGCCTCAACAAGACAGGAGCCATGGTGATGCAGTTGGGAAGCCGGGCAGAGTGCAACCGGGGCTTTCCGATTGAGGAACTCATCCGGCATCAGGTCATCTACGAGCTGCTGGGTTTGACTGGCGATTGCCAGAACCTGCTGACATCCCTGGAGCTCAAGCGCATACATCGCTATCGTATGGCATCAGAGAGGCCCTCCGGCCATAAACACACCATCTTTATTGACGAAGCATCTGGCATTTTTGGAAAAGAGGCCACTATGACCCAGATGTTCATGCAATCCAGGGAGTACGGTGAGGCCCTCGTCATCTCCGTGCACCTGCTTACCAGCCTTCACGAGGACATCCGGGGAAACGTGCATACCTGGATCATCCTGGGGCAATCGGATTTTCAAAATATCCGAGATTGTGCCAATATGCTGGGACTGGACCCGAAATACCATCAACTCCTGGGGTCCTTGCCGAGGGGTACAGCCATCGTGAAGACAGCAACGGGCTACATAAAGCCTTATCTTCTGCATATTCCTCTGGTAGATATGCAACAAGACTACATGGCTGACGGAGAGGTGGACAAGATAAACGAGAATCATCCAGTTCTCCGAGAGCTCATGGGCATGGTGGAGCCTGTCCGCATGAGATTTGCGAAAGAAGTGCGAGAACAGGAAAAGAGAGAGGAAAAGGAGCGGAAAGAGACTGAACGTAAGGCAGAGATGAATGAATTCTTGTTGATAGTCAACAAAAAACCATTTCTCGGTACGCGAGATTATTATAAAGGGCTTGAGTGGCCGGACTCAAAAGGAAACCGGGTCAAGAAGGAAGCTCTGGAAAAGGGACTTATTTCAGAGCATAGGGTAGGAAAGACAAAGATTATCACCTTGTCTGAAGCGGGGAAGGAATACATAGGAAGTGGTTATGCGGAAATACCCGGTAAGGGCTCTATGGAACACCGGTATTACCAGCACAAGGTGTGCCCGTCCCTTTCGGGAAAAGGGTATCAGGCAGAAGTTGAGAAATTCTGGAATGGAAAGAGTATCGATGTCCTGGGTCGAAAGAAGGATGAAATCCTTGCTGTGGAGATTGAACTCCAGCCGGTGGAGCACGTGATAGAGAATATCCGCAAGGACATCGATGCGGGAGCCAAAAGAGTGTTGGTATTGACTCCCAAAGAGAAGCTGAAGGAGCTCAGCAAGTATATTAACGAAAGGCTGGACAGCGATATGATGGGAAAAGTCTCCATAGAGGCTATCCAGCATTATGTGTGATGGCAATCTCAGGCAATTGACCCTCAGAAAAAGGAGGATATTGATTACGGGAGGAGCGAAGCTCTCCTCCCTTCGGAATCATATAAGAAATTTTTACATATTTATTTAGGGCTCACTGCGTGAGCCGGTTTAGGGTTCCGCCCCTTCGGGGCGGGGCAAAACACCCCCACACCACCCCACCCGTGGCGGGTAAAGTACGGGGAGAATTTTGGGGAATTGAGACAATTAGAAGAGGGAAAAGGGGAAATATTGCTGGAATCGGAATCGTTATGTGATGTCTTGCTTTTATAGTCTAAATTTCTGCTTGTATTGATAATTAACACTAATACTATTTTAAAGCAAACACCATGGATGCTGACATTAAAAACATATTGCGGCCTTGTCCGGTGGAAAATTTATCTCCTGGTTTTATCCGGAAGAAGAAGCTCACTGATGGCCCTGGAGATATATCGGGCCTTCGTATCTGGAAGGTAGTCGCAGGAAATGGAAAAGAGGATGCTCAGCATAAAAGAACTGGCCGAATACATGGGCCTTTCTGCGCAAACCATCAGGAATCGGTTCTACGCGGGGAAATTCCCCATCCATGCCAAGAAAATCGGAAGGCTGGTCAAGTTCGACAAAAAAACCGTGGACAGATATCTGGATTCCCTTGCTGAAATCAGATCGGATGAAAGAACCATTGACATGTAACTGTATTCCTGGCATGATCTGGGCATCTCATCGGAAAGGGGGTGGGATGCCGAGGTTGTGCTCCCTTGCAACCTGAAGAGTGAGAGGAGGTTGCCATGGGAGTTTTTCGGAAAAAGAAACAAGACGGTTCGTTGTCGGAGTGCTGGTACATTCAGTATCCCTGCAAGATCAACCCGGAGAGCGGGAAACCCATTTACACCACCAAAAAGGTGGGTGTTTCCAAAAGGCTTGCTCAGGAGATGTTCGAGCAGAAGATGGCAGAGTGGCGCAAGAGGGTTTCGCTGGGCATTGAGGATACCACTGACAAGACCTTTGGCCAGCTCATCGACTGGTATCTGGAGCTATCCAGAGTCAAGGCAAAGCGCTCCTATAACAAGGATCAGGAGCGGGCCGAGGTCCTGCGCAAACACTTCGGCCGGTATCCTGCCAGGCTGATAAAGCCCTCCATGGTGGAGGCGTTCCAGAGTGAGATGCTCTCAAGCACTTCCAGGCGAGGATGCCCTTACAAGCCTGCCACGGTGAACCGGGTGGTGGCCCTGATGAAAAAAATCTTTAACCTGGCCATTCGGGAGGACATGGTGGAGAAGAACCCCTGCTGGAAGGTGACCATGCTTCCCGAACACAACAAGCGGGATCGAATCGTTAGCATGAGAGAGCTGGAACAGCTTGTGGCCGAATTAAGGAAGCAAGTGGCAAGGGTCGTCATTTTCGGGTTTCACACCGGGATGCGACTGGGCGAAATTCTGGGCCTTACATGGGATCGGGTAAATCTCCAGGATGGGAACATTGAGCTCAGCTCCAGGGATACAAAAACAGGTGAACCTCGTACGATTTACTTCTCCAGTGAAGTCCGAAAGGTTCTATTGGAAGCCAGCAAGGTGCGAAGCATTCAGCACAATTTCGTGTTTACCCATCCCAACGGCCGTCCCATTAAGAGCATCAAAGGTTCTTTTAAAAACGCCTGCCAGCGTTCTGGGATGCAAGATATTCGATTCCACGATCTGCGGCACACCTTCAACACCAACCTCCGCAAGGCCGGAGCCGACCGGAGCGTCATCATGAAGATGACCGGCCACAAGACCGAGTCCATGTTCCACCGGTACAACACCGTGGACGAGGTGGATGCACGAGTGGCGGTGAAAAAGTATGAGACGTATCTCAGGAAGGGGACGGCTGGAAGTAGTGTAAGTAATGGAAGTAATGACAGCCGGGACGAATCCGAGGTTTTGGCGTCCGGCGATTACTTACATATTACTTACGGGGAAAAAAGTGTTGAAGAGAGAAAAAATTGAGGGCTTGGAGGCTTTCCCTAAGCCCTCATGATTATTGATTAATTTTGGTGCCGGAGGCGGGAGTCGAACCCGCACACCCTCAAGGGGCGGGGGATTTTGAGTCCCCTGCGTCTACCAGTTCCGCCACTCCGGCACGTGTATTTTCAATAACTTACAACTCATTGAATTTGATTTCACCTGAGGGAGCATATAGGGAGCACTTTTTCTTCTGTCTATTTAAATATTCCTCTCTCTTCCTGACTGCTTTCCTTAATTGTATTATACCTCAATAACATCTCTATTGTCGAGTGTCCTGTTTGCTGCATAATCACAGAGTCATGAACACCTGCTCTTCTCATATCTGTGTTGGAAGTACGCCTCAGGTCGTGAAATTTAACGTCTTTTAATTTTTCCCTTTTGCATGCGTTCTTAAAAGCAGTTCTGATGCATCTGACTGGCTGCCATTTCCTCTAATGAATACATATTTGTGAGTAACCCCTAACCTCTCTCTTAATTCTAGGCATTCTTTCAAAGCCTGTAAAGCTCTTCTCCAAAATAAACCCTTCGCCTTTAATGGTCCTTGTTGTCATTCTGGCTTAAATCAATGTACCTCTCTTCAAGGTTAACTTTATCAAAAGTCAGCCTAAGAATTTCTGCCTTTCGCATTCCGGTGTAGTATGCTGCCCTTTCAATTCACTTTGCCACTGCATTGAGCCTTTCACATAGCTTTTCAAACTCATTCCAGGTCAAAACCCTATCTCGAGCACTGTCCTCTTTTAACATCTTTACTGCATGGGTCTTTACTGACCAGTTCTTCATCACATTCCCAGGTTGTTGAAAACTCTCATCAGAGCGATTTTCCTGTTTACAGTGGCAGGTTTGATATTATTGCCCTGCCAAGTCTTTTCAGCTTTTCTATGAACCTGGAGATTCTTGATCTGCTTTTGCGTGATTTCATCAGCTATGAGATGCCCGAAACGTGCTTTCAGCACTTTCGCTCTTTTCAAATCGCTCTGGCAGCTATTTTTTGCCTTTACAAATCCTGCCCTACATACAAGTCAATTAGCTCGCTGAACTTTATTTTTGGCTTAGGGTCCTCAAGAGCTAATCCCTGCTCATCTCTCCGAAAAAACTAGTTTTCTTTCTTTCGCAGGGACTTTTCAGTGAATTTTCTCGAATAGCTTGCCCTCTTAATCTTGAACTTTTATAGGAACAATTGAAGAGACGGGTGTTTAAAAAAGCTATCACCTTCCTTCTGGAGGAAGAAAATAGCAGAATGCCCCGCCTCTGTCAATATTAATCTCTTGCTTTTGCCTTATCCAGAAATACATCAACTTTCCTCTTATCCCAAAGGAGCTTCCCCCCAATTTTTATAGGCTGAATAGGAAAAGTCCCTGGTTCTCAAGTTCAATACTAACTGCTACCAAACAGTTTCCTGTAGTTTCAGTTCATAGCATATTTGAATCACAATTCATCACCGATTCTGACAATGTAAATCAAAAGCTAGAGTGCTGTTATTGGTGCATATAGTTTTCTCATATGCTCTGATTTTTTAACCAAACCTTCGACATACCTCACCTGATTCTCATCCAAATCTAAAATTTCAGCTATATCAGCATGTTTCCAATTTTTTTCCAGAGCCAATAAAATTACATCCAGTTTTTCATAAGGTAGTCCAATTGCCTCCTCATCGATAATGCCTGGTATGATATCAGGTGATGGCGATTTTTCTATTATCCTTGATGGAATATTCAGAAATTTAGCAAGTTCTATGACTTGAGTTTTATACAGGTTCAAAAGTGGCATAATATCAGCGGCATGGTCGCATCCATGTTTAACGAAGAATCCAATTTCATGTTCTGTTTTATTTGCTGCTCCCGTTATTAACCTGTTTTCAAGCTCCCCATGAAGATAGAGTAGCATCATTCTCAGTCTATGTTTAACACGATAATAGGCATTACACTTTTTTAGATACGGGACAAATTTTTTATTTTTAAAACCTAATATGCTAGTAGAGAAGGGAGTTTCTCCCGTTTTGCTTGTATAAAGCTTATAAGCTTTCTTAACAAGATTTTCTTTTATTTTTTCTGACATAGGAAATTTATGCAGGGGAAATAGTTTATATATTCCCAACTCTTCCAGATAAGGGCTGATATCAATCACTCTTGTATCAATATTGAATTGCTTGGCAAACTCTATGGAATCTTTTATGTATTCTTTTTTAGAGTCCTTTTCTGGCATGATCAGTGCTAAAGTTTTTTCGGAACCAACCGCTCTTTTACAAAAAACACCAACAACGCTTGAATCCACCCCACCGCTCAGTCCGAAAATTACTCCCTCCCTTTCCAGCTTTTCCATTGATTCTCTAATAAATTCTTCTAAAGAAAAAGATAGTCTTATCGGGTCGATCTTCAATTGCAGTTGATTATTCTTTGGAAAGAGATTCATATTATTTTTCCAATATTAAGTTCTAAATATTATCTCAAATTATATATCCCCATAACTTATATATTTTAAATTAAAAGTTTAATCTCCATTTTTTCAAGGAAAACTTATAAGTCCTTAAAATTTTTTGCTGTTTCAGCACAGGCCTTAAAATGCTTTTGAAACTTCCGATGCTATTATTATTTTCAAAGCAGTGTCGGGAACTTGCGAGGTGGCCCTTGGAATCGGGGAGTAGCTGTTGCCGGCGGCTTTCGCCCTTTCGCCTGTGCCTCAATCCGTTTCATAGCTCCTTTTCCAGCCCCCGCCACTTCAAACCCAGCGAGCAGATTTCCCGCACTGCGCTTTCCTGATCGCTTCGCGCTGAAGGTTATGGGAACTATCGTGCTGGAAGCGCTTTTATCTGTGGCTCATAATACCGCACCCTGTGGTTATAAAAGAGCCCCAGTCTCTGGCTTAGCGCTTTATTTCATAAATTGTGTTACGTATACGGGCGGTATCCTTCTAAAACTTCTTATTCCATATAATATTTTGGGTGCCACTTGCAGAGCCGAAGGATCGCCAGTGAAACCGGGTATGGAAGACACGGGCACGCCTGCGGCTTTGCCCGTGGCACCCCATTAAGAAATGGAAAAATGCGGCACGGCCATCCCATTAATTTTTTATAACCCATAGAAAATTATCTAATCAGATTGTGTTCCAGAAAATAGCTGCTCAATTTTCGGAAGCCCAAAATACGACACTGTAATTATAAAATAAACCACTAAGCCATCTCCTACTCCACCTCTTCCAGCCGAAGCCCGGTCTTTTCATGGCTCGCATCATATGTCGCCGTATCTTCTTCTCTACCAATTGTTATCCATAATAGAAGCATTGACTCGAATTGCCAATAGCGAAGTAGCTCACCCATCCACGGGATGGCATTGTCGTTGGGCTTCAGATTCTTGGTTTCCCTCCGATCTGCCATCCACGCTACAGGACTACTGGCTCTTACCCCGGCAGGACTAACTCCTGCTGAACATGCGAGTATTTGCTGTACGCACAGCGAAATTATTATCTCGGATTTTGCAGTAGAAGATCAAAAAAACACAGAAAACGCATTATTCCTTGCTACAGATGCGGAATATGGGCACGCACTTTTTCATTGCGTGGAACAGGCTTCCAGCCCGTGGACAAGCATGGGCAAGATGCCCATGCTACAATAAATTTCCATGAGGTGTTGAGGGTATTTTGATTAATTAGTGTCCATCCGGAAACCCCGGATTTTTGATGCGAGTTGTGATCGGTA
>CAZTAS010000221.1:0-10692 GCA_964611635.1 uncultured Thermodesulfobacteriota bacterium
CCGGGGCTCCTCGGTAATGCCAGCGCTGCGAGCAAAGTTGCAAGGATCGTGATAAGTCACGGGTATGGGGTTTTGACGGGGATCCAGTGTTAAGGCGCCCTTTCGCAGGACCGCAACAGCTATGGTGAAAATATTAGTAATTTCGTAGGGAATGTCCTTGCCCCAGTAATTAGTGCCGCCGATATACTTGGCGATTCGGTATGCATGACCACATTCGCCTATGACCAACTTTTTAACTTTTAACTTTATGCATGCGTCGTGAAGAAGCTTGTTCTTGCGCTTCATGTGCTCATCGTCGCCTGTGAAAAGGCCGAAGTTTGCTCCATCAAAGGCTTCGGAACTCATGGTCCACTTGATTCCTGCGGCGTGGAAAAAGGTGGCGCATCCCATCTGTGTCTCCGGAAAGGAGATCAGATCGGCCGAAGCCGGCACAAACAATAAATCAGCATGCTGATCTACCGGAATTTTTATATGAATGCCGTGTTCCTCAAAAAGCTCTTCCTCCAGAAAGCGCACAGCTTCAAGAAAAGCTTTATACGGCTGTCCCTCATCATTGCCGAATTTGTCAGAGATCTCCTGGGTTTCAACCATCTTGGCGGGGGACAGACCCAGAGCATGTATGATTGCCCGCCCTTTGCGGGTTATCACCGAGTTATCGATGCCAAAAGGACAGAACTTAGCGCAACGGCGACACCCCGAACACTCGTAAAAATCCCGAGCCCACTCTTCCAGGGTGTCTCTGTCAAGAGCCGGGCCATTGATACTGCTCAGTGCTGACAGCACCTTGCTGAGGATGGAACGATCTGCATTATAAAGCTTGCGGATAAGGTCCGAGCGAAAAGCCGGATTGGTGCGCTGAATCGGATTGCCAAGACTGACATGGCATTGCTCGGCACAGGTACCACACTTTGCACAGATGTCCATATAAAGCTGTAGAACCCTGGGTCCGTCCCTAATGGCTTTGACTGCTTTTACCGCCCTGTCAAGCTCCGTCTGACTGATCTGGTATTCTTGTCCACTCATTCCACGCTCCTTTTTCGAGAATGCTTCGATCTGACTATCTTTTTAAGCGGATTAATTCAGCCAAGGCTTTTTTATTCCTGATAAATCAAGGACTTACTATAAAAAATCCCCGGGATATGCATAAACTTGCTAAAGGGAATATACATAATGAGTAGCTGCCCCAGTAAAAAGTGAAGTAGAAAGTATGAGTTGGATGGTACCCGGGCCGCTTCAAAAGTAAATAGAGCTGCAAAATAATCCCGCGACTCTTTCAGATCAAAATGACTCCCAAAACGCATTATATCGCCGGTAATAATAATGGCCAGGATTAAAAATATGGCAAAATAATCCTCAGCGTCGGAGATTTCCCTGACACGCTGCACTGCAAATCGCCGGAAAAGTAAATAAAAACCCATCCCCAGGATAATCACGCCAGCACCTCCCCCAATTACAACCGACATAGTATCCACGTCGCCCTTGTCCATGCCCAGCGCGTTCCAGATTAATGGGAAGTCGGTAAACACCCGGAAATGACCCAAAATTATCAAGGCCAGAGCGGCATGAAAAACCCAGGTTCCCACCCATAATGGTTTGTTTCCCTGGAAAAGCCCTTCGAAGATTAAAACCTCCTTTATGATCCGTTTCCATTTATCACCCGGGGTCACGGATGCTGGAAAGAGGGTCATTTTGGCTGCTTTGGCCTTGTTCCACTTATTAATGCGAAAAGCAATACCTGTTATGAAAACGATGAGTGTCAGATATGGGAGAACTATGCCAATAAAATTCACAGAAATCATAAAAACCTCCTTGACTTGAAATAATGATCATTTCCAGGCAGATCCAAAACCTTTTTGTATGGTCAGATAATGCCGGGAAAAAATATTATAATCTATTGAAAAATATGTTTATCAAGATAATAATATTTATTAAGGTAATTACTTTAATATCCTTTTAATATAAAATAAAATCTCTGTCAAGGAAAAATTTTGCAGGAGTTACTCCATCTATGAAGAGGCGGTAAATGTTAAATTGGCTCGCTTTTGTGACCTTCTAAAACATTCGGCGAGACAGTCATTCTAGCCAAATTGATATAGAAAATAAAAGGGGATGAAAAAATTGTTCAATGATTTTGGGATGTCTCGTTAGGGTTATATCTTGACAATAGGATCTCAGTGAAATAAAATTTATTTTAAATAATATCCTGCTGAACATGTCTTGCTCTATGGCGACTTGTGGATAACGACCTATTACGCCCCGTTCAATATAGGCTGCTCGGCGCACGAGATTAAAGAGACCAATTTTCAAGTCTTGAATATGAGAATGTTTTAAGTCAATTCTGCCTTCAAGACTTCTCACACATGGTTAAAGAAAAGGTCTTGTAGTCTTTGAGGCAATGGGTACAGATAAAGTGATCACGCGCCGGGATTTCATCAAGCGTTCCCTCCTTTTGGGCAGCACGCTGCTCATCCCTCCTGTTCCCCTTTATGCCGCAAAAAAGGAAGAAGAATGGCTTCCAGCGTACGCCAAATTAGAGCAAGAAGGCAAATTAGCCCAGAGGGTCGAACAAGCCTACAGCATTTTCGAGCAATGCCGGCTCTGCCCTCGGCAGTGTGGGGTGAACCGACAAAAGGGTGAAAAGGGGTTCTGCCGGGCTCCGGTCAAACCTGTGATTTTCGGCTCGCACCCCCATTTTGGTGAAGAGATATCCTTGGTGGGGCAAAATGGATCTGGAACCATCTTCTTCTCCAACTGCAATCTCCGCTGTGTCTTCTGCCAGAACTGGCCCATCGCCCATAAGGGATTGGGAAAGGAAGTTAAAGATGAAGACCTGGCGGACATGATGCTCTACCTCCAGGAAATTGGCTGCCATAACATCAACTTGGTTACACCAACCCACGTTATGCCCAACATCCTCAATGCCACGAGGATTGCCTTGAACAAAGGGCTGCGTCTTCCCTTGGTTTACAATACCAGCGGTTATGAGCGCTTAGAGATAGTGAAGGTTCTGGACGGCATAGTGGATATCTATTTGCCAGATATGAAATATATGGACGACCATCAGGCAACAAAATATTCGGCCGGTGCTTCGGACTATCCTGAGGTGACGAAGAAAGCGATTATCGAAATGAACCGGCAGGTTGGAGTACATACGGTCGATAGGCAAGGAATTGCCCTTCGTGGACTTATGATCCGACACTTAGTCATGCCCAACCGGGTGGCTGGGACAGAGAAATTCGCCAAATGGGTGGCTGAGACCCTTCCGAAATCCACCTACGTGAACATCATGCCTCAATATCGTGTGGAATACAAGGCCTATGAATATCCAAAAATCGCCCGTGGGATCACTGTGGAGGAATTCTTAGAAGCAATAGCCTGGGCTGAACAATACGGATTGACCAACCTCGATCCTCATTCGATGGCGGTCAGGGACTTTTACCGCCACAGTTGATCAAACTGAATTCCCCTTAGGGCTTACTCCCTTCTCGATAAGATCTTTCTTGTCCTCTTAGCGCCACTTTTTAAACTCAAGTAATCAAACCCAAATCCCGGGTATGGGCTTTCCACAATACTCGCACTTCCCTTCTTTGAGGTGTACCTCTCCAACCATATACCCCGTCCGTTGGATGAGCATTTTTTTGCATTTGGGGCAGAAGGTGTTCTCACCCTCATGGCCCGGAACGTTTCCGATATAGACATATTCAAGGCCAGAAGACAAAGCCACCGCACGGGCTTCCTCCAGCGTCGAAACTGATGTTGGGGGAAGATTCTTGAGCTTGTATAAAGGATAGAACCGAGAGAAATGGACCGGAGTATCCGCGCCCAATTCTCTCTTCACCCAGAGGCACATTTCTCTTATTAGCGACATCTCATCATTCTTTGTGGGAACGATGAGGTTTGTAATCTCCACGTAGATTTTTTTCTGCTTCAGCATTTTCAAGGTTTCGAGGACTGGGTGGAGTTCTCCATTGCACAATTCCCGATAAAACGTCTCCGTAAACCCTTTCAGATCGATATTGGCTGCGTCTAATACTTTGCACAGGTTTCTGAGAGGTTCCTTATTGATAAAGCCATTGGAGTGAATGAGACTCAGAAAGCCCTCTTTTTTTGCAAAGGAGCCAATCTCAATCATGTATTCGTAAAAGATTACGGGTTCCACAAACGTGTAAGCAACAGAATGGGCCCCCATCTGTTTAGCCCTCTTAACTACAACCTGTGGTGGAATCTCGAAACTGTATACGTCCTCTGGGGAGGCCTGGGAAATTTCCCAAGTCTGGCAAAACTTACACTGGAAATTACATCCCGCCGTGGCCAGCGAAAGAGACTTGGTGCCAGGAAAAACATGGAAAAAAGGATTCTTCTCAATGGGGTCTAAATGAAAAGCGCACGGATTCCCGTAGACCAGGCTGTAATATTTCCCTTCCCGATTCTCACGGACTCTACAAAAACCTCTTTTCCCCTTAGGAACACGGCACCGCTTGGGGCACAGCTCACACTGGATCTCTCCTTCGCCAAGAGGATGGAAATACGGGGAGAGCTTTGTTTTGATGAGGCCCTTCTGGGCCATTTGCGCCCGCACGGTTTCCGGGAAACCGAAGAGATGCACGTGGGAAAGAGCACAGAAACTGGTTCCACAAAGCTCCAAGAACTCCCGTCTCGTTATGCGGGATTCAGGGATGCCCTCATCTTTCCCGCTGCTTCCCATGTCGAACGGCAGGAAATGATTTTTAAAGGGCTCACTCATTATGATTTATTGATTATGAAAGAATGGCCTAAATACTGAGTTTTTATATCAAAACAGATGAGAAAGGGCAAAAAAATAATCTAAATTTACAAAAAAGCATCCAAAAAAATTGTGATCTTCAATCTTCTTCTCACTACTCGTCAGCAATCGTGCAAGCAAGTTAAAAATGGTCAATACGCTTATTTTGTTAGTTGGGAATTACTGATGTCCTTTATATACCGGACGGGGCATAAGATAGCAAGATTTAAAACTTCTATTTGATGCTTATTATGCAATAGGATGTTGGTTCTATCGGAAGCTATCCATCACCTCGCTCTGCCATGTCAAACTGGGGATAAGCGGCCTCAGGCAGTGAAGCGGGAGCTGGGATAGGTGCCGTGGTCTCGGCATGCTCTTCCCTCGCCAAACCGTAAAGCATTGCATAAATGGCGGGAACTACCACAAGGGTCAGCACGGTTGCCAGGGTTAGGCCGGCGATAACGGCAGAGGCCATAGGCCCCCACCACTGAGCGGACTGGGAGCCTGTTTCCAAGGTCATGGTGCGGAAGTCAATGCTGAATCCCATAGCCATAGGTGTCAGGCCTAAGATGGTAGTAACGGCTGTAAGGAGCACGGGCCGAAAGCGCAGGGTGCCGGCCTCGAGGAGGGCTTCCCGCATGCTGAGGCCACGAGCTCGCAATTTCTCAATGAAATCGATAATGACGATGGAGTTGTTCACCACCACGCCAGCCAAGCTTATTACGCCGACACCGGTCATGATTATCCCGAAGGGCCTGCCGGTGACTATGAGACCGAGAAGCACACCGCCCATGGAGAGAATCACTGAGGTCATGATGATACCGGGGAGCCGAATAGAGTTGAACTGTGTGATGAGCACCAGGGCAATGAGAAATACTGCGATAACGAAAGCACGCGAGAGAAAGGCCTGCGCCTCTTCCTTTTCCTCACTCTCACCGCTATAAATGATCCGGATGCCGTTAGGGAACTTCATGGTGGCAACTCGGGCCTGCACGTCTTTGAGCACATCTTCGGCAAGCCTGCCCCTCACATTGGATGAGACGGTGATTGTACGCTCCTGGTCAACGTGTTGGATGGCCCCCTGTCCTTCCTGGAGAGCAATGTGAGCCACGGTGGAAATGGGCACGGGCCTTCCCGTAAGGTCTGAGACTGTGAGATCCATCACGTCATTAAGCTTACTGCGGAATCGCTCAGGCAAGCGTGCAACAATGTCGTACTCGTCATCTCCAACCCGGTAGACGCCCACTTTGTATCCTCGTATAGCCGTCTTAACCGTAAGCGCGATCATCTCGGTGGAAAGCCCCAGCTTAACGGCGCGGTTGCGGTCGATGTCAACTTTGATCTCCGGGCGACCGAAGACTGCATCGTCTCTCAAATCCACCACGCCCGGAACCTGCTCTACAACCTTTTTGACCTTCCGAGCCGCATCCTGAACCTTATGGAACTCTGGCCCGGTAATTTCAATGTTGACAGGTGCACCAACCGGTGGACCTATCTCCTCTTTTTCCACGTTAATCTCCACGCCAGGGTAGCGATCCACAAGCTTTTTTCGGATCTCGCCAATTAATTGAGAAGACGGGCGGGAGCGCACCTTGTAGTCTTTAAATTCTATATTCACCTTAGCCTGATTGCGCTCTCCCTCCAAACCGCCGATGCCCCGCCTGGCAAGGCTTGCGCCCACGTCGGTTACGTAATATTTTACATCGGAATATTGCCGAACCAGCGTTTCAACATCACGCGCAATGCGGTCAGTCTCGTCCAGGCTGGCCCCTTCGGGCGCCTTGATGGCGATGTAGGCGCGGTTGGGTTCCACATCGGGGAATAGTTCTATACCTTGCCCCCAGCGGATGTAAGCAATGGCGATGGCAATGAGCACGAACAGGGCCAAAAGCAACGTAACAAACCGGTAGCTCAACGCGCCGGACAAAAACACCCGGTATGCCTTTAATACCGGATGGCGTCCAGGCGGGCCGGCACTGCCTTCGCCCTTGACCTTGATGAAAAGTGAGCAGATAGCGGGATTGATCACCATGGCCACGAAAAGAGAGGCACTCAGGGCAATGATCACGGTCTTGGGCAGAAAGCCCATAAACTTGCCCATTATACCTGGCCAGAAAACCAGTGGGAAGAAGGCGCATATTGTAGTCAGCGTGGAGGCGATGACCGGGTAAGCCACCTCTCCAGACCCATCCATGGCAGCCTGCATACGCGTTTTGCCCATCTGGCGGTGGCGATAAATATTCTCCACGATAACGATGGCGTTGTCCACAAGCATGCCGAGGGATAGTATCAGGCTGAACAGCACAACCATGTTAAGTGTGATGTCCAACCCACTCAAGGTGGCGAATGTGATGAACATGGAGTATGGAATGGCCAGGGCCACGATTAAGGCATTGCGGGTTCCCAGAATAAGAAAGATCACCATCAGAACCAGAACAAGACCTGTCAAGATGTTGTTCTCGAGGCTGGAAACCATTTCCCGGATGTTATCGCTCTGATCCAAGGTAATGGCCATTTTCACTCCGGCTGGAACCTGGTGTCTGGCTTCCTTCAGGACCTCGTGGACCGCGTCCGCGATATAGATGATATTCTCGCCCGTCCTCTTCTTGACGGCCAGGGTAACGCTTTCCTTGCCATTGTAGCGGGTCATGTTGACGCGATCCTGATAAGTGTCCACAACCTTAGCCAGGTCGCTGATGTAAATAGGGCGGCCGTTTTTGATGGTGAGAATCATGGAATCGATGTCCTCGACTTTCTCGAACTCGCCGGGAATGCGCACTGTGTAACGCATGCCGTCCAGGTCAATGCCGCCGCCGGGCTCTGTGAGGTTGTTCTCACGAAGGGGATTGATAAGATCCATGAGGGTCAAACCATAAGCGGCAACCCGCTGCATGTCGAACTCCACGCGAATTTCTCGCTCCACGGCACCCCTCACTTCGGCCTCCAGCACACCAGGGATGATCTCAATTTCATCCTCCAGCGCATCGGCCACCTTTTTGAGCACCATAGGCTCAACATCGCCGTAAACGCTTATGATGACTATGGGAAACTCACTGATGTTGATCTCTGCTACATCTGGGTCATCGGCCTCGGGGGGCAGCTCGGGCTTGGCCTCCTCCACCTTGTCCTTCACTCGCTGGAGAGCCTGGTCGATGTCTTCCTCAGGATGAAATTCAACGATGATAGATGAGAATCCTTCCGAAGAGGTGGACCTGATATCTTTGACACCCTTGATACCCTTGAGCTTCTTTTCGATGGGGTTGGTAACCAGCGTTTCCATCTCCGAGGGGCTCACGCCGGTGTAACCAACAGAGACAACAATGAAGGGAATGGGCACGTCCGGGCTTGATTCCCGAGGGAGGGCAATGTAACTGGTGATCCCAAGAAACAGGAGCATGCCCAGCAAAACAAACACTGTTGTACGGTGCCGAACGGCGGTGTCGGGAATTAACATTGGTTTTACTCGAACTTTCTGTAATGCATATCTTGGCTATAACGTATTACGATATGTATGGGCATGAATGAGTCCTAAGTCTGGATAAGCGTGACGGATGGACTTGAAGGCAGCCTGTATGGAAGGGCTAAACATTTTACCATTAAAGACCGGATAAGGGTTCTTGGGCTTCACTGGCTCTGCTTTCCTTCTCTATCTGTACTCGAGCATCCGGAGCCAGCATGCGTTGTCCGGCCACCACAAGGCGGTCACCAAATTGCAACCCGTCCAGCACCTGGGCCGATGGACCCTCAATGATGCCAAGCCTGACGGGCCGGAGGACCGCCCTCTGGTCTTTCACAATATAGGCGATTTTATTTCCCTCCTTCTCGGCCAATGCGGAAAGGGGCACAACGACTGCTTCTTTGACATAGGCGCGGATGATCTCAGCCTTGACAATCATGCCTGGCTTGAGCAGGCCCTTGCGGTTATTCACTTCGATTTTGGAAAGGAATGTACGGGTCCGCTCATCGGCCACCAGACTCACGTGGATGATCTTGCCTCGGAAGGCCCTGTCTGGATAGGGGTCAACACGCAAAGTCACAGAGGATCCCCGGCTGATGTCCCCCACGTAGCGCTCAGGGATAGCCACCTCTGCTTTGAGCCGATCCACTTGAACTAAATCGGCCAGATGAGCCCCCCGAGCCACGAATTCTCCCAATTCCACCGGCACCGCGTTAACAACGCCATCCATAGGTGCTTTTACTGTTCCACGCTGGAGTTCAACAAGTGCCATCTCGTAAGCCGCCTGCGCGGTCTCCAGGTCGGCTACAACCTTGTCCCATCTATCCTTGCTGATTGCCCCGGTTTGCGCCAAGCGCTGATATCGCTCGTGGGTTCGCCGTGCGAGCGTTAGCTGTGCACGCGCCTGTTCTAGCCGGGCTTGCATGGTTCTCACGTCGATGCGGAAAAGAGGCTGTCCCGCCTTAACCCGTTCGCCTTCGGTGACCAATACCTCCTCGATGATGCCAGCTAAATCAGAAGCCAGGCGGACATCCTTCCATGGTTTGAGGTCCCCGGAGAGTAAAGCCCTGTCCGCTATATCCCTGGGGGCCAGTTTCACAACTTCGACCTTGATGGGAGGCCGCTCGGGAGGCGGTATATCAGCCTCGGCAGGGTTTTTGCCGTTTTGAGCAAGCAGGTAAAATGCAGCAAGTGCCGCTACTACCAGGACAGTAATCAATAAGGTGAAGATAAAGCGCTTTCCCGTTTTCATACTTTTTCTCTCTCAAGGACAATCCTTTTAATGGAATCAGTGGACTTACTCGATTTGCCGGGGTGGATGAAGGTTGAACTTTCGGATGTTGCCGCTATGCGCTCCCGACAACGAACAAGCCACCGGAGGGTGGCACTGTGAATCTCCTGGAAAAGCTCACCCAACATGCTGGCATAGGCACTGCTTGAGTAATCGGAGGCCGATTCTTTTTCTTTATTTTGCAGATCGGCTCTCCATGAGCGAACCCGCTCAACCTGCCTTTCCAGAAGCTCAAGGACCTCCTCTTTCGGCATCTCTTGTGAGAAGAGGAACTTCAGGGTGAACTCATCCTGGATCACCGGAGGCTGTATCGCTGGTTGGTGTAACCATTTTTGGAACTCCCGCCTGCCTCTCTCCGTTATGGTATAAACCTTCCGGTTGGGCCGATTGTCCTGGGGATTCACAGTCTGGGTCACCAGCCCCTTATTCATCAGCCGCTTGAGGTTAGGGTATATAGAACCATAGTTCAGCGGCCGCAATTGGCTGAAGTGGGCGTCGCAGATCTTCTTGATCTGATAGCCGTAAAGAGGCCGCATGGCCAGTATCCCCAGGAGAAAATGCTGGATCATTGGCTTTCTTCCCCATCTTAGATCAATATTAAATCAGAAACCAAATATCAGTCCTTCCATATGCAGGCAAGGATAACAATACAAATAAAATATATTAGATTGATATATTCATTTTTAATATAATTGATCCCATAACAGATGTCAAGGAGATAAAATAGCAGACAATAGAATCAACGAATATCTGATATAAATTAAAAAAATTTGTCAATTTTTTTCATACCTTCGCAAATCGAATATCTGCGAGAGTGACAACCGGGAGAACAGGGATATTATTGGTGAGTGGAATAGCATCTTCAAAAAATTAAAAATTTAAATACCCCTAAATTTTCAGGGCTTCCCCCAAAAAGTTATTTTAATTTCTCAAAAGACATGTAATGTTCAAGAGATAGAGTGATTTAGAAGTGAAAATGCATTTTTGATTACATGAAGAGGCTGTCCTCCGAGCCAGTGTGGTATATAACCCGGCAAGAGGAAAAATAAAAGAAAGGAGAACAACATATGTCACAGCCATCGATGAGGAGCAGAAGATTGTGGCAAAAGCCAACCAAGGTGAAATATCGGTAACGTAAAATAACTTGTGTAAATTAGAGAGGGGTGCTACACCTTGCTCAAA
>CAZTAS010000222.1:0-10494 GCA_964611635.1 uncultured Thermodesulfobacteriota bacterium
GCAGCTTGCTGCGGGGATGGATAAGAGAAAGGCAAGTACCTTTCAGATACCCTGCGGCTTGCTGCAGGGAGGTTCATTGGTCTCTCAGACGAAGACTTGTTGTAATAGCTTGCGAGGTTGGCTAAAGTTCTTAGACGTCCACTGAGCATCAAAGACATTAAGAACTTGGGCTCAATTACAATGACGATCTGCCAAAACGGATTCAATGGATAGAAAAATGCGTTACGACAGGCTTGACTTGAATGGGTATGCCGCTAACAGCATTACGTGAAACTTGAGCTGAACTCACGGGATGAAATCATGGAAGAATTCACGATAAGAAAGGCGGTTGTTGAAGATGCTGACCAGATTGTTGGTTTGCTGAAAGAACTCGGGTATCAGAACAAGCCAGAATTTGCCCAATCAAAGATAGCAGAATTATCCCAGGGCGATAAGGATTTTGTGCTCGTTGCAGAAATGGATGGTAAAGTTATTGGTGTAGCTTATCTGCACATTGTAGAGTTATTCTATGAACCTGGTCGCCTTGGACGGATAATGGCCTTCGTAGTGACGAATAATTACAGGAGACTTGGTGTGGGGCGGAAGCTTATGACTTCGCTTGAGACTATGGCGCGAAACGCAGGTTGTATCATGATGGAGATAACGAGTGGAATTCACCGCAATGATGCACATGCATTTTATAAGAAGCTGGGATACACTGAGAAACCGAGGCGGTTTGTGAAGATATAAGAGGTAAAGCGATTTACAACTTTTCATTTCAGGAATTGATCCGATGGATCCACAATTAAGACCTGGCGATTTCATTGCGGGTTCCACGCTGGAGGATTTCCCGAAAAAGGTAACTGCTCAGGCGAAATGGGCGCTGATGGGTACTTTGGGGGTAAGCCTGGCGGGCTCCAAGTGCCGGGCCTCCAGGATAATCCGGGATATGCTCGTGGAATTTCCGATGATGCCGGAAGAGGCGATTGTTTGGGGTAAGCGGGAACGGGCCTCGTGCCTCTGGGCATCATTGGCAAACAGCGTGGCCTGGGAGAAGATTTTGAGATCCTCCGGTTATTTTTCAAGCGCTATTCAGCATGCCGGTGGTCCTATGCGGCCATTGACGGCGTGCTGCAAGCCAGAAAAGGGCATAACCTGAAAGCCGGGCAAATATCCCGAATACGCGTCCACAGCTTCTCGCAAGCCTGTTACCTGGACAATCCACGACCGGATATCATCGAGCAGGCCCAATACAGCATCCCGTTTCTTGCGGGATCGGCCCTGATTTACGGAGGCGTGGGTCATTCGGAGTTGGAGGAAAGGAGATTGAATGATCCTTCGATCCTTGCCGTGGCGGACCGGGTCATCCTGGAGCTTGATTCCCATTTGGACTCGTGCTACCCAAAGCAGACGATGGCTCGGATAGAAATCACGACCATCAGCGGAGAACGAATAGAAATTGCCCCCCAAAGCCATACCCGTGAGGATTTCCAGAACCCCTTGACCCCGGAGGAGATGGAGGAAAAATTCAAGATTTTCGCTGGACACTATCTTGCAAGGCAGGCTGTGGAAGAACTGCTAAAATCGATCCTCGCTGTGGAAACGTTGGGGAGTGGGGGAGAATTGACACGGCAACTGGCCTGTTAAACCGAATTCCTTGCTCAGGCCCGAAGCTTGGGATCGATAATGTCACGAAGCCCGTCGCCAATCATGTTGAAGGAAAGGACCGTAATCAGGATAGCAAGGCCGGAATAAATGGAAATCCAGGGGGCATTGGTCAGGTAATCGACGCCCGTTCGTATCATGACGCCCCAGCTTGGTGTGGGAGGCTGAACCCCGATGCCTATGAAACTCAGATTGGCTTCGAGCCGGATGGCCGTGGCCGTCCAAAGGGTGGCCATCACGGAAATGTCCCCAATGATGTTGGGAAGGATGTGGCGAAACATGATGCGCCAGTCGTTCATTCCCAGAGCCCGGCTTGCTGTAACGAAATCCTGCTCCTTGATGGAGATGGTTGGCGCGCGGGCCATTCTGGCGAACCGTGGCGCGAAGGCCAGGGCGATGGATATGATCAGGTTGTTCATCCCAGGCCCCAAGATGGCCAGCACCATCAAGCCCATCAGCAGCGTGGGAAACGACATGAGGATGTCGATGGCCCGGGTGATGAGAATATCTAGCTTCCCCCCATAGTACCCTGCCAGCAGGCCGAATGGGGAGCCGATCACCATTCCTAACAACACCGACAAGACCCCGACTGTAAGGGATACCCTGCCACCCACCAGGATCCTGGACAGCATATCCCTTCCAAAGCTATCCGTTCCCAGCGGATGACTTTTATCAGGGGCTTTCAACTGAAGTTCCACGTTCTGATCGATAGGGTCATAAGGTGCGATTAAAGGGGACAGGAGGGCTACAGGGAGAATAATCATCACCATGATCAGCCCTGCCACTGCCGAACGGTTTCTGAGGAATGTCTGGACGATCTTCAGCCGATGATATTCCAGCTTCACTGCCATGTCTGTTCCTGTGTTTATGTTGCCTTAAAACGCCTCGAAGTCCGGCTTGCGGAGAGGCATGCGCATACTTCGGGGGCAGAGACCATAAATGAGAAGCTCCAGATTGAATGATTATTTATATTTGATCCTGGGATCAAATATCGCATAGGTTAAATCCGTAAATAAATTGACTGCCACGATGATTCCGGCATAGATGGCCAAGATCGACTGGAGCATATTGTAATCCCGGCTCATCATGGCGCCGACCATGAGCTTTCCCAGGCCGGGCCGGCTGAAGACGATCTCAATGAGAACCGAATCCGCGATCAGCACTCCCACGTACATCCCGATGACCGTGATGATAGGAATGAAGGCGTTCTTAAGCGCGTGCTTCCCCACCACGGCCCTCATCCCCAGACCCTTGGATCTGGCGGTCCGGACATAGTCCTCATTGAGCACATTGAGCATGGCCGAACGGGCCATCCGGCTGATATACGCCGACATGATCAATCCCAGAGCAACCGCTGGAAGGGTGAGGTTGAAAAGGACTTCCTTTACGCTGGTCGCATCTTCCCCGCCCATGGCGGGAAAGATATTGATCTTGACCGAGAAAAAGAAGATCAGCAGAATCCCCAGATAGAACGAAGGGACGGACAACCCACTCAGGGAAAAGGTCCGCCCCATATAATCCACAGTGCTGTTGCGCCTGAGAGCGGTCATGATGCCCAAAGGAATGCCAATGATGCAGCCCACCAGCATTCCCGCCAGGGTCAGCCGGAAGGTATGGGGGAGGACGAACCGTACCTGGGGCCAGATGGGATTGTAATTGACCATAGATCGTCCCAGGTCGCCGCGGATAATCCCCGTGATGTATTCCAGGTATTGGACATACAAGGGTCGGTCGAGCCCCATTTCTTGTCGAAGCGCCTGGAGCGACTCCTCAGTGGCATATTGGCCTAGGACCGCCATAGCTGGATCGCCGGGCGCCACACGGATCATGAAGAATACAATGGTGAGCACCAACACCATAGTGGGAATCACAATCAACGTCCTTCGGATAGAATAGTAAAGCATAACATCCACTAATACATGAGGGACACGGCGTGACAACCGTGCCCCTGCGTATCAAATGACATTATTTGGTGACCTCGGAGTTGTGATAGAACTGCGGGGAGAGGCTCAGGCTGGATTTTAAATCATATCCATAATTGACCCATGGCTTGCGAGCGAAAACGAATTTGGAAACAAATAGAGGATAGGCCACCGCGTCCTCCAGGATCATCTGCTGGGCCTTTTTCCACATAGCTACCTGCTTTTGCGTATCCATTTCCACACGGGCCTTGTCCAGCAGCTCATCAATCTTTGTGTAATGGGAAAAGTTTGTGACCGCCGTCTTGGTCCCGACGATGGAGGAGGAATGGAAGAACTGGCTCAGCAACACGTCAGCAACCGGAAACCGAGCGCAAATATACTCGACGATGTGATTGGTATCCTTGCGGATCAATGAGTGGAAGGAGGGGTGGACGACAACGCGCAGCTTCATCTTGATTCCCACTTTCCTGAGCTGCGCCTGAACTACCTCCAAAGGCCGCTTATAGCAAGCCATCTCGGTGATTATATCCTCAAACTCGAACCCGTCGGGGTAACCTGCCTCCTTGAGCAACTGTTTGGCCTTCTCCGGGTTGTAATCATAGCGCTCCACATCCTCAGTGCCGCCCAAATAATCTATGGGGATCGGAGAATACAGCGGATCGGCGACCTCTTTGCCCATAAACTTTACAATGCCTTCCCGATCGATGGCATAGCAGACCGCTTTGCGCACCCTGATGTCGTTAAATGGCTTCTTGGTAATGTTGAAATTCAGAATGACAGTCTCTCCCGGCCCGAAAATGTCTACTTTGGTGTCCGGGAGTGCTTTCATCTTGTCCACCCACTGCTGTTCACGCACTCCCTCGACCATGTTGAGATCGCCCTTGCGGAACGCCATCTCGCGGCTGCTAAGATCCGGCATGTAGCGAAGAATAATTTTCTTGATTTTCGGTTTGCCCCGGAAATATTTATCATTGGCGACTAACACAGTGCGCTGTTTAGGAATGTACTCCTTTACCGCCCATGCTTTTGTCCCAACCGGATGGAGCAGAAAGTCCTTACCGAGTTTTTCATGAGCTGCTTTGCAAGTTATCCATCCCCCGTGGTAGTCAGATAGGATTCCCAGAACAGAGGGGATGCGGTTCGCCAGCTTGATCTGTAGGGTATACTTGTCTAGTGCCTTGATCTCCTTGAAAACAGCAAATTCCTTTCTTGCCCAAGACTCATCCCTGCTCATTCTCAGCGACCACTCCGCATCATAGGCTGTGAACTCCCCGTAACCCGCATGCCACTGCACGCCCTTGCGCAGGTGGAAGGTCCATGTCAATCCATCTTCAGAGGCTTCCCATTTCTCTGCCAAGTCCGGCCCCATATTTGCCGGATTGATTCCCCCGGGTTTGAACCTCGTAAGGCCATTGTAAATGAGGGAACACACGAACTTGTCAGGTGTAGGAGATACGCGAAATGGACTCCATCCCAACGCGTCCCCTGCGTCATAGCCTGCCACCAGTACACCCTTTTCCGCCAGAGCAATGGAGGCAAGGGACATGGTGAGCAAGATGACGAATAGGGAAAACATAATCTTTACACCAAATAATGATTTCATGGTTCAACCTCCTTGGTTTGGTAATGATGTTGCCACCATAGTGCAGCCCTGAGATGTTTCTCAACGGCTTCACCCACCAATGACTCCTCTTCCCTTGGATACTTATTATTATCTCATTCATCCGCCATGAATTCAATTAAAATTTCTTCATGCAAGCTAATTTAATTGACGTAATACTGACCCACCTCCTGATATGCATGGGCAAACTTGCGTATCCGGTCCCAATCGAGATCGATCCCCAGTCCTGGCCGATCGGGAACCGAGATGCTGCCCTCCTTAAAAGAGATCAAGCCATCCACGAGCGTGTCCTCCTGGAGCAGCTGGTGCATAACCTGGTGCCCGTCGGTCTGGTTGGGTATGGCGGCCAGCACCTGCAAGGCGGCCATGGTGCTGATGCCCGTTTCGCCGATGATTCCATGTCTATTCAGGGGGATGCTGGCCGCCTGCATAATGGCGGCGGCCTTTTTCAACGCGAGAAGGCCTCCCACCTCGTGGAATCCCAGCACGAACACGTCAGCCGCCTGCTTCTGGATGGCCTGGAGAATTTCAGCAATAGTGAACACGCCTTGATCCATAGCGATCGGTATGGGAACAGACGCTCGCAATCTGGCCATTCCGTCCATATCATCCGCATCTAAGGGTTGCTCGACCCAGTCGAGATCAAATTGGGCCAGTTTCATGATAAGGCGTTTGGCCTTTGCGATGGAGTAAAACTCGTTCATATCCGCCCGTATCTGTGCTTCATCACCCAGCTTCTTGCGGATAGCCCGGGTGATGGCAAAGTCGTCCTTTTCGCTGTATCCGATCTTGAAGTAGATGGTGCTGAAGCCCTGCTCGCGGAGCGACAGGGCGTCCTCCGCCATTTCTTCAGGACTTCGCCCCTGGACGTGTCCGAAAAAGTCGATCTCTCGTTGAACCGCTCCGCCCAGGAGCCGGTGCACCGGCTGGCCCACCGCTTTGCCCACGATGTCCCAGAGCGCCATCTCGATTCCACAGCAGGCGTTGTTGGCAAACCGTATCATGTTCCTCCAGTAGCCAAGCCGGTGAAAGCGGGCGATAAATGCTTCTATGTCAAACGGACTTTGCCCGATCAGGAGGCGCTCGGCAGATCGGATGATCGCCGCTGTGGACTCAGCGGACCGGGCGCCGCCAGCCTCCCCTATGCCGGTGATCCCCTCATCGGTCTCGATCTCAACCAGGATACTGTTGGTGCCAAGAGGAGTTCCCACGCTGTAGTGATAGGGCCTGCTCTGTGGAATGGCCAGAATTGTTGTGCGTATCTGCGTAATTTTCATCTATCAGTCCTCTATCATTTATTATTGTTATTGTGCTCAAAGAGGTTGTCAGGTCTCACTCCATTCTATGATCTTTGTCGGCCAGCTCCTTCAGCTCACCCAAAAGCTTTTCGTCCAGCGCTTCAGGACGATGCGATTCAAGAATCTTGAAGACCCTCTGCCGTGCTCGTTCCAGCAACGTCGTCCCGCCCAGTTCTTTCCATCGGTCGAAAAGCTGGCGGTCGATCAAGCGTGGGAGAAAAGTCTCTTCCCGATAATGTGCAAATGTATGATCTTCCATCATAAAGTGCCCACCGGGTCCTACTCGATGGATGACGTCTAAGGCCAGGGTTTCCGGGGATATCTCGAAGCCCCGTATCACCCGTTTGGCCACCCCGATAAGCTCGTTGCATATAACAATGGAATCCCAAGAGGCTGTCAGGCCCGACTCAATGTATCCAACGTCGTGGATCAGGTTCTCTCCCCCGATGGCCTGCATCATAATCTCCACGCCTGCCTCGAAGGCCGCCTGTTGATCCAAGATTTTGGCATCCGAACAACCGGCTCGTCCCCAGTGAGGTATACCATAAAACTCAGACATGTCTCGCGCCGCTGCCTGGCAGAGAATATGCTCTGGTGAAACATATGTATGAATAGAGCTTCTAGGATCCATGGAGCTGGCGTGAAAAGTCAGTATGATTTCGGCCCCTTTTCGTCGGAGCTGCCCGATCACGATACCGCTCAACCCCCTGGCCACGCTTAAAACCAGCGATCCCGCCAATGTGGCTGGTCCGTTCTGCATTGTAGTAGTACCGGCGGTATATACCACGGGGATTCGGTGATCAATGCAAAAAAGGAGCTTCTCCAATGAGCCTTTGGGATGGATCAACGGGGCAATGGGCTCCGCATAATGGATAATAAAAGGTTTATCTTTAAGTTTCTCCTCACCTCCGGAAATCAAGCAGGCCATTCGGTAAATGTCCTCCAAATTTCTTGCGCTGCTGGCCGTAAACACTATAGGCTTTATGGTGTTGGACACCATGGCCACGAAATGGTGCTTGTCTGCTATTGATTGTGGAAGCTCGTGTGCCACCCCCATGCACATGTGGAAATCGAGATTCTCCAAAGCATCCACCAGCAATGACACCTGAGCTATGTCTTCCAGACTGGTCCGGCGCCGCTCTGAGCTGCGGCTGTCCAGAATGAACGGCGTATCGGAGCCTGTTCCCCAATAGGACTTCCGTCCTTCTAGACGCATTGCAATCTCCCCCCGGCGATTTGCGACGTAGATGGACCGGGGAGCCAGGCGGACGGACTCCTCCACTAGCCACATTGGAATGTAAACAAGGTTCCCATTTCGGACAGAACACCCCGCTGCCGCCATCATTTCAATAGTCTCTGCATCGTGGATAAGCACACCTGTCCGACGCAGCACCTCGCAGGCTGCCAGGTGAATTTCCTCCTTTGCTTCCTCGCTGAGGATACGAAAGGAAGGCTTGCACAGCAGGCTTAAATCTTTTCTCATTCTCTGAAATTTCTCCCATTAAATCAAGAGAGCAGGGTTTTAATGATGCTACAAAATATCTTCCAGGGTCAGCAGAGAAAATTTCGGTAGCTTTCCCTTTTATGGGAACAGTTATTTTAGCTGAAAATTGTTTTTAAAATTGATTACTGTGATGCCGCTTTCAAAAATCACAGATGGTGACAGAGAACAATAGCTTCATTATGTGCGTTAAGAAAAATGGAAAAATTGCAAAGAAACTTTTAACTTGACAGCCGATGAGATGCTCGATAAAATTTCACTCACTTCGTCTGGTTAGCTTGAAAATATCACCATAAATCATGTGTGGTGCAAAAATTTCATCTTCTAAAGGAGCAGGTGGCGAGAAAAGAAAACTGAATAGTTGCTATAATAAAACTCTCTATTAATTTTACACATAACATGCTCTTTAGCCCAATGTCAAGACTTGAGCAGGAAAATTGTTCCGGCGACTTTTTCCGGAAACTCTTTTTTACAGGCCTCGTGTGCGGGTTGTGAATGAAAGCACCAGCGATGATTATTGAATTGAAAGTGCCTCTTCATACGCAGGGTCTGCCCGCAAGGCATTCTTATCCTGGACTTTATATATCCGTGATTTCTCATTGTTTCGATCCGATCGAGCGATAATGAACGGGTTTCAGAAACTTAATCCGCTGCCCATCTGAATTCTCTGAAATCACTTGATGCAGCCAGAGGAGATTGAGCCATGATCGAGAGCAACGCTGTGGAATTCCTGTCTCCGCAGTATCGAAGGCTTTCCGACGCCCAACTGAGAAGGATCCACGAGGCCAGCCTGGAGATCCTGGATCGTGTTGGGGTACGTCTGTACGAAAAAGAGGCTGTGAACCTTTGCAAAAAAGCCGGAATGGAAGTGGTGGATGGGAACCTGGTTTATTTCCCATCGTGGCGAATCGAATGGGCGCTTGGGATTGTTCCGAAGCAGATCGTCCTTTACGATCAGGAAGGGAGGCCGAGCATCCGATTGTCTGGGCCAAGATCATACTACGGCAACGGCTCTGACCTTTTGTTTATCATTGATCATCGCTCCGGCGTGAGAAGAAAGGCGATATTGCAGGATGTATACGATATCGTACGGGTTTTGGACGCTTTGCCGAGTTATGATTTTGTAATGTCCGGGTTTATTCCTTCGGATATTTCCATAGAGCAAGCGGAACGGATGCAAATGCTGGCCATGCTGGAGAATACAAAAAAGCCGATTATATATGTGACCACCAATTTGAGACACACCCAAGAGGCAATAGCTATGGCTGAAATAGTGGCGGGTGGAGCCACCGAGCTCAGACGCCGTCCTTTCGCCGTCAATTATGTGAACATAACGGGACCCCTCAAGCACAACCGCGAAAGCCTCGAAAAACTGCTGTGGCTGGCGGAAAAGAATCTGCCAGCCATTTACAGGCCAGCGATTGCAAATCGCGGACTCTCCGCCCCCATTACAGCTGCCGGATTCCTGGCCATGAACAATGCTGCCGCCCTCGCTGGAATGGTTTTGTCCCAGCTGAAGCGCGAAGGCGCTCCATTTCTGAGGTGCAGTTGTGCAGGGGGGACCTTTGACATGAAAACTATGGTTGGTCTCCACTCTGCTCCAGAGATCCGGGGGTTCAACGAAGAGCTTGCCCATTTTTACCGCCTGCCATGTTTTGGGCTTGGGGGGACAAGCGACGCCAAGGCGGTAGATCAGCAAGGGGCTCTTGAGGCCGCTCTGACCCTTATGTCAGCCACACTGAGCGGAGCCCAGTTGATCCACGATGTCGGATATATGGAATCCGGGCTTGCCGGATCCCTCGTTCAGCTCCTCATTTGCCATGAGATTATACAGTGGCTGGAGCAGTACATGAAAGGACTGATCATCAACGAGGAAACCCTAGCACTGGACGTTATCGAAAATGTTGGCCCTGAGCATAGTTTTCTGGACACCGATCATACTTACCGCCACTTCAGGGATGACCATTACCCAGACCTGCTGGACCGGCGCAGATACGATGACTGGGCGGCCGATGGATCGAAGAGTCTTGCCGATCGGGCGAGGGAAAAAGTTGATGAAATATTGACGGAGTATACACCCCGAAAATTACCGGAATCAACGCTCAGAGATTTGCGCCGGCTCGCAGAAGAAGGACTTTCTCTCTAAAATTAACAATTAACAATTAGCATCTTATACAAAGTTGCGGTCAAATGAGTAAAGATAACTCGTGAAATTATATATTATCCCGGATTTTGCATTAGAAGATTAAAAAACACGGAAAACTTATTATTTCTGCCAATATACGCGGGATATAAGCAATCACTTTCTAATTGCGTGGCACGGGCTTCAAGCCCGTGGCAATCATGGGCAAGATGCCCATGCCACAATAAATTTCCATGAGAAGTTGTGGCTATTTTGATCAACTAACTGCATTTTCTGGGATTAAATAATGGTATGTAGGGGCGGGGTTTATTCCCATAAGCGCTCAAATAAAGATATTGACATTTCAGCTTAACTGTATTATATTC
>CAZTAS010000223.1:0-10325 GCA_964611635.1 uncultured Thermodesulfobacteriota bacterium
CACCTTCCAGCATGAGAGACACGAGGTTCTTGCCGATGTCGTGCAGGTCGCCCTTTACAGTACCGATGGCGAAAGTAGCTTTTGACTTAATCTCTTCGCCTGCCAGATGTGGTTTAAGGACGTCCATGCCCATTTGCATGACCTTCGCGGAGCGAAGAACCTCGGGCACGAAGTACTCGCCCTCCTTCCAGCGTTCCGCTACTACGGACATAGCTTTTACCAAGCCATTATCGATGATCTCCTGGATCGCGATCTTCTCATCCAGAGCCTTTTGAACCAGTGAGTCAATCTCGCCCAGCTTGCCTTCTACAACACCAATGATAATGTTTTCCAAGATGCTCAATTCTCTCCTCCTCGATTTTTAAATAATTGGTTCCGGTGGAATAGTTACAAAAAATCATAAAACTATCTATTAAACTTTCTGAGGCAGAAAATCAAATAGTTTTTTATAGTGAATATATTTAGGCCCCATTAAAGGTGATCAGTAAACCCTCTCTCTTTGAATCATCAACGCTCGACAATATGACCATACCATATAGAAAAATTTTTACAAAGCTTTCACAAAGATGTCGATATGAAGTTCCAGCTCAGCCTCGTTCTATGCCCTTACTGGACATGACGCCATGTATCCACTTCTCTTCCATATCGTTTAAAATGCGAACCACATCCTCTGGAAGGGGCTCGGGACAATGATCCTGCAAAATGGATTGGACTTTCTTCTGCAAATGAGCCAGCATGGTCTGCCGGCCTTCTTCGACCCATTTTTCATGGCTGTTGCGATCGAAAAACCGGGAAAAATACCATTCCCGATAATGATCATATGTGTGATCCTCTTGCAGAAAGTTACCTCCTGGTCCTACCTTGTGGATCAGATCCAGGCAGAGGGTCTCGGGGGTGATGGAAATGCCTTGCATTACGTGTTCTACCCAGCGGATGATCTCGTTGCCGAGCACCATGAGTTCGAAAGAAAGCGACGGAGCAGTGGAAAAGAGTCCCACATCATGAACCAAGTGCGCCCCGCTAAGGGCTGCCATGAGGACGGAAAAAGCCACCTCGACCCCAGCCTGCACATCCAGTAACTTGCTGTCCGTAAATCCCGCGGTGCCAAACATGGGAAGGCCGAAATGGTGACTGATCTCGGTGAGACAGGAGATCAACAGCGTGGATTCTGGAGCGCCGTAGGGAAAAGCCATAGTTCGCGCATCCATGACGGATGGAATTCCGCCGAAGACGAAAGGAGCTCCTTCCTTTCGCAACTGGTGGATGACTAGGCCACTCAATACCTCTGCGATATTCACAGCCAGGATCGCAGCAAGAGTGGCAGGCGTTGTTGCCCCTCCCAAGGGCATGGGAATGTATGTGACTGGAATAGAATGATCTGCACAGAAAAGGAGCTTGTCCAAACCTTCAAACCCATGAACTAAAGGAGAAATCGGTTCGGAGTAATGCATAAGGAATGGTCTGTTATGGTATTGTTCATACCCCCCGACCACCAACTCAGCCATATCAAGGATGTCTTGGGCGGCCTGGCGGCTGTAACAGCAAAACATGATGGGCTTGTTAGTGCTGCGGACGACCTGTTTGAAAGTGATGCGATCTGAGATTTTGGATGAGATGCAATCGCCAAGCTGCCCACCAAACATGACGAAGTCGATATGATCAAGATAATCCGCCACTCGGGCGGCATTGGCACTGTCTTCGGGCCCAAAAAGCCTCATTTCACCAGTGAGGGGGTCCGAGTAATTAATGGCCGAGGCATTTGTACCAAAATATACATTTTGACCTTCCACCAGAAGCGCCCGTTCACCGCGCCGGTTATAAACGGTGAATCGCTTGGGAACTGTTCGGATCGCCTTTTCCACTAAATAGGGTGGGATCTTAACATTAAATTTTGTCGAATCTCTCACTTGAACCTTAGCACCTGCGCCACGGAGAATTTCCACAGCATCAGAATGGTGGACAAGAACTCCGGTGGACTCCAGTATTTCCATCGCGGCATCGCATAGGGCTTGAATTTGTGTATCCGATAAGATCCGGAACTGCGGGCTTGAAAAAGTAACTTGATTGGCTTTCATATAGTCCTCCTTAATTCTTTTTTACTCTTTGCCTTAATAAATAATTGCTATTTTTATACAGGAGTGTCCGGGAAAGATATTTACCAATATCCCCAAATGCTTATTATTAGGGCGTTAGAGGATAATTTTTCATGATTGAGGTATCATTTTTTTGGCTTATCGGGCCTCCAGCGTCTCCTACATATATTACAGCTTAATCTTTTCAGCAGGTGCACTATACAGGAACTCTTAAAACCGCCAGAAAAACAACGCGAAAATCAATATGATATCATTCAGTTAAATTTATGTTTCGCATAACCGGACAGAAATGATATAAAATGTAATTTATTAAACTTAACATTAACAAGGGCGCTTTGCGCTGGAAGACGCATTTTTAAGAAATATATCCGCCCTCCTTCATCTCAAGATAGTGGAAGAAATATCATTTCATCCGATGATCTCTTTGAGCACCCTGAGGAAGTTTCCACCCATAATTTTTTCTATATCTTCCTCACTGAACCCTCTCGCCAACAGCGCAGCGGTTAGGTTGGGGAACTTTGAGATCTCTTCCAACCCTGCCACGTCGCCCGTGGGTGCACCAGGCTCAAGGATCCTTTCTTCCGACGGGATTGAAGAAATGTCCATGTCCAGGTCTGTAGTCATATCAGAGGCAAACCCCACATGCTCAACGCCCACAATACTGGCTATGTGTTGAATGTGATCCACGAACGAATCCACGCTGGGATTCTGATGAGCCACGAACCGGGGCACGAGGTTGACGCCTATTACTCCACCCGTCCGAGCTACTGCGCGGATTTGATCATCGGTGTAATTGCGGGGGTGATCCACCAGGGCTCGGGCGTTCCCGTGGGAAACCACTACGGTTTTAGCTGATGTCTCAATGATGTCCCAGAAGCCCTTCTCGTTGATATGAGCTGCGTCCACCACCATCCCTAGACGGTTCATTTCCACTACCACACGCTTGCCCATTCGGGTCAGGCCCCCTCCTCGTGGCTCACCCGCGCCATCTGCCAGGAGATTGGCTCGGTTCCAGGTCAGTGATAGGATTCTTATCCCCAATCTATATAGTATACCCAGAATTTCCAGGTTGGTCCCGATGCACTCCCCGCTTTCGATTGCCAGAACACAGGCAATTTTCCCCTGTTGCAAAGCGTTCTCCAGGTCGGAATAACTTTTAACCAGGGAAAGATCATGCGGATTCTCGTCAATTGCTGATAGCAGGAGCTCCATGCGGAACAGTACGTTGCGTAGAGCCAACTCAGGGAGAATATATGTTCCCCGGAACCCCAGCGATACAGGCAAAACCTGAACCTTTACGCCACCCTCTCGGAGCCGAGGAATCCAGATTCGGCGAAAGATATCCACCTCCCCCCGAGCCTTGCGGGACTCCAGGTCCAAGTCGATATCGTGATGGAAGTCTACTACCTTTATATTGCCGTGCACGGCCCTGACTCTCGCCATCAATTCTGGATCAAATAGCACTGTTGTTTTATTCATTAGGCACCTCCGTCTGGAAAAACACGATGGGGTTTTCCCTTTCGATCATCTTATCTCGAAAAAAATACCATTGCTGCATGACAAGATAGGCCCGCCAGGCCTCTCCTCTTCGCCACCAAGCATCTCATGGAATTCCACCAAATTTCTTGGAAAATCGGAAATTTTTTACGCTCGACATCTCCAAGATAAAGCAGTCGCAGCATGAATAAAGGGGAAAAGGCCAAGACAAGAAATTAACATCATGATACCTAATGATTAGCTACGCAGCTTCATTTTCGGATCGAGCGCATCTCGTATTCCGTCCCCAAGGAGGTTCATGGCCAGTACGGTCAAAATAATCGCGATCCCGGGAAAAGTTGAAACCCACCAGCCCTCAAAGATGTAATTCCGCCCTTCGGAGATCATGTTACCCCAGGTTGGGGTGGGTGGCTGAACGCCTAGGCCGAAGAAACCCAACGACGCCTCGAGGATTATAACCCTGGCGACCTCGAAGGAGCCGAGCACTGCCAAAGGTGCAAAAGTGTTAGGCAGGATATGACAAAACATAATCCGGATCGGCCGCGCACCGAGTGCCCGGCATGACAAGATGTAATCTAACTGTTTGACCGTCAGGACGCTGCTGCGGATGGTCCGGGCATAGATCACCCACGTTGAGATCGAAATGACAAGGATAACATTAAATATATTAGTCCCCAGGACGGCGATGATCGCCAGCGCCAGCAAAATCGGCGGAAAAGCGAGCTGGATGTCTGCCAGGCGCATGATCACGTCATCGACTCTGCCTCCTGCAAAACCCGATACCAGTCCAAGAAGCGTTCCAATGAATCCTCCGATGATGACTGAGGATATTCCGACGAACAAAGAGGTCCTGCTTCCATAAATGATCCTCGCTAGCATGTCTCGCCCAAAATGGTCTGTACCGAGGATGTAATAGATTCCCTTGGGGTCTGTCCAGCCCGGGGGCTTTAGCCTGCGCCGGAGGCTCTGATCTAATGGATCATGTGGAGAAATACGATGGGCGAATATCGACATAATCACCAGGAGGGCGAGAACCACAGTAGCTATCAGCGCAGGCTTTCGTTGGAAAATTCGGTTCAAGGCATCTCGGGTCGGTCCCCGGGGGCGAATCGCCTTCCTGTATTTCTTGCCCGCAGATTCTTGCATGACGTCTATCCCCAGCTTAGTAACGGATTCTCGGGTCGAGGTGGGTATAAAGTATGTCCACAAGGAAATTCATCAAAACGAACACAAGGGCGGTGGTCAATATACACGCCTGCACCAGCGGATAATCCCGGGCATTGATAGCTGAGATGGCCAGGAGACCGAGCCCCGGCCAGCTGAAGACCGTTTCGGTGATAAGCGCGCCGCCCATCAGCCTGGCTATCTGAAGCCCGACAATCGTAACCACAGGGATTAGGGCGTTACGAAGGGCGTGATGGTTGACAACTAGGAACTCGCATAGCCCCTTGGCCCGGGCGGTGCGCACATAGTCCTCGCCCAGCACCTCTATGAGGCCCGATCGCACCAGCCGCACCAGCAGAGCAATCATAAAGGTAGAGAGGGTGACCGCGGGAAGGATCAAGTGAACAATGGTTCCGCTGCCCGACGTGGGGAAAATATGCAGTTTGACAGCGAACAAGAAAATCAACATGATACCCAGCCAGAAGGTGGGGACGGACTGGCCCATGAGAACAAAGGAAAGAATCACGGTATCGAACATTCCATTGGGGCGCTTGGCCGCGAGGACACCCACGGGCAGAGAAATCAACACTGCAACAATCATTGCTCCCATGGCGAGTTCGAAGGTCTTGGGCACGGCGCGAATGATCAGGTCGAAGTTTGGCTGGCGGTAGCTTATCGACCGGCCGAGGTCTGCCCGGAGCAGCCGACTGATAAAAAGGCCGTATTGGATGAGCAGTGGCCGGTCGAGGCCAAGAGCCTTTCGCATTTGTGTAATTTCGGCTGCGGTGGGTTCCTCGGGAAGCATCATCAATGCAGGGTCACCAGGCGCTAGGCGGATCAGTAGGAAGACCACGACAGAAACCCCGAAAATGACAACCAATCCGTGAAAAAATCTGCGGATAATAAGAACATTCAACAGAAACCCCCTCGCAGCACCCTGTCATTTGCCCCTGATTTCCTAATAATCCCCGGGGGATGCCCCCCCCGGGGAGAGAACAGGTTACTCAAAGTACGCATTGTGCAGATGAATGGATTCATCCACCCGGGGTTTCAATCCCTTGAGCCGCTTTTGTTTGCCGATGATATCCGGCTGGTAGTAGATGAACACCACCGGGCATTCATCCCAGATAATGGCCTGGGCGTTGGCGTAGATTTTTTTCTGTTCGTCGAAATCGTAGGTAAAAGAGCCTTTGTCTATAATTTTATCAAGCTGATCATTCTTGTACCCAAGCCAGTTGGGCGAGCGGAACATGCGCTTCATCTCGAGGTCCGGCTCCATGGTGGGAGCACCGAAAGCGCCCAGGGTGATGTCTCCCTTGCTTTTTCCCTTCTTCCTCCGCTCTGCTATGTACGTTGCCCACTCCAGGGGGAGCACTTTGACATTGACGCCGATCCGGGCCCACATGCCGGAGATAGCTTCGGCGATCTCGCGGTCTTTGAGATAGCGGCCCCATGGTGTAAGCAGCGTGTATGTTCCGGGAAGGCCATCGGGATATTCGGCGGCCTTCATCAGCTCCTTTGCCTTTTCGAGGTCATATGTATAGGCCGGTGTCTGGGGCTGAAAGTGGTCAACACAGGGAGCCAGCGGGGAGACGGCCGGGCTGCCCAAGCCGGAAAGCAGAAATGTAATTATTTCCTCGCGGTCCACGGCATAATTGAGAGCCTGGCGAATCCGTTTGTCCTTGAAAAACGGCAGATCTTTTTTGAAACAGTTAAAGGCGATGAAGGCAAACCGATTGCCCTTGGTGGCTATAACCTCAAGCTCCGGGTCCGCTTTCACCCGTGGAATGTCGCCGGGCGGGAGGTTTTTGATCACGTGGACTTCATGGGCCAGCAGGGCGGACACCCGGGTGGCGTCTTCTTTCAGCATCCTGAAGGTGATCTTTTTAAAGGTAGGTGGTTTGCCCCAGTAATCCTCGTTGGCCACCACCACTACCCGGTCGTTTGGGATAAATTTTACAAACTTGTATGGCCCCGTGCCTATGGGGTTGACACCGAATTGATCCACATGAGAGGCGGCTTTGGGTGGGGCGATGTCGATCATGCAAAGATAGGGGAGCAAGGGTGCCTTGGGCGCTTTGGTCCGTATGATGGCCGTGTAGTCGTCTATAATCTCCACGCGGTCGAGCTCCCGTAGAAAGAACTTCTGCCCGGATTGCATGTTTGGGTCGATGTAGCGCTCGAGGGTGAACTTCACCGCCCGGGCGTCGAAGGGTTCGCCGTTGTGAAACGTAATACCTTTTCGGAGCCAGATTTTTAAGGAAAGGGGATCAAGGCGCTCCCACCTGGTCATGAGCACGGGCACGATCTTCATATTTTCGTCCCGCATAACCAGCGGGTCGAAGATGTGGCGACATATGGAAAAGGCCGTCCTCACATAATGAAGCTGGGGGTCCAAGGTCTTGGAGAGCGCCCCGAAAGCCACAACCACCTCTCCTTGGGGTTCGGCGTGTGCCACACCTAGCACTAGCAGATAGAGTACCAAGAAAACTGAGAATAATTTTCTCATTGTATCCCTTCCTTTCTTGAATAAATGTCGGTGAAGTATCGTACTACTATCTCAAAAATTAATTTATTTTATCATGAAAAAAAATTTGTCAAATAAAAAGTTTCTTATTGTTGGGAAATGGAACGCACATGGCATCCCCCTAGTCAAGATTGAGATTATGGGGAAGGAAGGTTTGAACGTAGTAAAGAAGTCGAAGGCCGACTCATGAGACAGATTTGCTGGAAGCAGACACTATAAGCTCACCAGCCGAAGCGAAGTGCTTGTCAAGGGCGGCCGAAGGCCGTCTGGCCCGAAGGGCCAGATCGAAGACCCTTGAAAAGCAAACGGATCGAAGGCGCTCTCGCTTAGCTTCGCCGGCCTTGAGTTTTTGTGAGGAGCTTCGGCCGGACGCGCCACTTGGGCCGACCGTGCCTACGAGTTCCTGACCAACATCATACACATGTATGCCACTGAAATTGCCGATACTTACGAGGAACGCTTGCAGGTGGAGCTCTTCTTCAATTGGATCAAGTGACATCTGAAGATAAATAGCTTTCCGGGCACAGCAAGGATGGAGTGCTGATACAAATCTTCTGCGTCTATCTTCTGTTGGGATTGCTGAGATTTTTATCTTTGTCTCCTTTTGGCATGTATGAGATCAAGAAGTCTTTAAAAGTAGGTCTGCTGGAGAGAATTCGACTATAGGAGTTGTTGTTTCCTCTCAATAATCATAAAAACAGCAATCTGGAAGCCCGGCAAATGTGCTTAGCTGCTTTTTTCTAACTATTCATAATCTATTAACAATTTGGTTTTTGGCGAATTAAAAGTTGTATCCTTGCTTGCAATGTTTGATATTATTGGCAACTAAATTGAACACCGCTGTTTGCACAATTGATTTTCATAATGCGTAATAATTATCTATGGCAGAGCTTGGTATTTACTTTTAATGCCCTAACTCATGCCTTAAATTGGCAAGTGGAGGTTCATTATGTTAAGTAATGCAGTCAAACAGATTTTAATATTTAAGGGATTATTTCTCTTTTTATTTATTTCCAAAGTCTATGATGATTATACTTGTTATACTTGTCAAGATAGAGAAATTGCTTAACATAAATAATTGTGGCATGAAGCTGTCGTTATAAGGTACAGTAAAACTAATTTTTTTAATATGTGAATTTTTCAACCACCTATTGAGTGGAAATATATTATTAACCCGATTTTAAATGAGAGAACATCTCCAAGGGTATGCCACTGCCCTTGCATTTTGCTGCTGAGAAACTTTACAAAGAAATGGGTTGTTTTAAGCAAGACAGTTATGGGGGCTCATTTCCCTTCTAAAAGGAAGGATATATATGTGAGATACATTTGGAGGTGTCATGAAGACTAACGTGGGATTTATTGGACTGGGCGCCATGGGAAAGCCTATGGCATTAAATCTCCTAAAGCACAGGTATCACTTGAGCGTGTATGATATCCGGAAAGAACCTCTGGAAGAAGCTCAGGAAAAAGGTGCGGTGGTTTGCGACTCAGGATGTGAGGCGGCACAGCGATCTGAGTTCATAATCACCATGCTCCCCTCGTCCCCTGATGTTGAGAAGGCCGTACTAGGTTCGAGAGGAGTCCTGGAAGGGGCACAGCCCAATGCAGTGCTCATTGAGATGAGCACCATCTCTCCGTTGACCACGAGAAAAGTAGGGGCCGCACTGATGGAAAAGGGCGTGGACATGATCGATGCTCCTGTAACAAAAGGTGTATTGGCGGCCGAGAAGGGAACATTATCGATCCTTGTCGGGGGCAAAAAAGAGGTGGTGGATCGGTGCCGCCACCTGCTTGAATGTATGGGAACGGACATAGTACATACAGGGGATCTCGGTTCTGGCGAAGTGGTTAAGATCGTAAACAACCTGATTCTAGCGACCATCGTCAATGCAACCTCAGAGGCATTAGTTCTAGGTGTAAAGGCCGGAGTGGATCCCGACATCCTCCTTCAAACTCTGAAAGTCAGCTCTGCGGGCAGTTACACTTTAAACACTCACATTGAAGAATTCACCTATCGACGCAAGTTCGACAAAGGGCGTTTTCCTGTAACATACATGCTAAAAGATCTCGGGCTAGCAAGAGAGCTGGCAGAGAGCTTAGGTTTACCACTTTTTTTTGGAACACTTTCAACTCAGACATATAGCACTATGTTTGGAAAGAAGCTAGAAGATCGCTATCATCCGGTGGTAATCAAATTGTGGGAAGAACTGGCGGGGGTTGAAGTGAAAGGGCGAAAAAATCCACCTGCAACATGACCCGAAAAACTGAATGCCAAATAAATATTGATCTTCATAAAAATGATTACCTGGCCCCTAATTTTCTCAAGGATTACACTCATCCAATCATCTCCATCTGAGATCTGTGGACATTGTAAATTTTGGCAATGAAATACTCCATGTCTCTGTATCCATAGGCTTTGCGTTTGAGCACCTTGATCTTGTTATTGATGCCTTCGACGATGCCCGTAGAGATCCGATGGGTAAAGCAATTGAGCAAAGCAGGCCAGTGTGCCCGGAGCATAGCGGCAAATTTTTTCAGAAATAATCCAGAGGATCTCACTTTCCAAAAGGTAAAAAGAAGCAACTCGAGGAAGAGAAGATAACCACTAGGAACCATTAGGGACTCAAGATCAACGAAAAATATCCCGATGCCATCGTTTTTTACAGAACAAGAGCTCAAGCTAGCTGCAGGGGAGAAGAGGAAAATGGCCTTCGATTATTAGACTTTTTGATTTTCAGCAGAAAGTACAAAATCAGGAATCGAGGGTCAAGAATGTAACCGAGATATTGACCATTTTAGATTGGCTTTGTTCATTGGCCCAGATAGCATTGGAAAATCGTAATTTTCAACCTTATACGCCCTGGCGAGGTCCTCATGATCACAAACTACGGTCATCCTTTTGTGGAAAGAAAGAATGGGGTCACACGAGCGCTTCGTACCAAACGATCTTCTCATTATTCAACCGATAGCTGAGAAATCAATATGGAAACTAACTAGTGTCCATCCGGAAACCCCGGATTTTTGATGCGAGTTGTGATCGGTAC
>CAZTAS010000224.1:0-10235 GCA_964611635.1 uncultured Thermodesulfobacteriota bacterium
TCCCCGGGCGGGACTTTAACCCGCTAGAATAAGCAGTTGTTACTGCGTACGGACATAATACCTATTTCTTTATAGTTAGTGGTCGAGGAGGTAGAGTTTGGGCATAATAGGTATGGTGTTCCCTCAATTACGACTGGTGTCCCTTCCATTACGGCAAGTGCTACGAAAAAGCTGCTGATTATGTCATTCTTATTAGCAATTCATAAAATCGGCTTGCAAATGATTTCATGAATACGAAGTGAAGTTACTTGGGTACTCGGCGCTGCAGTGGCAAGAATAGCCGTATCGGCACCAGATCTCGTACCGGCAACAGCTATGACTTTTTCTCCAATACCAATACAGCCTCCATCACAAGCCATCATGATTATTTCGATGCACACCTTGGTTCCTTGCCCAAAAGCTCGAAGAAGATTTGCCATGGCCTGCGGCATACCCGTACCGTAAAAATCCGTTGTATGAAATAGCATCGTTCCAAAGTGTACTAGATGCTTTCTTTCCCGAAGTTCGGTTACTAATTCTTGAGGGAATGGGTTCTCCTCCCCCTTAAAACCGAATTGCCAAGGAACCACAACTAAAGTGATACCTTCCCCTTCAACAGCCTCTGAGATTGATTTTGCTGTGTCACCCCTGGTTGATGCAATAACGATACTGCTGATATTTCTTAACTTCGCCCTATCCAAAACTAATTTTATAACTTCTCTGGTATTTTCTTTGCCTGGCTTTTCGAAATAAACTATCTTTTCCTCCATTTTCTTTTCCCCTTTTCAAAGAATTCCGAGAACACTATACCTATTTTATAATTGTTAGAGATCCAAGAGGTAGGGTTTGGGCATAATATACATGGTGTCCCCCTCAATTAACTCTGGGAGAGTTGCAGCGCCGGAAAATTCCATAATAGAGTAGGATCGTGATTGTTGATAGCGTATCCTTCCACCACGTTGTTTCACTCCACCGCCTCCAGCGCACTTTTTTAATTTCAGGCACATTATACCTATTTCATGATTGTCGAACTAGAAGAGGAAGAGTTCGGGTATATATATATGGTGTCCTCTCGATTAAAAAGCGAACCCTTAATCTAAATTTGGAGATGACCTCCTCTAAACGGTGCCTTGCACTCGCTGTCGTTCTTCATCAAAATCGAATCCCCGCCAAATCCCGACTGACTCCAGAATAGAGTCTTGAGGGTGAAACTGACGGAATATTTTGTAGTAATAGGCAGTTTCGCGACTATTGATTATTGCCTTGGGATTTTCCTCCTTGATCCGTCGATATTCCCCATCGCTTATTTCTCTCTCAGCTAGCCGCTCTCCCAGGTTCTCACAGCCGGCCCCCTGTGCATATTGAACCTTGTAACGCCAGAGGATTTCATCTGGGATGTAACCGCTACCCTCAAAAGCCTTTCGCAAAATCCACTTCTCTATGCGGTCTTCTTTGTACTCCCGAATCTTCAAATCAGGGGGTATTTTCATGGCGAGATTAATCATAGCAACGTCCAAGAAGGGAACGCGCAGTTCCAGGCTGAAGTACATGCCGATTCGGTCGGCCCGTTGCAGATTGATGTTGTGCAGGCTACAGAGATTGCGCCGAACCTCCTGGTTCACCTGATCCACAGGCAATCGTTTCATGTAGTGGTAGCCCGCAAAGATCTCATCCGCCCCTTCGCCTGTGAGTACAACGGTCACATGATCGCCGGCTAGTTTGCAGGTGAAGTAGCAGGGAACTGCACAGCGCACCAGGGATGGATCATAGCTCTCCAACTTTTGGATTACCTTGGGCAAAGCCTCGTAATACTCATCCTCGGTGAATATCAGTTCATGGTGGGTGGAGCCGATTTGTTCGGCGACGATACGACCAGCCTTAAGGTCGTCGCTAGGTTCAGCTCTCTCATCCCTCATCCCAACCGCAAAGGTGTGCAGATGAGGGATTTCCTCGGCTGCAATGGCAGCTACCAAGCTACTGTCCAGGCCACCGCTGCAGAATGAACCGACGTGGATTTCCTTGTCCGAAAGAAGCCGCTTCTTCACCGCGTGGATAAAGGTTTCCCGAATTAGGTACGAGGCCTCCTCGACGTCAGCAATGGGATGCTCCTGAACTTCGAGAACGCTGTAATATTGAACGAATCCTTGCTTCGGGGTGTAATAATGGCCTGCCGGAAATTCATATACTAATTCGACACCGGCCAGGGACATGGCACCCAACTCAGAGGCAAAGTAGAGTTTGTTGCCCACATAGCCGTAATAAAGTGGCTTGATTCCAATGGGATCGCGGGCCAACATAAAACTGTCTCGGTCAAAGATGGCAAAGGCAAACATTCCATCCAGCTCTTTAACGCATTCTGGTCCCTTTTCTTGGTACAGGTGAAGGGCGGATTCTGAATCGGAAAACGTCTTGAAGCGATATTTGGAGACCAGCTTCTCTCTGAGTTGGCGGAAATTATAGATTTCTCCATTACAGATAATTCCCGTGTTGCCCCCGTTTGCCAGAATTGGTTGATGGCCTCTTGCCACATCGACTATGGATAACCTGGTATGACCGAATACGCCACAACGATGCACATGGATACCCCGATCATCTGGCCCTCGATGCGTCATAGCATCCAGCATGCGATCAACTGTTTTCTCATCTTGTATTCCAAAGCATCCTGCAATACCACACATTGTTTGGCTCCTAGATTGGGGGCAAAAGATCATGGTTAAGCGTAATGAAAATGCATTGTTTTGATTTCAGCTCATGGAGGTGGTGCTATCTCTTCCATTCTGATTTGCCGAGATATTCTGAACTGGAGGCAAGCGGTGATGATTCCGCTTTTCTGAAAATCTGTGAAAATCTAAATTTAGGGACATCATACTAATTTCTTTTTTGTGAATGGTCGAGGAGATAGAGTTTGGGCATAATAGGTATGTAATAAGTATGATGCCTCCTCAATTTACATCACCTCCAGAGCACTTTGACGCAAAACCTCATAAGGCTGCGCCCCTACCACCACACGCTCACCGAATACAAAGGCAGGAACCCCCGGGATGGAGAGCCGTTGAGCCTCTGCCAGGTTATCCGCAAGCACGTTCCGATAGCATCCGTTCATGAGGGCATTCCTGAACTCTGCCGAATCCAAGCCGATTTCCAGCGCGATCCCTTCCAGCACAGCCATATCACCGATGTCCTGCCCTTTCTGGAAATAGGCCTCAAAGATCGCTCGGTTGTATGCGGCGAAATTCCCCTTCTCCCTGGCAAACTCCGCCCCTTCAAGCGATAAGCGGGAGTTTGAGCGAAAGTCCTGAATGTTAATTTCCACTCCCACCTTTCGGGACAGGTGTTTGATGTTTTCCAGGACCGAGATCATGTATGGGTTGGATCGGCGGTCCACGGGCATCCCCTCCTCCGGCGTTTCGGGATGTATTTCAAAACCCTTCCATACCGCCCGCAAGCCGAGGTCCTTTTCCATCCGATCTGCCAGCACGTGGCCGATGAAACAGTAGGGTCAGACGTAGTCTGAGAAGACCACAAACGTCGAAATGTCCATAAAGAATCCTTTTCTCGGGGTTGTAGCCGCCGTCCCACTTCAGCAACGGGGCGCCACGTCCACAGCACCTGAGCCTTCCCCCGGGTGAGACTCTAGCCATCTAGCGACACGAGAGCAGTCTGAAATTTCACATCCAGAGCAAATAGCCGGATATTTTTCACTTTCCTCGCTGCGATCACTATCAGGCCTATCCCTCAATGTAATGTCTCTCGGCATCGGAGCTCGATAACCGCTCCCCACATCTTATACAGGAATTGAAAGCCTTTGAGTCTGGTTTATGTTTAAATACCCATGGCCCACCGGTCAAAAAGGGCGTTATAGCGGAGGAGATAAGTTTTTCCGTTGTCTCCGCGAACCTTGAAATAATTCAACACCATTGAGCCTGCCTGAACGCCACCCTCATACCATCGATCCAATATTTCCTTGATCTCGATGACAGCATCTTTAGTAATCAACCGCCGGGGCGTCTCCCGGGATCTATACCCTTCGTAGCATTCGACTTGAACCTCGACCCACTTCAATGGACAGTACTTTTCCTATTCAATTCAAATTTATTGCGATAAAAAACTGTTGAGGCATGCAGTTCCGGATCTTAACATCATTGTAGAGCAGGACGGTAGCACTGCCCATTATGATAATGCTTCGCGTTAATTCCAATTTCCACAGGGGACGTAAGAAATGTTGACGTTCATCCGCCGTTGGTCCGCTCACATTATCCATAAAGCGGAAATGACTTCAATATCGCGGTTTAAACTGCCTCGCTTGGTAGATGAATGCCTCCAGTCGTGTGCGGGTATTGGTTTGCTGCTGGCCGTCAAATGCCATGTTCAGGATCGGTATGTTGTCCTCATTCTGGCGCAGGCGCTTTAAAATTGCAGTTACTATGGTCCCTGGCATACACGTGAAGGGCATTACATTAACGATTCCACTGACGCCCTTTTCAATGAAGTCGAGGCTTTTTCCGATGCTCAGGATAGCTTCGCCCTCGAAAGAATCGTGGATATATGGTGCTGCCTTGCGCAGAGTCTCCCTGATAGTGGGCTCCTCCAGATTATTCAAGGTGCCATGAAAAAGCGCTTCAAGAGCGCGTTCATCTTTATTCTGGAAGAACATGTTGAAAAGTGCCCGTAATAGGGTTCGGTAATTGTGATTGATTATGCTGTTGCGGCGCGAGGTGAAGTTAGTGTAGAGGATCCATTCGTTTACAGGGGGCAGGCGAACTTCTCCGCCCAGGCTTTCGATCTCCCGGATTATGTTTTCATTTGAGAAAGGGTTGGTCCGGATGTAGATTTCCCCGACAATGCCGATTATGGGGCGGTGGTCAGAGCGGTCAAGCTCAATTGCGCCCATGGCGTCCCGTGCTGCCTGGAGAATAGGAATCAGGTCTTTCCGGCTCCTAAGGGCTTCGCGAATTCTCAGAACCCATTCCATGAAGACACGATCCGTCTCCCCTGGTGTCTTCTCATACGGGCGAGTCTCGTAAAGCATTTTTTCCAGGAGATCGATAGCTACAATACCCTGCCATGCAATGCGGGCATAATCCGCACCGACGATCTCCAACTGCGAATACATGTCTTCATCCTGATTGGGAGAGAGGATGGGAACATCAGGGTAACCTATCTCGTCCAGAATGAGGCGGTGAAAAGCATTGTATTGCCCGAATCGACACGGTCCCGTTCCCCCGGGCATAAAAAATGCGCTGCGGTGGCGGTCGAAGGAGGCATCCATAACCTGGCGGACCATATCGCCGGTGGTAAGAATGCAGGGATAGCATTCGCGACCGGATGTCAGCTTTCGTCCCCAATAGAGGGTGAGCTCATTGGATTCGGGCATGATGACCGCTTGAACGCCGCACGCTTCAAAAGCCCCTGCCAAGGCCTGGGCTTGATAAGTCATGTAAGGAATATACAATATCCGATCAAGTTTGTTGCGTTCGATGAGGTTAATTTTGGGATCCGTCCGTGAGACAGCCCGATCAGCGGTCTCCCTGGCGTTTTTCAGGCTGTCCAGAAATGCCTCAAGCCTCGTGATGACGCCTGCGTCTGCGCTGTGCTCATCGAACTCAAGCAGCAAATAAGGCTTTCCATCAAGTCGATCGTGAAAGAAATGGGAGATGAATGAGTCGGGGCCACAGCCGAAGTTGCTTATGTATATAGGGAACACCCGGGGGTAGTTCTTCAAAATTTCTGCAGCAGCTAGGAACCGCTGTCCGTACTTCCAGTACATGTGCTCCATACCCGGGACACGCTCCACAACGTCCAGCGAAAGGAAATCCAGGGGGATGGCCAAGAGGCCCAGCTTTTTTAATTTACGGGGGAGATCCAGGTTGATACCAAGGTCGCATCCGTTGTAAACCCTGCTGATGATCACCATGGAAGGCCGCTCTTCGGGGAGATTATCAAGAACCTCCTTCCCTCGTTGGCGGCAGGCCCGATAAAACGCATCCTGGGCGCGAAAGGCCTCCGTCAAAGCTCTGCCAACCTCAACCCGGCCCTTTCCCAGGGAGCGGCCAAAATCCTGGAGTTCTTTTTCCAATATAGCTCGCCGGGGTGGGCCAAAGTGAAAAACAGGGCTGAGCAGTTCAACTCCATGCTCTTTGAAATCAATAGCCGAGCGGATCGTGTATGGAAAAGTCTGAATATACGGACAATTGTATCCCGAGCCTTCCCAGTGGCCCTCACAGGGCAGATCAATGATGCTGGGAATAAAGATCTTCTTCACTCCTTTTTCAATAAGATCCAGGATGTGGCCATGCGAGGCCTTAATTGGGAAGCATGTCTCAGACACCACCTTCTCAACGCCCCCATGGATCAGCTTCTTATTGGTCCGATCCGACAGAATCACGCGGAAGCCCAGCCTGTTAAAGAACGTCCGCCAGAACGGAAAAAGTTCGTGAAAATAAAGGATTCGAGGGATGCCGATGACAGGGGCATCAGGAGAAAGCCCTTCAGCCTCGGATACAAGCAAGAGCTGTTCCCTCTCAAGGAAAAGATCGGGCAGGTCTTCGCCCAAGCTCTTTTTCACCCTGTCCACATCGTACTTTTCACACCGGCTGCCGTAAAACAGCGGCCGCTCCCCTTGGATGGTGACCCGGCGGATCTCGCATCGGTTGGGGCAGTCCTTGCATTCAAAGGAAACTATTTCATAGGGACGGTACCCCAGCTCGAACCCTTTAAACCTGCTTTCTTCCCATGTCCGCTCCCGCATCGCCAGAAGAGCCACGCCTATGGCGCCGGTCACGTCATGGTAAGGAGGAACTGTTATCGGCTGGCCCAGCACCTTTTCAAACGCGGCCACAACTCCCTTGTTGAAGGCCGTTGCACCCTGGAAAAAGACGCGCTTTCCGATCTTTCGACCGGCCACCACTTTGTTCAAGTAATTTTCAACGATGGAATAAGAGAGTCCAGCCACAAGATCATCTATCCTGGCTCCTTCCTGTTGATGGTGCACCAGATCAGACTCCATGAACACTGTGCAGCGCTCTCCCAGCCAAACAGGACGCTTGGAGCTGAGGGCCAATCGGCCGAATTCTTCCTTGATAGAAATACCAAGCTTCTCGGCCTGCTCCTCCAGGAACGATCCCGTTCCGGCGGCGCACACCTTATTCATCTCGAAATCAACTATGGCACCGTCACGCAGGCTTATGTATTTGCTATCCTGGCCGCCGATTTCGAAGATTGTGTCCACTGTCGAGTCGATATTGGCAGCAGCCGTTGCCTGGGAAGTGATCTCGTTGCGCACGATGTCGGCCCCGATAAAATCGCCCGTCAGATATCGACCCGACCCTGTGGTGCCGGCCCCCATGATACGAACCTTTTGGCCCACTTCCTGGGCCACCATTCTCAGTCCCTCTTTAATGGCTTCCAGTGGGCGTCCTGCAGTCATCAGGTACGCCTTGGACAAGACATTGCCCTGTCCGTCAATGACTACAACATTGGTACTGATAGATCCCACGTCAACACCGATATACGCATCTACAGGCGTTTGAGTCCCATCGGGAATGCCGCAGCTCACCTTTGGGTTCTTCTGATTGGTCGGGGATAGCTTAAGCGGCTCATGGGAGCGAGGGGTCTTCTTGTATGAGTTCATATAGTCTCGGAGTTTCTCCAGACTGAGGTGAAAAGGCGCTCGTTTTTCGTCCTCTTCCAACCCGATCAACACAGCTCCGATTGCGCCCATGGAAGCGAAGTGCTGAGGAATAATAAATTGATTCTCTTCAACTTCAAGTATTTCTTTGAAGGCCTTTCGAACTCCCAGGTTAGCCGCAACACCGCCCTGGAAGGATATCGGCGGCAGCATCTTTATCCCTCGGCCAATGCTACCCTTGAAGTTCCGGGCAACAGCGTAACAAAGGCCTGCCACAATGTCGTAGTCAGGGGCCGCGGCCTGCTGCAGATGGATCATGTCGGTTTTAGCGAAAACACTGCACCTCCCAGCGATTCGGGGCGGTGATTTTGATTTAAGGGCCAGCGAACTGAATTCCTCGATGGCCAGCTTCAGCCGATTGGCCTGCTGATCCAGGAAAGAGCCAGTGCCAGCGGCACACAGCGTATTCATGGAAAAATCCTCGATCTCCAGGCCATCAGTCCCCTCTGTTTTTAACAGGATCAGCTTGCTGTCCTCGCCCCCCATTTCTATAATAGTCCGTACTTCCGGGTGCAAAAACCATACAGCTTTGGCATGTGCCATGACCTCATTGACGAAAATACCGTCGATGAGCTCAGCAACGATCTTTCCGCCTATCCCGGTGACGTAAGCGCGTTGGATGCTGGACCCATCCACCCTGAAGAGAATTTCGCTCAGTGCTCGATCCACTGTTTCCAGAGGGCGTCCCTTGATTCGGTCGTAGTGCTCCTCAAGAATTTCACCTTTCGGGTCCATGAGAACCGTGTTAAGACTGACGGACCCCAAATCCAGGCCGATAAATAAATTTTTGTCCTTCATGGCTCTTTACTCAATCATCAAGATTTCTTATCTTTTCCTCTAACTTGCAACAACTCATTGAATTTGTTAATATCCTTTATTTCCGGAAAGAGAAAGGGTGAGCCAAAATCAATATATAACATCCAGCAACAGGAAATTTCAAGTAGAATTCGAATTTGTTGGTATCGAATTTTTGGTATCATTCAGCATAATGGCAATAAGCTTCACCCACTTGCGTGAAATAATTATGTTTCGAAATCTAATCTTGCGGAATAAAATACAGGTATTCAGTTTCTCATACCCATACAACTTTTTTTCTTGACTTATTCAGGAGAGGTATAATATTAAATACCTTAATCGGGAGTGCCTATAGACGGCGTCAAGGATTCAATTTTAGTATAATTGCTGCTTGAAAAGGAGGATGTAAAACGGACTGGATCGATTGTTATCTTAACATTTTGAAAAGCTATCAGGTTTCCTACCTTTGCTACCTGCCTGACCATACATTAGATAAGATCGTTAAGCGAGCCGCTGACGATTCTTTCTTCCATTTCATTCAGGTTAGCCGCGAGGAGGAGTTAGTGGGTATCCTCACCGGCATTCACCTGGGAGGTAAGCGCGGCTGCATGATGATCCAAACCTCCGGATTGGGTAACTGCATTAATGCACTGGCCTCTTTGGCGGTGCCCTGTCAGATCCCTTTTTTGTTGCTCATCTCTAGCCGCGGAGAACTGAATGATTATAATCCCTGCCAAATGCAAATGGGCATGGCTCAGAGGGAGATCTTGAAAGCCCTTTCCATCTGGCACATTACGGCGTCCCGAGATGACGAGTTCGAGATGATCCTGAAGGGAACCCTTACAACGGTCTATGCGGGAAGCAAACCTGCGGCTCTTATTCTATCGCCAACCCTTACCGGAGGTAAAACTCTGTGATTGAAACTTTGGAAGCGACTCGATACTTGCTGGAGAAGGCGGCCGCCAACCCGGTGATCAGCAACCTGGGCCCCTCCAACTATACCCTTTACAAAGCCGATCCAGAAAGGACAGCCAACTTCTATATGCTTAATTCCATGGGGATGGCCTGCTCAATTGCCTTAGGACTGGCCATCGCCCGGCCGGATTTAAAGGTATGGCTTCTTGACGGCGACGGCGCGCTGTTAATGAATCTGGGCAGCCTTGCCACCGAAGCCGACCAATCACCGGAAAATCTGGTCCACATAGTATGGGACAACGGCATTTTCCAGTCCACTGGCGGTCAGACTATTCCCTCTGGGAAAAAGGCCAACTTGGCAGAGATTGCCAGAGCGGCTGGATTCGAAAAGGTAGCCCGCGTGGAGGAACTCTCCACCTTCCGGAAGGCCGTCGATCAGGCCGCCGCAGAACCTGGCCCCTGGTTCATCGATGCCAGAACGGCGCCCTCAAGTATCACCCGAAGAGCTTTCTGGTCCCAACCCCGGAGACCCCCTCAAATAAGCTATACCTTCATGAGGTCCATCGGCTCACCCCCGAGTGAACCCCAAAGGTAGAGCTCCCGCTTTGAACTAACCATCCTTTTTCTTCGGCAGGAATTTGGTAAGACCGGATTAAGGGTCTTATTTACCTCTTAACATTACATGTGGATCTCCAGCTCGACCTCCATATCTCGGAATAACAGAATTTAAGAAGCCGCCACTGCTCAATGATGCTGTAACGAAGCTCCGCGCGGAAATCAAAAATTAAAGATTGCGCAATACCTCTTTATCCCGGATTTTGCAGTAGAAGATTAAAAAACACGGAAAACACATTATTTC